>NZ_JBITTH010000009.1:0-333969 GCF_044541755.1 Streptomyces sp. NPDC085524
CTTCGGCCAGGGCGAGGTCGCCCCCGTCACCCGCGAAGTCATCCGCGAGGCCGAACCCGACCGCTCCCGCCGCCCCCACGTGCACGCCGGCTGACCGCCACTCGGGAAAACCGGCCGGTCCTCCGCCGTGGCGGAGGACCGGCCGTGAACACGGACGCCACGGGCGCTGCCGCGCTATGCGCCGATGTCGCGCCGCCGCAGGTCCTCCAGGGTTTCGCGGCGGACCAGGAGCCGCGCACCACCCTCGTGGACCGCGACCACGGGCGGCCGGCCCACCATGTTGTAGCCGGAGGCCATGGACAGCTGGTACGCCCCCGACACCGGTACGGCGATCACATCGCCCGGGCGGACGTCACCGGGCAGCTCCACCCCGGCCGCGAGGACGTCCCCGGCCTCGCAGTGCCGGCCGACGACCGTCGCCGTCCGCGGGGCGGCCGCCGGGGCGCGGCCGATCAGACGGGGCGCGTAGCGCGCCCCGTACAGGGCGGGCCGGGGGTTGTCGCTCATACCGCCGTCGACGGCGACGAACAGCGTGTCCCCGGTGTGCTTGACGGCCAGGATCCGGTAGAGGGCGACCCCGGCCGGCCCCACGACGGCCCGGCCCGGTTCGACGGCCAGCCGCGGGACGGGCATCCCGGCGGCGGAACAGCTCACGGCGAGCTCGCTCCGCAGCCTGCGGGCGAGCGCGGTGACGTCCAGGGCCGCGTCGCCCGGCCGGTACGCGATGCCGTGGCCGCCGCCCATGTCCAGCTCGGGCAGGACGCGGCCGTGCGCGTCGCGGATGCGGGCCATCAGCCCGACCATGCGGCGCAGGGCGGTGAGGTAGGGCTTCACCTCGGTGATCTGCGAGCCGATGTGGCAGTGCAGGCCGGTCAGCTCCAGCCGGGGCTGGGCCAGGATGCGGGCCACGGCGTGCTGTGCGGAGCCGTCGGTCACGGACAGCCCGAACTTCTGGCCGTCGGTGCCCGTGCGGATCTTGTCGTGGCCGCCGGCGGAGATGCCCGGCACCACCCGCACCATCACCTTCTGACGCCCGTCGGGCCCGATGGCAGCGGCGATGCGGGCGATCTCCGAGGGGCTGTCGATCACGATCCGCCCGACTCCCAGCCGCATCGCGCTCTCGAGGTCGTAAGGCGATTTGGCGTTGCCGTGCAGCACGATCCGCTCGGGCGGGAACCCGGCCGCCACGGCCAGCTCCAGCTCTCCCGCCGAGCACACGTCCAGGCCCAGCCCCTCCTCCTGCACCCACCGCACCATCGCGCGGGAGAGGAACGCCTTGGCCGCGTAGAGGACCTCGGCCTCGGGGAACGCGTCCCGGTACGTCCGGCAGCGCTCGCGCACCTCTCCCTCGTCCAGGACGTAGACGGGCGTGCCGAACCGTTCCGCCACCTCTGCGAGCTCCACCCCGCCGACGGTCAGGCCGCCGTGCACGTGGCGGGCCGTCGACGCGGGCCAGACGGAGAGGTCCTCCGTGCCCGACTCGGGCGCGGGTATGACCGCAGTGGTCATGGTGTGCGTCCCCTCCCTCAGGCGGCCCGGGCCGCGGGGGCCGACGCCACGGCCGGTGGCACGGCCGAGGTGGGACGGGAGCCCGGGGCGCCGGCCGTCACGGACCCGGAGACCGCGGGAGCGGTGAGGGTCGGGTCGACGGTCAGCAGCTCCGCCCCGAGCGGCTCGGCCATGGCCCGCAGGGCCGTCGCCGAGAGCCGGATCCACGGCTGCTGCGCGCCGAACGTGGCGGCCAGCCTGCCGGGGTCGGTGAAACCGACGGCGGTGCGCGCGCCCAGCGGGGTGCGGAACATCCGCACCACCACCTGCGCCGTTCCCGGCCGGACGGGGACGTAGAGGAGCCCGGCCGGGACGCGTTCCTCGGGCTCGGGGTCGTCTTCGTACTGGAACAGGCACATGGGGTCCTCCTGGAGGAGCCGTGAATGCAAGACGGGGCCCCGGATGCGGGGAGGCGTTCCGGGGCGGTCCTCGAAAGCTATCCCCGGCCCGACGCCCCGGAGGACCACCCTTGACGGGACCTTGACGAGGACCGGCCGAGTCCATACGCATCGCTGACGACAGGCGCCTCCACGGTGCGGGGCACAGCCGACGCGGCCCGCCCCGTCCTGACCCGGCCCCGTCCCCACTGCAGGCCGTGCACGACACGGCCTGCAGTGGGTGAGCATCCTCGGCGAGCGCCACTGGGTCCACAAGCGCTTCCACGACCAGATCGCTGCCGAGGGCAGGGAGGCCGGCCCCACCCGATGAGCACGGCAGACCCTCCGGCCCGCCGTGCCCGGTGTCGGGTCGTACGGCCTCCGGGCCGCCGATCCGTCAATTGCCGGACGTCTGCCCTTCGGACTGTGCCGTGCGGCGCGACTGCCGGTGCGGCGGCGACGGCAGGTCGTGAGACGGCTCCGGGTCGGTGAGGAGGGCGGCGAGTTGGGTGACGGGTACCCGAGGGTTGCGTGCCAGCGCCCGGTCGATGAGGGCCAGGCGCATGGAACGATCGGGGTCGCGATGACGGCGGGCGGTTCGGGCCAGTGACCTCTCCGCGATGTACTCGGGCGTGCGGTGGCACCGGATCTCGTACAGCTTGGTCAGGCCGGTGAGTACGGCGAGGGCGCCGCTGATGCCGTACAGCAGCATCACCGGCATGAGGCCGGCCTCGGCCGGGAACTGGGCGGCGACGCCGCCGACCGCGGTGAGCACCGAGGTGCCGCCGGTCGCGGCCATCGCGCCGCGGAGGTTTGCGGTGTTCGGGTTCGCACGTGCCATGACCTGCTCTTCTCCTTCGAAGCCGGGGCTTGACGAACTCCATGCTGGAACGCGGGTATTGAATTGAGGAGTGCGTGGAATCCTGAATCCGGACAGGCCGCCGTACGACGCTTCACGGTTCGGTTCACGGTGTCGGGCGACCGCCCTCTCGAGGCGCCCGCCGGCCCCTACTGTTGACGCGTGAGCGATGTCGCCGAAGAGTCCCGTCTCGCCGTCAACGTGCTGGGCGAGCTGGAGTTCGTACCGAGCACACCGGCATTGGCCGAACTGAAGGGGAGGGCGCGACAGGTCCTGATCCTGCTGGTCGTCGCCATGACCGCGGAACGCACCGCGGAGGAGTTGTCGCGGCGGCTGCGTGCCGATCCTCCGCTCGACAAATCGACCGTTCACCAGTACCTGGGAGAGCTGCGGGCCGCCGGGATTCCCTTGAGACGGAGCGGCACCAAACCGGAGCGGTATTCATTGGATCCCGGAAGGGTGACGGTGGACGCCTGGCGATTGATCGAGGGGGTGGCCGCCGACCCCACCCCCGACGACATCGACCGGCTGGCGCAGCTGTGGCGCGGCGATCCCGAGACGGCGCACCAGGTCGAACCCTGGTCGTGGAGGCGGGTCCAGCGGGCTCGTGACGAACTGGTCCGCCTCATCGCCGGGCTCGCCCGTGCAGATCGTCCCCGCGACGCGGTACTCGGGCGGCTCGCGCCCGAACTCGTGGACAGCGCCTCGCCGGATGCACGCCGCACCGCCCTGCCTCGCGTCCTCGTCATCGACGATCTGCATGCCGAGACCGTCGCCCACCAGGTACTGGCATCCCGTTGTGAATGCCGGTGCGATGCGATCACCTCGTTCGGGGAATGGATCGAATTCAAGAACGAGGTCGATGTCGGCGCGGAGTACCAGGCGGCCCTCGTGGACCTGCACCTGAACAACGATCCCGCCGTGGACGACAAACTCGGCCTGCGGATCATCGCATGGCTGCGGGACCACACGGAGATTCCGGTGGCTGCGGTGAGTTCCGCACCCGGTTCGGGGCTGGACCGGGAACGCGACCAGCTGCGGGCCGAGTACCGGCTGGTCGCGATCGTGGACAAGGGGCGTGAGAACCGGTACCTCAACGACATCCCGGCCGTCGTCACCCTGTTGCTCGGCAAGCGTGATCCCAGTCGACGGGCGCGTCTGGAAACCTGGCTGATGCACGCCGAGCGGCACTGGCGGCGCGTCGCGTTCGAACAGCGCCTTCCCGGCGCAGAGTTGGACCGCATGAAGGACGAGTACCAGGCCGCCGACATGGCCGTACGGCACGGGGCGGTGGACGAGGCCGCCGAGCTCGTCGAGGCGTTCTGCCGGAAGTGGAAGACCGGCGAGGACGACGACTGTTCGTGAACTGCAGTCAGTCGCTGAACGACTCGCAGAGCGGCAGCCTCACTCGGAACCACGCGCCACCGAGGTCGCTGTTCCCGGCGGGGATCTCCAGATCCCCGCCGTAGCTCTCGAACCAACCGCGCGAGTGGAGCAGGCCGATGCCACGGCCGCGGGTGCTCGGTACCTGCTGCCTCGCCTCCAGGAGACGGCGACGCTCCTGGGGCAGGCCGCCTCCCGAATCGGCGATGTCGACCGTGCAGTGCGAGCCGTCCGAAGTGACGGTCACCCGCATCAGGCCGAGGTCCGCCCCCGTTTCCTGGATGGCCAGACGCCCGTTGTCGAGCATGTTGGCGAACGCCTGCCCGAGCAGCCACCTGTTGGCCATCACATGGAGGTTCGGCGGGCAGTTCAGCACGACCCTGACGACTCCGTGACTGCGCCAGCTCTGCGTTTCTCCCATGCCGGTCAGTAAGGGGCGCAGTGCGCACGGCTCCAGTGGCCGCATCGCGCGTTCGAACTGCTCGTCGAGATTCTGCCCGGTGTCGGCGTAGCGGCGCACCCGCGCCACGGCGGCCTGCAACTCCGGGTCCTGGGTCCGCTCGATCAGGGTGAGTTCGGTTTTGATCGCCGACATGGTCCCGCTCACCATGTGGCTGATCACCCGGATGACCTGGGCACCGATCTCGGCACGCTGTTCGGCGGTATCGGCGAGGTGCCGGCGGTGGGCTGCCACAGCGGCGTCCTCGGCATGCCGCCGTACCCCGCGGCCGTCGGGTCCCTGGGGCAGCAGGTGCCGCACCCCGTCGTCGGACAGCGCATATCCGGTCTCGGAACGGCGCTGGAAGAAGCCGTCACGGACCAGCCGCTCGGCGGCCGCGGGCAGGCCCGGGAGGCTCCTCAGCTGTGCGGCGGCCTCCCTGCTGGCGGCGACGGCGGCGATTCCCTCGCGTAGTTCGTCCACCGTGAAGCCGGCTTCCTGGTCGGCGTGGAACATGACGGCCACCAGGAGCAGCAGCCCGGCATGGTCGTCGCGGTAGGGCTCCAGGAGGGCCTCGAACGTGCGGGGCCACGAGGTGCGACGCGCTTCCTGGAGGGCCGCCGGGCCCATGCCTGCGCGTCCGCCGGGCTGGCACAGTGCTTCTGTCAGGAGATCGACGATGAGGCGGGGACGCCCACCGCTTTCGTAGTGGAGGACGGCCGTCATGTCCGGGGGTGCCGGAAGGCCGAGGAGATCGAGCAGTTCGGCGACCTCCGACAGGGAGAGGGCGCTTCCCTGATCCTTCACCACCTCGGGCACGGGAAGTTGTGAGCAGATGAGCCTGAGCAGTCCGTACAGGCGGGCGTCCGACCCCGTTTCGGTGAGGGCGAGGTCCAGCAGCTGCTCGCGAGTGATGCGTGCCAAGCCCGGCAGGGAGGGGGCGCTCACGTCGGCATCGGTGACGAACCAGGCAGCGGGAGCCGACCGAGCCGAGGGAGGACGGTTGCCCGGTGCGACCCACAGGTCCAGGCCCTCGCCGTCGGGAACGGCGAGCCATCGCGGCAGGCCCGGCCACTGGCAGCGAAGGCTGACGAGGACACCGTCCGAGGCGCCGCGCACCTGGTAGAGGGGGGCAGCCGCCCCGATCAGCCGGCCCAGAGCGCGCACGAAGTCGAAGGCCGTGTGTTCGGTGAGCCGATCCGCCATCGCGCTGAGTGCGATCGCCAGGGCGGTGCCCTGCTCGTCGAGGCCGGAGACGGGATCGCTGTTGTCGGGGTGCGGCTCCGGTCGGCCGGGACCCGCCGCCACCAGCCGACGGGACGTGGCCAGGTCTCCGGTGGCGAGGCTGGAGCGGATCTCGGCCAGCCAGAGGGTCGCCGCGCCGCCCGGGCCGGCGGCCGCGGTGGCAGTGGCCGCCGCCCACAGTTCACGTCGGACGTTGTTCTCCACCTCGCCGACCCGGCGCTCGGCGTCGGTCAGCTCGGCGGCAACGGGCGGGTAGGACCGCCTGGCCTGTTCCTCCAGCCGTGCCGCGTCGAGGCTGATGGGCCGGCCGGTGAGCTCCGCGCGCCGCCGCAGGGAGGCGAGCTCGTAGCGGAGGTCGGTGATGCCGCGCATCACGGCGCGGTCGAGGTCGAACGTCAGCTCGGCACGGTCGGCGGGCTCGATGGACTCCTCGGACAGCAACTGCCGCACCGTCTCGAATTCGCCCCGGCCGATCAGTCTTCGACAGGCCGTGACCGGAGTGTCCAACCGGCTCAGGTCCGTCAGGAACGCGTGGACCAGATCGCCGGACCGGGGAACGCCCCGGTCCTCGGCCACCGCCAGCATGGTCGCGGGGTGTCGCCACCGGGCCGGCCACGTGCGCAGTGCGGTCGCGAGGATCTCGGTCTGCAGGTCGGTCGTCATGGCACCTCTGGCTCGGTCATGCGGAACACCTGCTGGAGCGCGTGTACGGCGAGAGTGGTTTCCGGGTGGCCGAGACCGCAGGCGGCGGTGTTCAAACCGGCCGACAGGCCCTGCATGCGGGTCGCGAGCTCGTGCACCGCCTCCTGGTGCGCCGAGGCTGCGACGATCCCCGGCCGGCGGGAAAGGCTCTCCTCGGCGTCGAGCACCTCCCGGGCCGCTGCCACGATCGCCACGAGCCGCGCGCTGAATGCCTTGCGCGGGGATCCCTTCAGGGTGACCGGGCCGGCTGCCACCCCGAACCAGGCCTCGTCGATGATCGAATCGACGGTCAGGTCGTCGGAGTGGTCGAGCGCCGAGTGGGAGGTCAGGAACATCCGAACGGCGTCGCCGTCCCGCTTCGCGGCCGCCTCTTCCAGGGCGCCGAAGGGCCCCGACCTCTTGAACAGGGCCACCTGGAGACGTCTGAGGTCCACGAAGGCGGAATGCGTGCGCTGGGCGCGGTCGACGGCACGGGCCAGTTCGGTCCACGCGGAGCTCAGGCGCCGGGCACGGCCGGCGCGGTCGACGGCCGGTCGCAGCAGCAGCTCGGGGGGAAGGCCGCGTGCCACGGCGTGATAGCCCAGCACCGCGTCTCCCAGGTTCCCCCAGGGCGCCGGCACACGCGGGACCAGCCTCTTGAGGATGTCCATGTGGTCGTCATCGGCCGTACGCAAGGATTCGGCCGCGGCCACGCAGAGCAGGGCGGCGTCCTCGGCGGGGGAGCGGTCCGGGTCGTCCAACGCTGTCAGCAGGGCCAGCGTGGAGACTTCGGTGCCGAGCGCCGCCGCGACCACGGTGAGGGACGGGCGTGGCGAGGCGTCGGAGGGGTGACCGAGGCGGAGCAGAGCGGCCTCGGTGAAGCGGCCGGACAGCCACAGGTGCTGGATGAGCCAATTCCGCCAGCGGTCGAGGGTCGCGGTGTCGGTCCGGTCGGCACCGTGTGTCAGACACCACGCGACGCACGAGCAGAGCAAGTCGTCCGCGGAACCATGGGTGTGGAACGCGACGGCAGGGTCCGCAGCGGCCCCGTCCGTGAGCTCGTGTTCGGCATCGCCGCCGGGAGCGGACTCGGACGAGCCGGGTTGGAGCAGCGGCCCGCCGGGGACGGAGCTCCCCGCGAGGCAGTCCAGCACGGGCCATGGATTGTCTTCGGCTACCAGTGGCGCGAGAGCCTCCTCGGTCGTGCGGCCTTCGTGCCACCGGTTACGGATGCGCTGCGCGACGTTGAACGCCCTGATCCGGGTGAGCGGTTGCGGCGGGCCGGAGTGTGCGGACGGCCGGCCCGTGACGCGATCGGTCACGACGGACGGTTCACCCGTGGCCGCGGCGATCCGGTCGGCGATGGCCGCTCCGGTCAGCCACAGGCCGAGCGAAGACCGTCGGGGCCTGGCGGCCGATGCCGGAAGGGCCGGGGCCAGTGGGTCGGACGCAGGCAGTACGGAGTCATCGTCCCAGACGACGGCTCGAGCACCCCGTGGGGCCTCGATCAGGAGCAGCGTCTCCGGGAACTCGGCGGACAGCGCGTCGAGACCGGGTGGCCGTGGGTGGCGGGGCATGCTCGGGTGCGCCACGGTCACGATCACGCCGCGTTCCAGCCGGCCGCGCAACAGGGCGAGGAAGCGGTCGTCGACCACGCGGTCGGAGATCCGGTTCGAGGCGATCACCAGGCGCCGTTCGGCAGTGCGCAGAGCGTGCCACAGGAGGTTGTCGAGATGCACGCCGGTGACCCAGCGGATGTGGGGAAGCGAACGGGACCTCAGGACTTCCCCGTGCCCCTCCGAGTAGGCCCGCCATGCCGCCTCCCAGGCCGCGGTGGCCGCCCCGTCCGCATCGTCGGGCGGCGGCTCCGGGAGCCGGTCGAAGCCCGTGGCCCCGGCCGGGGCGCTGTCAGGAGCCTGCCAGGAAGGGCGGGGCAGGATCGCCTTGGCGGTGGTCCAGTCGGGGGCTTCCGTACGCACCCAGGACAGCAGCGCGCGGACGGCGGGGCAGACGCCGCCGCCAGGCGCACTCAGCCGCAGCCCGAGGCTGCAGTCTCCTCGCAACACGGTTCCGGCGAGGACCAGTGCCTCCTCGTCGTCCCGGATGACCAGCCCTGCGTGGGCGGCGGCGGGCTGCCGGGGCAGCAGCAGGGAAGCCCGGCGCTCCGGATCTGCCAGGGCCCACAGACGGGCCGATACGGGCACGTCGTTCTCGAGCAGCAGTACCACCTGAACGCCCCGGCGCACGGCCCTCGCCAGATGCGGTTCGAGCATCCGTGACGAGGGCGGGGCAAGCCGGGAGGCGACGATGACCACCTGGGCTCGGGCTTCGCCGATCAGTCGCGCCGCGGCGTCCACGAGGCCGTCACCAGGAACCGGTTCGACCGACGCCTCGTGCTCCATGTACGCCGCGACGCTTTCGTCGAGCTGGAGAGCGGCTTCGGTGAGCTGTTCGTGGTGCCTGGCCAGCTGACCGGCCGGCAGCCCGGCGAGCCGGCCGGTTCGCCGGGCCAGGGCATCGGCCAGCCCCTTGACGGTCGGCGCCGCAAGGGACTGGCTCACCGCTTGTGCGCGCAGGTGCCGCGTGAACGGTGCCTCGGGCCGGTCGGCCACCAGCTGGGTCAGCCGGGCCGAACCCGCTTCGCGGGCGGCCGGCGGCACCCGGGGATCGACGACGGTCACACCGAGCGTACCGGGGGACTGCCCGAGCCAGGGCCGCACCAGGACGGGGCGCCAGTACCGTCCCACCGGGCCCTCTGGGACGTGCACCTCCAGCACGCGGTGTTCCCGCACCGCCCGCTGAGCAGCCCTCCCCGAACCTGGTTCCGGATCCGTGCGCAGCGCCGCTGACGCCGCCCGGCGCAGATCGGCGGCGGAGATCTCGGCCAGATCGGCACCTCCGCGCAGCGGCTCCACGCGCTGGTCCTGCGGCGCTCGTCGGCCGGTCCCGGGCGGCAGTACCTGTCCCAACAGGGCGTCGACCACCAGCTTGAGCGTGCGTTCTTCGCGCACGGGTCCGCTCAGCACGCCCATGCGCCCGGTCACCACGGCGTCAGCGGTGTCGGGGGAGACGACCAGGACACCGCTGTCCGGTACGACCGTCAGATGGCCGAGGCGCCAGAGGGCGTGGACGACGTCCGCGACCACCGGCCGCGGGAGCCCGAGCAGCGTCGTGAGCTCCTCGACCGGCATCGGCTGGACGGTGAGCGCCCTGAGGACGATCTCTTCGACGGCGGAGACACCTGGGCCGAAGTCGAGCGTCGCGCGCGCGTGGACGACGGCGCAGGGGAGGTACAGCGTGACGGTGCCGTCGGACATTCACCCCTCCTCGGCCGGGAACAGCGCATCGGCCGGGATCACGGCCTGTTGCTCCACGACCGTGTGGCAGATCTGCCCCCAGACGGTCGTCCCGTGGGCCGCGAAATGCTCGAAGTCGCCGACGAGAACGAGCAGGCTGCGTGCCCGGCTCAGCAGCACGTTGACGAGCTGGGGCCGGCCCAGGTGGCCGAGGCTCTGCCACGGGCGGGTCTCCTCGGCCCCCTCGGTTCCCCGCCTGGTGTCGCGTACCAGCGACACGATCACCGTCTCGGCCTCCCGGCCCTGGAACGAGTGAGCGGTCCAGACGCGGCCCGCCAGCGCCGGCCAGCGCAGCAGCAGCTCCTGCTGTCTGCGGTACGGGGTCAGGACCGCCAGCCGGTCGAGTCCCTGTCCCGGTGCTGCGGAGGACTGCATGACCTGCTCGGCCAGGCGTGCGGTCAGGGCGGCCTCTCCGGGGTTGGCCCATGCGGGCATGTCCCGGCAGTCGGGGCGCCCGTGCGTGTTCACCCACACCACCGAGCGTCCCGCCAGCACGGCGGGGAGGCCGGGCGGCGAGCTCCGGGGCGGTCCGCCGTACAGCAGCCCGCTGCTGGCCGGCTCGCCGGCCGCGGCAGGAATGGGGTAGAACGCCTCGCCGACCAGCTGGGAGATGGGCCCTGCCATGCGGTACTGCACCGTCAGGCGCCGTACGGGACGGTCTGGCGAGGCAGGGCCGAATCCCGAGTCGAAGAGATTCCGGAAGAGATCGAACACCCGCCTGTAGGAATCACGGTCCTCCGGGGGGATTCCCACCTCTGCCAGCGACTTTGAGCCGAGGCTGCAGAGGAAGCGGTCCAATTCTTCTCTGCCGTGGGCGGGCAACTGGTGGTGGTCGCCGAGCAGGGTCCAGCGCGACGCCCGGGTGAGTGGCAGCGCCAGCTCGGTGGGCCAGGCCCTGGCCGCTTCCTCGACGATCACCCAGTCGAACGTGTCCCGCTCCCGGTACGGGTTCAGCACCGAGGGCCGTGACATGGCGCAGGTGGCGAACACCAGGTTGGCCGAATGCGCCAGACGGCCGGTCAGCTCGAGCACGGTACGGGGATCGGACGACAGCTCCTGCCAGCGCTGCAGAACCTCCTGCATGCCGGGTCGGACGCCGGCGGCGAGCGCCGAGGCGACCGTGGCCCGGCTGCGGCGGATCACGCGCTCGGTGAGTTCGGAACTGCTCCACGCACGCGTCGACGGACTGACCCGGTTGTCGTCGGCCACTGCCGGACGCCAGGCCAGAACAGTGTCGTCTCCCGTCGGGCGACCGCCCCGCTCCAGCGCGCCGACCTCGGTCAGTATGCGTTCGGCGAGGGTGTCCACCGCGGCGTTGGACTGCGCGGAGACGAGAACCCGGCTGTTGGGGAAAGCCCTCAGCCACGCGGCCACCGCCTTGGCGGTGACGGTGGTCTTGCCGGATCCGGGCGGGCCTTGAAGGGCATAGAAGGGCGAGGTGGCGAGTATCTCCCGGACCGCCACGGCGGCCTCGCCCGGCAGGGTCCCATCGGCGGAAGCCCATCGGTCACCGCCCAGGCGCTGGGACGTGGGCGCGCGCAGTTGGGACCGTAGCTGCGGCATCCGTCGGAGCTCCTCCACGGCAAGAGCCTGTGCCTTGAGCTGCGCCGCCGTCGCGGCGTCGTCGGCGGGGCGGATCCAGCAGTGCGCGGGGGGCGGCAGGTTCTCCGGATCCGCGGGGCGCAGCGTGACCCGGTCGGGACCGGTGGGCGCGGCGAACCAGCGGGATCTGTGACCGGATGTTGCGGGACGCCCGTTCAGGTCACCCACCAGTTCCACGACGGTCGGGCCGTCGGCTTGCAGGCGTGCCAGCAGGTCGCCGAGTTCCGGCCGGTTTCCCGGGAACCGCGAGTAGTGGAACAGCAGCGGGTTCTCGAAGAGCCGCGCGCGGTCGCGCTCCCGGTCGAGGCGCACTTCCATGGCCGGCCCGTCCCGGAACGCGATGCAGGCGTAGGACCGGGCCTGCGGGACCACCGCCTGATAGCGCATGAGCCAGGTGACGGCCTCCGTGAAGAGGGCGTCCTCGGGCGGGACACCGTCCCCGGGCATGCGCAAGAGCCGCGCCCAGGACGGCCGGTTGGCCAGAGTGGGCTCGTGCAACGGCTGTAGGGGGTGAAACGGCATGACATCGACCGCCGGGATCTTCACCCGGGGACTCCCGCGGAGCAGCGCGTCCAGCGCCTCGGAGGGGAGTTTCACGAGGTGCTTCAGCACAAGAGCGTCATCGCGGGGTGCAGCTTTCAGGCCGAAGGGCCCGTGATTCCAGAGCGGCCTGCAGAACCAGGCCACCGACTCGCCGATGAGGACGTACCGGGCCTCGCTTGCCCAGCGCGAACCGCCGGGCAGGAACGGGGCGGCCCCCCGCGGGGAGTACACGAGATGTCCCCGCCGCAGATCGGCAGCGATCAGGGTCAGCATGTCGTGACGCCCTTGCGGCGTTCGGGAAGTGCCTTCGATCAGACCCAGCTCGCCGTCCGGACCGCTCATCTCCTCCCACGGACAGAACAGCAGGTACGGGCTCCCGGTGCGAGGGACGTCGGCCACTGCGACCACGTGCTCCACTTCGCGGAGCCGCCCGGCCACCTCGGTCGCGGGAGGCCGCGTGGCAGCAGGGCCGAGCATCCGCGTCAGAAGCTCCTGGAGCACCGCCGGGACCACCCGCTCCGACGGCCCCGGCCGATCATGACGTGGAGTGGAGGCGGCAGACGATTCCTCCTGCGCCCCGCCGAGCCATTCCCGCGCGATCGCGGCCAGGCTGTAGACGTCGCTCCGGGCGACTTGCTCCGGCGGCAACGCTGTCGTGGCGGTGCGCATCTCGGGCGCCGCGTACGGGACGGCCTGTGCGGGAAGAGGAAGCGGACTCCCTGTGAGGCGTGCATGATTGGCGAGGAGGGAGGTCATCTCGAAGTGGGCCAGCCGGCATTGGACATGCGTAGCCTCCCAGCCCGTCGAGGCCACGTGTACGGCTCCCGGCCAGAGTGAGCCGTGCACCATCCCTTGGCCGTGCAGTTCGGCCAGCGCCTCGGCGAGCTGGGTGAACACCTGGACGGCACTGGTGCGATCACGTGCCATGTGGTCGGCGAGAGTCCAGTCGGCGGCGCGGGTGGCCACCACGGCCAGACCGTCGGCACCCGGCACGATCCGGCGGGTGTCCTCCGCGTCGACGAATCCGCCCTCCAGTACGTGCGGCAGACCGGGCGATCCGCGTCCGAGCTGCAGCAGCCTCCGCACCTCGAGATCCCACAGAGTGCGGGCGCCAGGACCAAGCCCGGCGCAGACATGCAGATCGATGGGCAGTCCGGCCTCATCGGCGACCCGGTACCGCCATGCACTGCCCGGCAGCAGCTCCGTCCTGAGGTCGTCATCCACCGGACCCCCGGGCGTGGCGTAGGGGCCGAACCAACTGCCTTGAGGCGCGCAACAGAAGAAGCGGACCAGAGCGTCGACGTCGGTCCGTGATGCCGTCATGACAGGGCGCCTCCAGGCTCGTACGTGCCGAGTCAACTCTTCCGCATCAAGAACACGGGCGAGCAGGAATCCGGACGATTCCCCGGACCTGGCCCCCGCCTCGGCGGCGGTCCCCACACCGGCAGGCGTGTTCCCCAGGTAGCCGCACACCTCACGGACGGCGCGTGCCACCACGCGGGTGCGTCGCGAGGCTGCCGCGCCGGCGATTGCTTCAGTGACGGTCCGGGCGACGGCCGCCATCGGCCACGGGCAGGTCCAGACCTGCCGGGCCGGCGGGTATCACGACATCGCGGACACGTGTCCGGTCCGCACCGGACAGCGGAGCGCCGTCCGTCCCGGCAGGGGTGAAGAGCTGCGGGGAGGCGCGCCGACCGCCCCCCGGCACCGAGGGAGGGGATGCCGAGGGGCGTGGCAGGTCGATGCGAACGGACCGGCTGGTGTGCCGCGGCGGGCCGCCCATCGTGGGCCCGTGGCCCCGGTCTCCGTCCGCTCGGTGCGGAAGCGCGGCACATCCGGCGTCTGTCCGCTCCTGCCGGTCTCAAACTCCGTCGCTGCGGGCCTCCGGAGCCAGTTCAGTTCAGTTCCTCCGCGAGGAGGTCCATGAGCAGGCCGTCGTGCCAGGTTCCGTCGGCGCCCCGTTCGTACTGCCGCATGATGCCGACGGGCCGGAAGCCGACTTTGGCGTAGCAGCGGATGGCGGCAGCGTTGTCGGCGGCCGGATCGATGACGAGCCGGTGGAAGCCCGCATCGCGGACGAGGTGCCGGGCGAGGGTTCTGACGGCGTCGGTGCCCAGACCCCGGCCGTGCACCGCAGGGTCCAGGAAGAGGTCGATTCCGGCGTGCCGGTAGTCGGGCTCCTCCTCGGCGTGCCACTGGATCATGCCGATGATCCGGTCCTGCTGGTGGATCGTCAGGCAGTGGGTGTCGGGATCCGTCAGGTCCTCTGCGATTTCGGCCTCGAAGTCGGGGCCGCCGCGCCAGCGGGCACGCACCTCGGGGGTGGCGCGGATCGCGGCCAGTCCGGGGACGTCGTGGGGCTCGGAAGGCCGGAGTTCGAGGGCGTCGCCGCGCAGCACGGTCATGTCGGGGAGCCTACGGTTTCCAGCCCGGCAGGACCGATGCGGAGCGTCGCCGTCGGCCGGGGTGGGCGTCAGGCTCCGGTCAGGTGGGTGCCGGTGACGGCCATGCCCTTGGCCGTGTAACGCCGTCCCGTTGGGCGTGTAACGCCGTCCCGCAGTGATCCCATCCGGCAAAAGTTGAGGATTGTTCACTTTCCATTGACAGGGCGGGCCCCGGGACCCGAGAGTTCCGTGAGCAGCACGTCCGGCAGCACCTCCCCGCACCCGAGCCGGGGATCCGCGCATCCCGACCGAAGCGAGTCCGCATGACAGTGCCCGTACCCCAGTTCCCGGCCGGCTTCCTCTGGGGAGTCTCCGCCTCCGCCTTCCAGATCGAGGGCTCGCCCGCGGCCGACGGCCGGGGCCCCTCCTCCTGGGACGCCTTCACGGCGGAGCAGGGACGCGTCAAGGACGGCTCGAACGCGGAGGTGGCGACCGACCACTACCGCCGCTACCGGGAGGACGTGGCGCTGATGGCCGAACTCGGCGTGGACGCCTACCGGTTCTCGGTCTCCTGGTCCCGCGTCCTGCCCGACGGGCGCGGTCCGGTCAACCGCGCCGGCCTGGACTTCTACGACCGGCTCGCCGACGAGCTGTGCGCCGCCGGCGTCGCCCCGGTGCCCACGCTCTTCCACTGGGACACCCCGCTCGCCCTGGAGGAGCGGGGCGGCTGGCTGGAGCGCGACACCGCCGAGCGGTTCGCCGCGTACGCCTCGGTGGTCGCGGAGCGCCTTGCCGACCGCGTGCCCATGTGGATCACCATCAACGAGCCCGCCGAGGTCACCCTCCTCGGATACGGACTGGGCGAACACGCCCCCGGCCGACAGCTCGTCTTCGACGCCCTGCCCGCCGCCCACCACCAGCTCCTGGCCCACGGGTTGGGCGTACAGGCCCTGCGCGCGGCGGGTGCCGGCCGGATCGGCATAGCCGCCTCGCACAGTCCCGTCTGGGCCGCGAGCGAGAGTGACGAAGACCGCGCCGCCGCCGAGCTGTACGACACGCTCACCAACCGCCTCTTCGCGGACCCGATCCTGACCGGCGCCTACCCGGACGGCCTGGACGCCCTCCTGCCCGGCCCGGTGGCGGAGGACCTCAAGGCGATCTCGGCCCCGCTGGACTGGTACGGGGTCAACTACTACAACCCGATGCTCGTCGGCGCGCCGACCCCGGCCGGCGCCTCCGCCTTCGGCGGCATCGAAATCCCCTCCGGACTCCCCTTCGCCATCCGGGAGATCGAGGGGTACGAACGCACCGACTTCGACTGGCCGGTGGTCC
This sequence comes from Streptomyces sp. NPDC085524, assembly GCF_044541755.1. NCBI lineage: Bacteria > Bacillati > Actinomycetota > Actinomycetes > Kitasatosporales > Streptomycetaceae > Streptomyces > Streptomyces sp. NPDC085524. The sequence continues at coordinate 15,750 of NZ_JBITTH010000009.1, forward strand.
CGGACGGGCTGCGCGAGCTGCTCGCCACCCTGCGCGAGCGCTACGGCGACCGGCTGCCGCCCCTGTACATCACCGAGAACGGCTGCTCGTACGGCGACGGACCGGACCCCGGCACCGGCAGGATCGAGGACGCCCGCCGGATCGCCTACCACGACGGCCACCTGCGCGCCCTGCACCGGGCGATGGCCGAGGGGGTCGACGTACGCGGCTACTTCATCTGGTCGATCCTCGACAACTTCGAATGGGCGGAGGGCTACCGGCAGCGGTTCGGGCTCGTCCACGTCGACTACGAGACGCTGGTGCGGACGCCCAAGGAGTCGTACGCCTGGTACCGCGACCTGATCAAGAGCGGCAGATGACCGCCGAGCCGAAGCCCGCCGACGCCGGGGCAACGGGCGCTGCGGGAAAGGGGCCTTGGGGAGCGGACGCCGAGGGGACCGGCACTGCGCCCGGCGGCCGGTGGGTGGGTGCGCTGTCCCTCGCCAACATCGGGGTGTGGGTCGGCTGGTTCGGCCCTCTGCAACTTCTCCTGGCGCGCCAGGCCGAGCAGCTCACCCCCGAACACAAGGCATCCACCCTCGCCCTGGTGACGGGATTGGGCGCGGCCGTCTCGATGGTCGCCAACCCGGTCTTCGGAGCGCTGTCCGACCGCACGACGGCGCGTGTGGGCCGCCGGATCCCCTGGGTGGTCGCCGGGGTGGCGGGCGGCGCCGCCGGCCTCGTGCTCCTCTCCCTGGCGGTGAGCGTACCGGCCGTGATCGCGGGCTGGTGCCTGGTCCAGCTCGCCCTCAACGCGGCGTTCGCCGCACTCACCGCCGCCGTCCCCGACCAGGTACCGCCCCGGCAGCGCGGCCTGGTCGGCGGCTGGCTCGGGGTCTCCCAGGTCGTCGGCATCCTGGCCGGCACGGCGCTGGCCACGGTCGCGGGCGGGATCACCGCCGGCTACCTGGCCTGCGCGGGCTTCTCGGTGCTCGCGGCCGTGCCCTACGTGCTGATGCGGCGCGACTCGACGCTCGCCCCCGCCGCCCGGCCCGCCTTCCGGTGGCGGACCTTCCTCACCGGCTTCTGGATCGACCCCCGCCGCCACCCCGACTTCGGCTGGGCCTGGCTCACCCGGTTCCTGATGAACCTGTCGTACTCCATCAGCACGATGTACCTGCTCTACTACCTGACCGACGCGGTGCGCTACGGGGGCGACGCGGACACCGGCGTACTGATCCTCACGGCGCTCAACGCGCTCACCCTGCTCTCCACGGTGGTGATCAGCGGCATCCGCTCGGACCGCAGCGGCCGCCGGAAGTCCTACGTGATCCGGTCGGGGCTGGTCATCGCCGCGGCCACCCTGCTGCTCGCCGTCTGGCAGACGTGGACCGGTGCGATCGTCGCTTCGCTCGTTCTCGGCCTCGGCTTCGGTGTGTACACGGCGGTGGACTTCGCCCTGCTCACGGACGTGCTGCCGAGTGCGGAGGACCGAGGCCGGGACCTGGGCGTGATCAACATCGCCAATGCCCTGCCCCAGGTCCTGGCCCCGGTGATCGCGGCTCCGGTCGTCACCCACCTCGGCGGATACACGGCCCTCTACGCCCTCGCGGGCGGCCTGGCCCTCGCGGGCTCGGTCCTGGTGCGCCGTATCCGCTCGGTGCTCTGACCGGGCCTGCGGTGCCCGGCCGCCCCGGGTGACCGCCACCCGCCGTCATGGCGGGACGGCGGCCGGCGCGGCTTTCGGGCGGGTGTCAGGCGAGGGTGAGGAAGAGCTTTTCGAGTTCTTCCTCGGTCATGGGTGCCTGGCTCTCGTCGGAGTTGTTCATGCACTGGCGCATGCCGCTGGCGACGATCTTGAATCCGGCGCGGTCGAGTGCCTTGGAGACGGCTGCGAGCTGGGTGACGACGTCCTTGCAGTCGCGGCCGGCTTCGATCATGGCGATGACGCCCGCGAGCTGTCCCTGGGCGCGGCGCAGTCGGTTGAGGACTGAGCTGACCGCGTCGTCGTCGACCTTCACCGGGTACCTCCTGCTGGGTGTGCTGTCCTTCCATGGTACCCCAGGGGGTATCCGTCCTCGGGGTCAGCGGTCGAGCAGCGCCGCGAGCGCGGCATCGATGTCGGCGCGCCGCGGACGGTTGTGGGGGAGCCGGGCGAGGACGGCCGCCATGCCGCAGCTGTCGGTGAGGGCCGAGTAGGCCAGGCCGGCGGCGACGGCGGCGGAGACGAGCCGGAAGGCGGGGCGGACCAGGCCGAGCCCGAGGCTCGCGAGGACGAGGGTGCCGGCGGTCAGGCGGACCTGGCGCTCCATGCCCCAAGTGGTGCGCGGGGCCTGCTCGGCGCGGCGGAGTTCGTGGCCCGCCGCGGCCCAGGCGCCGGTGCCCCCGGCGAGGGAAGCGGTGTCGATGCCGTGCTCGGCGAGCGTCCTGCGGGCGCTGTCGGAGCGTGCTCCGGAGGCGCAGACGACCAGGACGTCGCCGCGGTCGGCGGCGTGGCGGATGGCGGGGAGGGCGCGTGCGATCCGATCGAGCGGGATGTTCAGGGCGCCGGGCAGATGACCTGCGGCGTATTCGCCGGGAGTCCGGACGTCGAGGACCGTGAGCTCGTGCAGGCGGGGGAGGGCTTGTTCGGTGGTGAGGGCGTGGGGGGCGGTCATGGCGGAATGTCTCCTGGTGGGTGTCGGTGGTGTCCGGGCGCGGAGATCGCCCGGGCTGTGGGGTGTGGGGCTGTGGTCGTCGGGCGGATCCGCCGTCAGCGGATCGCATCGGTGAGCATGAAGGCCGCGACGCACAGCAGCACGACTGCGAAGATCCGTTGCAGGGTCGGGCCCTCGATCGCGGCGGACAGGCGCTTCCCGTCCCACGCGCCGAGGACCGCCGCCCCGGTGAAGGGCGCGACGACGGCCCAGTCCAGAGGCGTGGCGCCGCCGGTGCGGACGGTGAGCGCGGCGAGCGAGTTGACGGTGATGACGAGCAGGCTGGTCCCGACGGCCGCCCGCATCCTCAGGCCCAGCACTCCCACGAGGGCGGGGACGGCGAGGAATCCGCCGCCGACGCCCAGGAATCCGGTGACCGCGCCCAGGCCCGCGCCCGCTCCGGCGGCCCGTACGGGGCGGACCGGCCGGAACTCGTGCCCGGGCGCGGGCGACTTGAGCATGCGCAGGGCTGCGAGACCCGCGACGGCCGCGAACCCGGCCGTCAGCACGTGTCCGGGCAGCCGTGCGGCGAGGGCGGCCGCCGCCACGGCCGGGGGGATGCCGGCGGCTGCGAAGAGCAAGCCGGTCATCCAGCGCACGTTGCCGGAGGCGGCGTGGGTGTAGAGCGCGGTGGCGGACGTGGCGGTGACGATGATCAGTGACGCGGTGGTCGCCGCGGCCGGGGTGAACCCCAGCAGGTAGATCAGTGCCGGGACCGCGAGCACGCTGCCGCCGCCCCCGAGCGCGCCGAGTGCCAGACCGACGACGGCTCCCGCGATCAGGGCGAGGACGAGCGCGCTCACGCTATCGAGCCGTTGTTTCCGCGGTCGTCGACGACGGGCAGTCCCGCTGCGGCCCAGGCGTTCATGCCGCCCTTGACGTCGACGGCCGCCGCTCCCCGTCCGGTCAGGAGTCGCGCGGCCCGCTGGGACCGGTGCCCGGAACGGCAGATCACGATCAGCGGCCGTCCGCGGGCGGCCGACGGCAGGCCGGCGCCGGCCAGCAGGGCGGACAGCGGTGTGTGCACGGCGCCGGGTGCGTGACCCGCCGCCCACTCCGCAGGCTCGCGTACGTCGAGCAGTACGGCGCCCTCGTGACGGGCGCGCCGGTGGGCATCGGCCGGAAGCACGCGGGCGGGGCCGCGCCGGAAGGGGAACATCATCGGGTCCTTCTCTCTTCGGGATCGGGGAGGGGGGCGGTCATCCGGCTGTCATCCGGCCGTCAGCCGCGGGAACCGGGTCCGGTGGCCATCGGCAGGCCCGCGCCGCGGGCGGCGTCGAAGGAGTCGTCGACGGCCACGACGTCGCGGCCGGCGGCGTCGAGCAGGGAGGCGGCGATCCCCGCGCGCATTCCGCCCGCGCAGTGGACCCAGACGACACCGGCCGGCACCTCGCCCTGGCGCCGGTGGAGCTGGTGGATCGGGATGTGCACCGAGCCCTTGATCCAGCCGTCCGCGCGTTCGGAGTCCCGCCGCACGTCCAGCACGATCCGGTGCTCGGAGGCGCCCAGGGCCGCCAGGTCGGCGAACGTGGCCCGCGGGAAGCTCCGCAGCTCTTCGTCCGCGGAGATCCACTCGGCAGGATCACCGGTGGCAGCGGCGGCGGGGCGGTCGATGCCGACGCGGGCCAGTTCCCGCTGGGCCTTCGCGAGCTGCTCGGGGGATTGCGCGAGGAGCGTGACGGGCTTGCCCCAGGGGATCAGCCACGCCAGGTAGGTCGCCAGCTTCCCGTCGGCCTCGAAGTTGAACGACCCGGCCACGTGCCCCTGGGCGAACGCGATGCGGTTGCGCAGGTCGACCACCCACTCTCCGGCGGCCAGACGGGCGGCGATGCCGGCGGCGTCCGCCACCGGAGGCGCGGTGAGGTCGACCGGAGCCGGACCCGCGGCGTTCGCCGGGCCCATGTGGGCGTAGTAGGCGGGCACGTCGTCGAGCCCGGCCAGCAGGGCGGCCACGAAGGCGTCGACGTCCTGGACGAGGGCGTCGTTGCCCGCCTTCTCCTTGCCGATGGTGGTGGAGTCCCCGTCGGCCTGCGCGGAGGAGCAGAAGCTGCCGAACCCGTGGGTGGGGAGGACCGCGGTGTCGTCCGGCAGTTCACCGGCCAGCCGGTGCGCGGAGGCGTGCTGGGCGCGGGCCAGTTCCTCGGTCAGGCGGGGCTCGACCAGGTCCGGCCGTCCGACCGTACCGATCAGCAGGGAACCGCCGGTGAAGACGGCGACGGCTGCTCCGTGTTCCTCCAGCACGTAGGAGGTGTGGTGCGGGGTGTGGCCGGGAGTGGCCAGGGCCCGCAGCGTGATTCCCGCGTCCACGGTGAAGGTGTCGCCGTCATGGACGGGAGTACGGGCGAAGGACACCCGGGCCGCGGCGGGCACGTGGTGGACCGCGCCGGTGAGGCGGGCCAGCTCCAGGCCGCCGGATACGTAGTCGTTGTGGACGTGCGTCTCCACGACGTGCGAGATCCGCACCCCGCGCCGGGCCGCCAGGGCGAGCACCTGGTCGACGTCGCGCGGCGGATCCACCGCCACGGCCGTGTGGGTGCCGCCCGCCAGGTAGCTGCGGTTGCCGAGCCCTTCCAGTTCAAGGGTGTCGATGAAGAACACGCTCTCGCTCCTTCTCGTGAGAATTACCCCCGGGGGTATGTGTTCGAGCGTAACACTAGTACCCCCGGGGGTATTTTCGACCGGGATCCGGGGCCGTTCCCGGCGCACTGCGCGCCGGCCCGGGTCGGACCAGGACGGCTTCCCCGGGCCTGGGCACGACGGCCGTCCAGCCCGGCTCGCGTGCGGGGGGATCCGGTTCCCGCCGTCGCATCGCGCGGGAGGGCCGGCAGGGGCCGACAGGCCCCGTCGGGGGACCGACCGGCCCATACGCGGGCGGCCGGGCCCGGGTGAGCCTGGCGGTGGAACCCGGACACGGATGCGGCGGCCGTGCGGACGTAGAACCCGAACGGCCGGCCGAGCACGTGGAACGGGCGCAGCCGGCCGACGACATCGCCGACGGGCTGGGCGACGTGTACCCCGTGCCGCCGGCACCGGCGCGCTCGAGGTCGCGCCCGGGGACCACGGCACGACGTGGCCACCGTCCCGCCCGCCCGCGCGGCCGTGACACCGAGAGGACGTCAAGACGATGAGCAGGACCCAGCACGGACCGGGCGCCGCGGAGGCGCCGGCCGGACGCACCGACCTCGGGCGGCGGATCGCCATGCGCCGCGAGGAACTCGGCCTCACCCGTGACCAATTGGGTGAGCGCTGCGGGACCGACGGCGCGTACATCACCTACCTGGAGGAACACGCGGCAGCACCGGAGATCGGCTCCCTCCTGCGCCTCGCCGACGCGCTGGGGACGACCACCGCCGAGCTCTCCGGCGCGACGGCGGAGTACCCGCCCGGCAGGGGAACGGCCGCGCTGGACGCCGAGATGGTCGACCTGTCCGACGGCGAGTGCCGGCGGCTGCTGTCCACGCACGGCGTCGGCAGGATCGCGGTCTTCACCCCGGACGGCCCGGCGATCTTCCCGGTCAACTACGTGGTGGCGGGCCGCGACATCGCCTTCCGGACCTCGGGCGACGCGGTGCTCGCACGGGCCGCCGGGACGGAGGTGGCCTTCGAGGTCGACCACGTCGACGACGTCACACGGCTGGGCTGGAGCGTCATGGCCGTGGGCGGGGCGGAGGGCGTCACGGACGCCGAGGAGCTCGGCAGGCTCGACGCCGTCGCGTACTCCCTGCCCTGGGGCGGTGGTCCGCGGACCCATTGGATGAAGGTCACGGCGGTACGGATCACCGGACGCCGGGTGATCCGGCGCTGAGCCCGCTGCGAGCCGTGGAGTCGGCCGAGGCCGGCAGGGTGCGCGCTGCCCGGGTGCGCCCGGGAAGGGAGGACAGGCCCTCGGGGAGGGACCCTCGGCCCTTTCGCGTGCCTGCCCGGCCCGAGGAAGGTGGATCCCGGCGGCGCCCGGGCATCCGTGAGCGCAGCTCACGGCACGCGCTCACCCCGTCGCCGTCCACCTCGTCGGGCGGCCCGGCTCCCGGAGGCAGGCACCGGCAGGCACCGGCAGGTACCGGCAGGCCCTGGGGAAAGGGACCTTCGGCCCTGTCCGCAGGGCCTGCCGGGCCATTCCCGGCGTGCGCGGCACCCGATGAACTGATGGCGCAACGGGAACGGCGCGACTCCACGGAGCCGCACGCAGCGCGGAGGACGTCATGACGACCGCTTTGATCGACCTGAAGACCGTGGCACGGGACGACCGCGGGCTGAGGATCGCCCTGGCCGGAGAGCTCGACTTCTACACGGCCGGGCGCGTGGCGCCACGCCTGCGCGAATTCGCCGGATCCGGCCACCGGAACATCGTCATGGACCTGTACGGCCTGTCCTTCTGCGACAGCGCGGGCATCGACCTCCTCACCCGTTTCAACCACCACTGCCGTGCGGCGGGAACGCGGCTCTTCCTGTGCGACGTACCGCCCTTGGTGGTCAAATCCATCCGGGTACTCGCCGCCGACCGCGACCTGACGCTCGTCGCCTCGTGAGCACGGCGCCGTCCGGGCCCGGGGCGCGGAAGGGGACCGTTCGGCCCTGGTCCCACTGGTGGAGCGAGAGGGAGGCTGAGGGAACGGAAACCGTCACGACCGGGAGGGGCCGGACGAAGGTGCGCACCATGGACCACGAAGGCGTACGGCGACCCGCCGACCGGACCGGCGGCACGACGACCGCCCGGCACATGCGGGAGCTGGACAGGGACGAGGCCTTGGGGCTCCTCGCCACGGTGTCGCTGGGGCGCATCGTCTTCACGCAGCACGCGCTGCCCGCCGTCCGACCGGTGAACCACCTCGTCGAAGGCGAGGACGTCATCATCCGGATCCACGAAGGCGGGGCGCTGGCCTCACTGGCGGCACCCGCCGATGGCCCCGGCGTGGTCGTGGCGTACGAAGCGGATGCCATCGACCCCGACACCCACCTCGGCTGGAGCGTCGTCGTCACCGGCTACGCACGCCCGGTCTCCGACGCCGAGGACACCGACCGGTACGCGGATCTGCTGCGCCCCTGGGTGGGCCGGCCCATGGCCGGTACCTTGCGGATCCGCCCCGATCTCGTCACCGGATTCCGGCTTGAGGCCGCACCGCCGCCGGCCCCGGCGATCCGCGGCTGACTCCGCCCCCGTGCCGTCGCCCTCAGCTGCTGCGGGCGAGCGGCGCCCGCCACACGAGCCTGCTGCCACCCTCTTCGGGAGCCTCGACGGTGAAGGTCCCGCCCACGCTCCGGGCCCGCTCGTCGAGGTTGCGCAGGCCGCTCCTGCGCCCCTGCGGCGGAACGCCCGTACCGTTGTCCGAGACGGTCAGCGCGATCTCGCTCTGCCCGGCCTTGAGGGTCACCGCGACCTGGGTCGCCTGCGCATGACGGGCGGCGTTGCTGAGGAGCTCGCCCAGCACCGCCACCACGTGGTCGGCGATCTGCGGAGGCACGTCGGTGTCGAGGAGTCCCTCCATGCTCAGGTGCGGCGGGTGGCCGAGCGAGAGGGCCGCGTCGCCGACGGCGCGTGCGGTGCGGGCCCGCAGCCCGGGTCCGCTCTCGCGGTCCTTGGTGCGGAGCCCGAAGATCGTCGAGCGGATGATCTTGATGGTCTCGTCCAGGTCGTCCACCGCCCGGCCGACCCGCTCGGCAGCCCCTTCGTGTTCCACGAGCCGGGCCGCGCTCTGCAACGTCATGCCGGTGGCGAAGAGCCGCTGGATGGCCAGATCGTGCAGGTCGCGGGCGATCCGGTCACGCTCCTCCAGGATGGCTATCTGCTCGGCGTCCCGACGCCGCTCAGCCAGCTCCAGAGCGATCGCGGCCTGACCCGCGAAGGCGACGAGCGGCTCCAGCTCGCCCTCGCCGAACGCCGGATCTCCCGCAGAGCGCGACAGCAGCAGGACGCCACGGCTCCCCCCGCCCCCGGTGCCCAGCGGGACCGCCACCGCCGGTCCCAGACCGATCCGCCCCTGCGTCCCGACCTCGGCCGTGTAGCGCCCGTCGTCCGAGGCGTGCAGCGCCGTCACGGGCTTGCCCGACAGGTGCGCGGCCCCGGAGAGCGTGCCCTCGAAGGGGATGAGCAGGCCCTGCCACGCGGCCCGGTCCGCACCGGCCGCGAACTCCACCACCAGGCCGTCGGCACCGTCCACCGGGACGGCGATGTTCGCGAGCCGCGCCGCGGTGATCTCCTGGGCGCGTCGGGCGATGAGCTCCAGCACCGCCGGGCGCGAACTCCCGGACAGCAGGCTCTCGGTGATCTCCGCATTGGCCCTGAGCCATCGCTGCTGGCGCTGCGACCCCTCGTAGAGCCGTGCGTTGTCGATCGCCACACCCGCCGCAACCGAGAGGGTGGAGATCACGGTCTCGTCCTCGGTGTCGAAGTCGACCCCGCCCCGCTTGTCGGTCAGGTAGAGGTTCCCGAACACCTCGTCGCGGACCCGGATCGGCACGCCGAGGAAGGTGCGCATGGGCGGGTGACAGGCCGGAAATCCGTGGGAGGAGGAGTGCGCTCCGAGATCGGTCAGGCGCAGCGGCTCGGGATGGTGGATGACCTCACCGAGCAGCCCGTGGCCGGCCGGCATCGGGCCGATGGCGGCGATCTCGTCATCGGTGAGCCCCACGGTCAGGAACTGCGCGAGCCTGCGCCCGTCGGGGCCGATCACGCCCAGGGCGCCGTACTCGGCGTCCACCAGCAGGGCGGCCGCCTCCACGATGCGCCGCAGCACCTGGGCGAGATCAAGCTCCCGCCCCACCGACACCACGGCCTCCAGCAGGCTGTGCACCCGGTCGCGGGTGCCCCGCACCTCGTCGATGCGCACCTGGAGTTCGTCCAGCAGTTCGTCCAATCGCATCCGCGGCACCTGTGTCAACGGATCCCCCACACCCACGCGCTACTCCTCCGCCCGCCACCCGAAGGCCGACCCGCGGTCAGCGTATCGACACGCCGGGCCCCGGAGGACATCGTTGCGCGCGGAAGCCCGCCGTGACTGACTTGATCAATGCGCCCGACGACGATGGGGAGGGTACGGACATGACACTCGGCAAGGTGGTCTACGAGGCTGAACTGCTGCGACTCCAGACGGAGCTGATCAAGCTTCAGGAATGGGTGCGCGCGGAGCGGGCCAGGCTGGTCGTCGTCTTCGAGGGCCGCGACGCCGCGGGCAAAGGGGGCACGATCAAACGCGTCGCCGAACACCTCAACCCCCGCGTGGCACGCATCGCGGCCCTTCCGAAGCCGACGGAGCGGGAGCGCACGCAGTGGTACTTCCAGCGCTACGTGGAGCATCTCCCGGCGGCCGGGGAGATCGTCCTGTTCGACCGCAGCTGGTACAACCGTGCCGGAGTCGAGCACGTCATGGGCTTCTGCACGCCTGCGGAACACCAGCTCTTCCTGCGGCAGTGCCCGGCGTTCGAGCGGATGCTCGTGGAGGACGGGATCCTGCTCCGCAAGTACTGGTTCTCCGTCAGCGACGCGGTCCAGGAGGAGCGCTTCCGCCGGCGTGCGGAGGATCCGCTGCGGCGCTGGAAGATCTCCCCGATGGACCTGGAGTCCCTCACGCGCTGGGAGGCGTACTCGCGGGCCAAGGACCAGATGATGGTCCACACGGACACGGCGGACGCCCCGTGGTACGTGGTCGAGAGCGACGACAAGCGCAGCGCGAGAGTGAACATGATCGCCCACCTGCTCTCCTCGGTCCCCTACGAGGACGTGGCCCTGCCGCCGCTCGTGCTGCCGTCCCGGCCCCCGTCGACGGGGTACGAGCGGCCGCCCAAGGAGCTCCAGACCGTCGTACCCGATCACGCGGCGTCACTCCGGAAGGAGTGAGCCGGGGCAGTGCCGGGTCACGTTCGGGGCGAAGACGTTCCGGTGGCTCCGGACGTCGGGCTGCCCGGGCCGCGCACGGCGTGCTCGCTCACCGCGATCCGGGCCAGCTTCGTGAGCATCATGCCGTTGCGGACCGCGACGACGTAGTCCACGGGGAGGCCGTGCATCCGGGTGCCGGGGCCCCGGAGGGGGTGCCAGTCGAGGGTGAAGAGGGTGTGCTCGCCCCACGGGAGCAGCTGCATGGCGATGCGAGCGGCACCGAAGGGTCCCGCCTTCGCTTCCAGTTGCAGGCGGTGCAGCGGTTCGCAGATGCGGACGACGCAGGTGTCGTCGAGGGTGAGCGGGCCGATGCCGACGCGGACCTTCAGCCGTGCGCCGACGTCCGGCCAATGCGGGTCCACGGCGAGGACCTGCCGGGTTCCCGTCACCCATTCCCCGTAGCGGTGGCCGTCGGACAGCAGGTCCCAGACTTCGGACGGCGAGCTGAGGATCAGACGGCGGGTCCGGGCCATACGTCACGCTCCTGGAGGAAGGGCAGCATGGAGCACACCCGGGCGTCCCATGGTCTTGGTTTCCAGCGTCGTGTCGACCCCGGCGTCCGGACAGTCCGAGGCCTCCGGACGAGTGACGAGCGCCGCCTGCCGTGTCCAACCTCGCCCATGAGACCCCCGCGCCCGACCGCCGGTCCGACCATGGCCGCACGGTCCACGCGGCGCGGGGCGGCGCCGGCACCCTCGGCCCGCGTTCCGACTCGCCCGGATGGTCCCGGGCGCGACAGCATGGAGAGAGGGCCGCCGGCGGAATGCCTCGGGAGGAGGCGATACGGGCAGTGACCAGTGATGGCTTTGCGTTCTGCGGTGCCGAACTTGCCGCTGTCTACGTGGCCGCCGACCAGGGCAGGGAACTGCATCTGGCCGAGCTGACCGGCAACCTCGGTGTCCTCTACGGCCTGCCCGCGGTCCTCGCCGTGGCCGGCCATTCGCCCGCCGCCACGGCCTTCCGCTCCGGCCGCCCGCTCTGGCTGGCTCCCGAGGAACTCGCCACGTTCATCGAGGACGATCCCCACCACGTCCCCACCCGGGTCCGGGACGGTGGCCCCGAGTCGCCTGCCAGGACCTCGCTGGGCGCGCTGCCCCTGGGACACGGCGACCAAGACCTCGGTTGCCTGATCGTGGCGGGCGAGGTGCCGGGCGGCTTCGGCGCCGACGAGCGCAGCCTCCTGGAGCTCTACGCCGATCAGGTCGCCGCCGGACTCCAATCGGTCGCCGCCCGCTCCGCCGGACGCGCAGCCCCACAGGTGCATCTGGGACAGTCCCTGGTGCCGGATCAGGGCGGCGCATTCATCCTGGAACTGAGCACCGGCCGCATGGAGGCCCATGCACACGTGCTCGAACTGCTCGGCCTGCCTCCCGAGCGGTTCGACGGGCAGGTGGAGACCCTGCTCGCCTGTGCCGTCCCCGACGACATGCCCGCCTTGATGGCGATCGTGGAGCCGGACCGGCTGGTCGCCGACGGGCAGCAGCTGGCGTTCCGTATCCGCCGCCCGAACGGCGAGCTGCGCTGGCTCGGTCTGCGGTGCCGCGTGGAGGTGGACTCCGGGGGCACTCCGCAGCGCGTCCTGGGTGTGGTGGCCGATGCCGCCTACCTGAGGCCCAGCGCCGACGAGGTCTCCCTCGTGCAGCGGCTGTCGGCCGCACTGGCGGGAGCGGCGTCCGTCCGGGAGGTCAGCCGACTGGTGGTCGCCGCGCTGCGCGAGCCGCTCGGCGCCTCCCGGGTCGCGGTCGGTGAACTGGAGCCGGACCGGCTCATCGTCACCGCCCTCGACCCGCCGGAGCCCGATGCCTGGCCCGAGGTCTGGCGCTCGGAATGGCGGTCCGTGTGGCCCGACGTCCCGCTCGGATACCTGCCCACTCTGCAGAGCGCGCTGCGCGAGGGGCACATGAGCCTGTGGCCGCCCGGCGCGGCTCTCGAACCCGGCTTGCTGGGCGTGGGGCCCGGGGGCCTCGCGGTGCTGCCGCTGCCCGCCGAGGGCAGGATGACGGGCGCGTGTCTGGTGGGGTGGGACGCGGAGCACCGGTTCGGACCGGAGGAGCGCTCGCTGCTGACCGCGACAGGGGGGCTGGTGGGGCAGGCGCTGGTGCGCGCCCGCGCCCTGAACGCGGGCCACGAACTCGCCAGCATGCTCCAGCGCAGCCTGCTGCCCCGCAAGCTCCCGGAGCTGCCGGGCGGGGTCGCGGTGGCCCGCTATCTCCCCGCGACGGCGGGACTCGAAGTGGGCGGCGACTGGTATGACGTCATTCCGCTCCGTGACGGCCATGTGGCCTTCGTCATCGGGGACGTACAGGGGCACAGCGCAGCAGCGGCCACCATCATGGGCCAGATGCGTACGGCAGTCAGGGCCTACGCGGTGGAGGGCCACCCGGCCGATGTGGTGGTCGCGCGGGCCAACCGGCTGCTCGTGGGCATGGAGACCGATCTGTTCGCCACCTGCGGGTACGTGGACCTGGACATGGAGGAGGGCATCGCCAAGGTCGTACGTGCGGGCCATCTGCCGCCGGTACTGCGCCATCCCAGCGGCGTCACCGAGGAGTTGGCGGTCGAGGGCGGGCCTCCACTGGGAGTGCTCGCGGAAGCCGAATTCCCCATGACCGAGGTGGGGCTGGTCCCCGGAACCCTGCTCATGCTGCTGACGGACGGACTGGTCGAGTCCGCCAGGCTGCCTCTGGAGAAGGGCATGCGGCGGGTGCGCGATGTGCTCGCCGCGGCCAACCCGGTCGATGTGGGAGGGGTCGCCGACGAGTTGGTCGTCACCGTGGGCCGTCGGCACGACGACGTCGCCCTGCTGTTGCTGCGCTACGACGGCACACGGGACCGGCCGATGCGGAGCCACTGGACGGTCTGGCGGCTGCCCGACGCGGTCATGCACGCGCGCCGCTTCACCGCCCGCACCCTGCGGTCCTGGGGAGTGGCGGAGGAACTCGACGCAGCTCTGCTGGTCGTGTCCGAGCTGGTCACCAACGCCATCGCCCACACGCAAGGCGCAGTGGGAATGGATCTGACCCTGTCGGACGACCGGCTGCGGATCGCCGTGAACGACGCGTCGCCGCGCAGCCCCGTCAAACCGATCTCGGTGAGCTGGGAAGAGACCGGCGGCCGGGGGCTGCTCATCGTCGAGGCGATGACGATGGCCTGGGGCTCGGTGCCGCTCAGCGGAGGCAAGCAGGTGTGGGCCGAGATCCCCTGGCACCGGGCGAGCGTCTGACGCACAGGGCGCCGTAGTGAAGCCGCCGACGCGAGGGGTGCGGCTCCCGCGCGCCGGTACGGCAGCGTGCCGTGCCGTGCCCCTCGTCCCCCCGGGCGGGCTCCTCCGGAAAGGGGCCCTCTCCTTGCAGGGGCGTCCTCGATGGGGTCAACCCTGTGCCCGGCGACGGCCGTTGGAACCGAAGGGGAAATCGGGAGCGTGGGGTGACCCCGGGACATAACATCGCCCGATGCGGAAGATCGACACGCTGATACCGGAGCGGGGGCAGCCCGACACCGCCGCCCTGCACGCCCACGACCCCGACGCCCTCGCCCGTTACGTCCTGGACACCGGCAAAGCCTGGTGGCGCCGACGGATCTGCACGCACGCGCTCGCCGGCCGGGTCCCGGAAGCCCGGGTGCCCGGCCTCGTCGACCGGATCCGGGACGAGGACGAGACGGCCGAGGTGCGCATCGCGCTCCTCGACCTCCTCGCGGGCCGGACGGAGCTCCTGCCCTGGCTGCGCGACGAGGAACGGCACGGGGACGGTTCGTACGGCGTCGCAGAGGCGGTCCTGAAGGCCCGTGGGCTGCTCGGCGACCGAACCGCCGCCCCCGGCCTGGCCACCCTCGCGGCCTCGCCCTGGCAGCGGTGGCAGGAGATCGGGGAAGCCGGTCTCGACGGCCTGGTGGAACACCACGGCGCCGACGCGGTCCTGGCCGAGCTCGGCGAGGACCGGCCGGAGGACCGCCGCTTCGCGCTCCGGACGCGGCACCGTACGGGGCGGGACGTGACGCATTACCTGGCCGACCCGGACCGCGGCATCGCCCACCTCGCCCAGTCGCTCGCCACGGATCCGGACCGGCTGCGCGCCTTCCTGGGCGAGGAGCCCGCCCCCGAGGCCGCCGTGCGGGCCGCCTGCGCCCTGCACCGGCTCACCGAGGACACTGCGGAGACCCGCAGGATCGACGAACGGCTCGGCAGCCCGCGGACCGAGGTCGACGGCCTGGACGAGGAACTGCGCCGCGCGATCGTCCGGGAGTACGTCCCCTGGTGCGAACGGCAGAGCGACCCCCGATGGCTCCTCGAGGCCCTGTGCACCGAGCCGCCCGGCCGCCAGGAGGCGCCCGACCAACTCCCGCGCGCGATGGCAGCGTTGACCGCGGCCGGTCTCGCCCCTGACCCGCCGGTCTCCGCCGGCGACCACCACCAGCAGGGCGACGGCACCTACCACGTGATCTCGTGCGGTGACGAGGACATCCACGTCAGCACCCTGGGGCGGTTCGTCACGGGCCATGACGACGGGCATCCCGCCCGGCGGGCGCTGGAGGAGGCCGGATTCCGCTGGATCGACGGTGCCACCGGCAGCATCCGGGTCACCGGCCTGTGCGTGTACTACTTCGGCAGCCGCGACCCCCTCCCCGTCGACACCCTGCTGTTCTACTGGCAGGACTGAGCGACAGGACCGAGAGGCCCCGCACACCGGATCCGGTGTGCGGGCCGCGTCGGCGGGGGCCGGCGGGGTGGATGGACGTGGGGCCGGACACCAGGCGCCTCCCGGTCAGAGACGCCTCATGGAGGACGGCGGGACGCCGAAGGCGCGGGTGAACGCGTAGGAGAACGCGGCGGGGGAGGCGTACCCGAGGAGGGTGGCGACTTCGGTGACCGGTTTGTGGCGCAGGAGGGGGATCGCGGCGAGCAGCCGTGCCCGGGAGCGCCAGGCGGCGGGGCTCGTCCCCGTGAGCTGCCGGAAGCGCCGGCTGAGCATCCGTTCGCTCATCGCCGCGGCGCGCGCCCAGTCGGTGTTGGTCACCGTCACGTCGGGGCGGGCGAGGTAGCCGCGGCACAGCGCGGAGAACGGCTGCTGGTGGGGGAGGGCCACGTGCAGGGGAACCTCGGAGAGCTCGGCCGTCTCCAGCAGGATCAACGAGACCACCGCGCTGTCACGGCGGTCCACGGTGTAGTCCGCGTCCAGGTCGGCGGCGGCGAGCAGCAGTTCCCGCAACAGCGGCGGGACCTCCACGACCCGGCACGCGGTGGGCCACCACGGAACGGCGGACGGCTCGATGTAGAGGCTGGAGGTCCGCACGTCCAGCATCCGTACCTGGTGGCGGACCCGTGGCGGGATGAGCACCGCGCGTTCGCCGGGCACGGTCCAGGCCCCGTCGTCGGTCTCCACGAGCATCGTGCCGGTCGCGGCGTACAGGAACTGCGCCCGCCGGTGCTCGTGCCAGGCGAGGAGGGTGTCCGGCGGGTAGTCGGTCGCGATCGGCAGCACCTGCGCGGGGAGGTGGTCGACTCGCGCGAGGGGCACGTTGCGCATGCGAGCAGTCTATGGCCGGAACTCGAAAGGACCGGGCTGCCTGTCGATCGTCGGCACACGACGTCTCGGCTGAACTGGACGCATGAGTGCTGCCGTTCTTGTAGTGGTCGGGGTCCTGACCGGGTTGACCACCGTGCTGTTCGGTTTCGGAGGGGGCTTCGTCACCGTCCCCGTCATCGTCTGGGTGGACGTCGCCGCGGGCCCGGCCGCAGCGACCGTCGCGGTCGCGACCTCCTCGCTGGTCATGGTCGCCGGCGCGGTGGCGGCCACCGCGGCCACGCCCCGACCGGTCCTGCGCCGCCTGCGGGGAGCCGGCCCGCTGCCGGCCATGCTCGGCATCGGGGGGCTCGCCGGGGCGTTCGCCGCGAGCTTCGCGCCGGCCGGGCTGATCCACTGGGGATTCGTGGTCTACCTGGCGGTCACCGTCGTCGACGTGCTCGCCCGCCCGGGGTTCCTGCGCCCGAACTCCGACGCTGGTGCCGCCGCCCGGCACCGCACGTTCGCGATACCCGCCGCGCTCGGGATGCCCATCGGCGCGATCGCCTCGTTCCTCGGTGTCGGCGGGAGCGTCATGACCGTACCGCTGCTTCGGCGTTCGGGGCTCCCGATGGGCACCGCGGTGGCGCTGGCCAACCCCCTCACCGCCTGCATCAGCGTCCCCGCGTGCGTGGTCTTCCTCAGCAGCCACGGGGCGGACGGCGAGGCGGGCGTGCCGGTCGTCGGCTCCGTCGACCTCGGTGCCGCCGCCCTGCTCCTCCTCGGCGTCCTCCCGGTCGTCGCCCTCCTACGCCGAAGGCCCCCGCGCATCGCGGACCGTCTCCACGCCTGGGGGTACGTCGCCCTGCTGTGCCTGGTGCTGACCGCCATGGTGGCCCGGGCGGCGTGAGGGCGGGGGAGCGGCGCTTTACCAGGACGACTTGGTCACTCCCGGCAGGAACCCGGCGTGCGCCTGCTGTCGTGTCCGTACGCGAGAGAGTCCGAACGTGCGCAGGTAGCCGCGGGGGCGGCCGTCCACGCTGTCGCGGTTGCGTACCCGAGTGGCGCTCGCGTTCCGCGGCTGCCGGCGCAGCTCCGCGTGGGCGGCGTCGCGTTCCGCCGCGCTGGAGGACGGGTTCCGGATGATCTGCTTGAGCTCCGCCCGCCCGGCGGCGTACCGCTCGACGGTCTCCTTGCGCTTCTCGTTCTGCGCGATCTTGCTCTTCTTCGCCATCAGACCTTCCCTCCCCGTGCGCGGATCCGCGCCACTGCGGCCTCGATGCCGATCGCGTCCACCGTGTTGACGGCCTTGGCGGTCAGCGTCAGGCGGACGTGGCGCCCCTCGCTGGGCAGCCAGTAGCGCTTGTGCTGGATGTTCGGGTCGAAGCGGCGGGGGGTGCGCCGGTGCGAGTGGGAGATGTTGTTGCCGAATCCCGGCTTCGCGCCGGTCAGTTGGCAATGCGCTGACATGGGGTCGTGTCGCCTCTCTTGTTGGGAATGAAAATCAGTGTCATATATTAGCGGCATGGCACGCAACGAGATTCGCCCGGTCATCAAGCTCCGTTCCACGGCCGGCACGTGGACTTCCGCGAAGAGCGCTGACCCGCCCACCATCCGTCCCACCGTCGAAAGGTTCCTGCCGTGAAGCCCGGCATCCATCCCGCCTACGGGCCGGTCGTCTTCCGCGACACCGCCTCGGGCACCGCTTTCCTCACCCGTTCCACGATGACCAGCGACAAGACCGTCGACTGGGAGGACGGCAACGCCTACCCGGTGGTCGACGTGGAGATCTCCTCCGCGAGCCACCCCTTCTACACGGGCACCGCCCGCGTCCTCGACACCGCCGGACGCGTCGAGAAGTTCCGGCGCCGCTACGGAGCACGGTGATGGAGGAGGGACGCACGCTCCCCGTCGTGATCGTCGCCGGGATCCACGCGGACGCCCGCAGTGAGGTGGTCGACCACCTCCTGCGGTCCGTACCGGGCAGCGTGGCCCTGCACCACGACCTCGCCGACGCGGCCGACGGGGCCGTCCGCAGGATCGTCCGCGACGTTTCCGGCGACATCTCCCAGGACGAGACGCCGCTGGTCAACGACTGTGCGTGCTGTGCGCTGCGCGAAGACCTGGTCCCGGAGTTGGAACGGCTGGCGGGCAGCGGGCTGACCACGCTCGCGGTGGTCGAGCTGTGGGACTCGGTCGAGCCGAAGGCCATGGCCGAAGTGGTCGCCGCGCACGCCGGCGACCGGATGGTCCTGACGAACGTGATCACGGCCGTGGACCCCGCCCTCGTCCTGCCGTACCTCGCCAACGGCGACGACCTCGCCGAGGCAGGCCTCGCCGCAGCCCCCACCGACCGGCGGACCGTCGGCGGCACCTGGGCCCGCCAGCTGGAGTACGCCCCCGTCCTCGCCGTCGTCGACGGTGACGACGCCGACGACGAGGACCGCGCACTCCTCGCCCAGCTGCACCCCACGGCCCGGCGCGTGCCGGCCGGTTCGGGCGAGCTCGTGCAGGCGGCCTTCGCCGGCTTCGATGTCGAGGCCGCCGCTGCCGCACAGCACCCCGCGTGCGCGCTGCTCCCCCAAGACGCCGACGAGGCGGGCGTGGCCACGCTGGTCTGGCACGGCAACCGGCCCTTCCATCCCGAACGCCTCTGTCAGGCACTTGAGGAGCTCTGCTGCGCCGCTGCCCGAAGCCGCGGACGCTTCTGGCTCGCCGACCGCCCCGACACCCTTCTCGCATGGGATGCGGCAGGCGGAGCCCTGTGCGTGGAGAGCGCCGGCCCCTGGCTGGCGTCGCTGCCGGACGCGGCCTGGGAGATGGTCCCACCCGTGCGCCGGGCGGCGGCCGCGCTCGACTGGCACCCCGACCACGGCGACTGCTGCCAGCACCTGGTCTTCACGTCGCCGGGCCTCGACCGGGAGGGGCTTGAACGCCTCCTCGACTCGTGCCTGCTGACGGATGCGGAGTACGCGTCGGGGCGTGAATCCTGGTACGACCTCTGCATGCCGTCACGGCGGCCGGTCGAGATGACATTGCGGATCCGGCGGGTCTTTCAGGCTCATGGCGGCAAGTCAGGTGCAAGTGCCCTGCAATCGGCCTCCGAAGACTGGGCCACATGACCACGAACGATGTTTCAGACTCCCCTGCCCACGCTTACACCCGCGAGATGGCGATGATCCACCAGGTGTTCCGCCGCGAGTCGCGGCTGCTGGCCGAACTCGTCCAGGAGGTGCGGCCCGCCGACACGGCACGCGCCCGGATCCTCGCCGAGCACTGGCGGCTCTACACCATCGGGCTGCACGCGCACCACACCGGTGAGGACGAGATGCTCTGGCCCGCGGTCCTGCCCCACCTGGATCTCGATGCCGAGTACGTGCTGGCGATGGAGGCGCAGCATCGCGAGCTCACCGAAGGGATCGGTGAGGTCCGGATGCTGATGGACCGGTGGCAGGCACGGGCTCTGGCCGAGGACCGGGACGAGCTGGCCGAGGCCTTGCGCAGGCACCACCGGCAGCTGTGCGCCCATCTCGACGAGGAGGAGCGGGAGGTCATGCCGCTGGTCTCGCTCCACGTGACCGAGGAGCAGTGGCGCGCAGTCGGGGAGCGGGGGCTCGCCGAGACGCCCCGTGACCGCCTGATGATCGCCCTGGGCGCCATCCTGGAGGACAGTTCGCCCGAGGAGCGCCGGGAGTTCCTCACCCGGCTGCCGGTACCGGCGCGGGTGCTGTGGAAGCTGCTCGGGCAGCGCCAGTACCGACGTGAGACCCGGCGGATCCGTGGCCGGCGCGCCGGCGCATGAGGTGCGGCCCGTCCGCCCGGGCGGGCGCCCCGGGCGCCCCGGGCGCCCCGTCCGCCCGGGCGGGCCGTCCGCCTCGTCCCTCCCGTACCGACCGAGGAGTCCTCACCGATGCGCATCGGATTCTCCGTCCCTCAGTTCGGCCCGTTCGCAGACCCCCATCGCTCGGCCGGGATGTGTACGGCCATGGAAGCGCTCGGCTGCGACAGCCTCTGGGTGGCCGACCGGCTCCTGGCCCCGGCCGTCCCGCCCGAGGGGTACGCGGGCGGGAAGCCGATGCCCGTGCGGTACGGCACCCATCTCGACCCGCTGCTCGCGCTGGCCGCGGCGGCTTCGGCGACCGAGCGGGTACGCCTGGGCAGCAGCACGCTCAACGCCCTGTGGCAGCCGCCCCTCGTGCTCGCCCGGGCCCTGACGACCCTCGATCTGATCAGCCGCGGACGTCTGGACGTGGGCCTCGGCCTGGGCTGGATGCACGAGGAGTACGAGGCCGCCGGAGTGCCGTGGCGGGGGCGCGGCGCCCGGCTGGAGGAGACCCTGGACGTCCTGGAGGCCGTGTGGAGGCCCGGGACGGTGGTGCACACCGGCGCCCTGTGGAGGATCGCCGAATCGACCGTGCTGCCCAAACCGTGTCAGACGCCGAGGCCGCCCATCCTGCTGGGCGGCTTCACCGCGGCCGCTCTGGAGCGGGTCGGCCGGCGTGCGGACGGATGGCTCGGGGCGTCCATGCCGCTGCCCTTCTTCCACGGTCTGTGGGCGGTGGCCGTCGAGGCAGCCGGGCGGGCGGGACGCGACCCGGCGGCACTGCGCCGGGTGTTCCGCGTGAACCCCGAGGTCACCGCGACGGAGGCCGCGCCCGGGGAGACCCATCAGCGCGGGACGGTGCGCCAGATCTGCGACCACCTCAGAGTGATGTGCGGGGCGGAGACCGACGAGGTGCTCGTGGACCTCCAGCTGACGACCGATTCGCCCGAGCACTTCCTCGACCTGGCCGCGCAGTTCCTCGCCGAGCTGGGCGGGCCCGCTGCGTCACGGCCTTCCGGCCCGCCCCGGCCCTGAGACCTGTCGTCGGACTCCCTCCGCCCCGCGGGGCCGCCCTCCGGGCTACGACGGGAGTCCGACGACGGGCCCCAGCCCTTCGAGGGCGCTGCGGGCGGCCTCCGCCCAGAGGGGGGACTCCCAGGCGGCGGCCACCTCCGCGGCTTCGAGGTAGTGGCGCCGGGCGTCTTCGGGGCGCCCGAGGAACCGGGCGAGGTCTCCCAGGGTCTGCGCGACGGGGCGGAAGACGAGGCTGAGGCTGCTCGCGCCGCCCGCCAGTGCGTGCAGCGGCAGCAGGTCCCGGTAGACCTCGTCGGCCGTCGTCCGGTCACCGAAGGCGATGGCGGCGGCGCCGCGCAGCCCGGCCAGGATGGAGTAGGCGAAGTCGCGCCGGAGCGGCACGCGCAGGCCGAAGACCTCCCGGGCCTCCTCGGGGCGCCCCGCGGCCTGCAGTGCGAGTGCGGCCAGGGCTTCGTTGTGGGGCTTGTACTGCTCCCACACCGCGAGGAGCACGGGCAGCATCTCGGCGAGCCGGCCCTGCTGCACCCGCATGCATCCGATACCCAGGGCGGCGAGCCCGCTGAGGTCCACCGCTCCGCGGGCCCGCAGCTCCGCGACCGCCGTCCCCATGGCGTGCTCCGCCTCCTCGAAACGGCCCTGGGCCATGGCGAGCATGGGACGGCGCAGCCGGGCCACGGCGAACGCGCCCTGGAGCCCGTACGTGCGGGCGATCTCGTCCGATCGCGCGAGACACCGCTCCATCTCCGCAGGGTCGTTGCGGGCGGCGGCGATCCGGGCGGCGACGTAGGCGCTCATCCACGCGTACTCGGGGCCGTCCTGGGCCTCGGCCACCTCGGTGAGCTCGCGGTGGAGCTCCCCGTAGGCGGCCGGTTCGAGTTCGCCGTCGACCTTGCGCAGCAGGGAGGTGAGGGTCAGTCCGCGCAGCCGGGGCTCGCCGACGGCCCGGGCGAGCTCCACGGCCCGGCGCGCCTCGGCCACGGCACGCGGATCGGTGTCGTCGAGCGCGTCGGCCAGCTGGTCGAGGAGCAGGCACCGCTGCCGGTCGGTCAGTCCCGGGTCCTCCAGCAGGACCTCGAGTTCGGCGACGGCCTCCGGGTCGGACGCCGCGTAGGGGCGCACGCGCCAGGGCGTCGGCTCGGTCCAGGTCGTGTAGGCGGCGGTCAGCAGGTCGGCCCGGCCCTCCTCGCGGGCCACTGCCACGGCCTGCTCCTGTGCCTCGCGGGCGGGTACCACGGCGCCCATCCGGATCCGGCAGTCCACCAGCTGGCCCAGCAGCGTCACGCGCAGCAGAGCGGCGTCCTGGTCCGCGAAGGCCGCCGGATGGTCGGCGAGGAGTCCGAGGGCCGCGTTCAGGAGGTGCTCGGCGTTCTGCGGCGCGTAGCGGCGTACGGCCTGTTCGCACGCGAGCCGGGCGTGGTGGACGGCGGGCGCCGCGTCGGCGGTCACGACCGTGGCCGCCCGCAGCAGGTGGTGGGCGGTGGCGGCGACGTCGTCGGTGCCGAGCGCGATCAGGCTCCTGCCGAGCCGGGAATGCATCCGGGCCAGCCGCAGCCGGGTGAGGTCGGCTTCCAGGGCGTCCCGTACGAGGGCGTGGCTGAACCGGACCGTGCCGGGACGCGGCTCGGTGAGCAGACCGGCGGTGACACCGGCCTCCAGGGCGTCGAGGAGCTGATCGGCATCGCTGTCGGCGGCATGGACCAGCAGCGCGACCGGTGCCTCCCGGCCCGCCACGGCGGCCAGGCGCAATCCGGCCGTCACGGTCGGCGCGAGCAGGGCCAGCCGTCGCCGCAGGACGTCCTGGACCCCCTGCGGGATGCGGGCCAGCGCCTGCTGTTCGCCCTCGCCGGCCAGGAGCAGGGAACTCTCCCGCAGGTAGAAGGGGTTGCCCCCGGCCCGTTCGGCCAGAGCCGTCGCCGCCCGGTCGGTCATGCCGGCCGCGACACGGCGCAGCAGTGCCTTCGCCTGGGCGTCCGAGAGGCCGCCGAGGGCCAGTCGTACCGGAGAGCAGGCGGCCAGGCGCGCCAGCGCCTCGGTCAGGTCTCCCTCGCCTGTGCGGTACGAGCCGACCAGCAGCAGCGGTACGTCGCGCAGCTGTTCGGCGCAGAGCAGGAACAGCTCGATGCTCTCCCGGTCGCCCCGGTGCAGGTCGTCCAGGACGATCGCCAGCGGCTGCCGCAGGGCGGTGTCCCGGAGCCATCCGAGCAGGGCCCTGTGCAGGCGGAAGCGCTGTGCCGGGCTGCCGTCCGTCCGCCCCGGGGCGGACGTCGTGCCGGGGGCCAGGAGCGGGGCGAGCTCGTCGGCGTACGTTCCCGGTGGGGCGGTGCGTGCGAGATCCGGCAGCATGTCGAACCAGGCCCGGCCGGGCGGGGCGCCCTCGGTCTCCGGGCACTGTCCGGAGCCGACCAGCCAGCCCTGTCCGGGCAGTTGGCGCAGGGCGGCGTCCAGGAGGCTGGACTTGCCGATTCCGGCCTCACCGGAGACCAGGACCACCTGGGCCCGGCCGGTGTGCGCCCGGTCCGCCGCGGCGGCGAGCAGGGCCAGTTCTCCGTCGCGGCCCAGGAGCCGGTCGGCCGCCAGAACCGTGGGCGCCGCCGGCGCCGGGGGCCCGACGGCCGGGACGGGGGGCTCCACCGGCACCACGGCGGGGTCCGTGCCCGTGCGTACAGGTGCCGTGGTCGAGCGGTGGAGCAGGTCGAGACGCTGGTGCAGGAGCGCCTGTTCGAGTTCCAGCAGGGCGGGCCCGGGCTCGACACCGAGTTCTTCGCCGAGGACGTGCCGGGCCTGCCGCAGCGCGGCCAGGGCGTCCCCCTGGCGGTCACGGGCCCACAGCGCCAGGGCCAGCAGCCGCCAGCCCTCCTCGTGCAGCGGCTGCTCCGTCGTCAGGGCACCCGCGTCGGCGACCGCTTGCGCGGCCTTTCCGCAGGCGAGCCGCGCGGCGGCCAGCCGTTCGCGGGCGCTGCGGTGCAGCTCCTCCAAGCGCGTGCGTTCGCTCGCGGTCCACGGCTCGTCCGCGAACTCCGCGTACGGCTGTCCGCCCCACAGGGCGAGGGCCCGCGTCAGCTGCTCTTCGGCGAGGTGCGGCGGTGTCCCCGCCGCCGAGCAGGCTGCCACCCGGTCCTCGAACACCCACGCGTCCACCGCTGCCGGGTCCAGGGCCAGGGCGTAGCCGTAGGGGGCGCTGACCAGGATCCGCGCGGGGGTCCGCGGTGCCCGTTCCGGTTCGAGGGAGCGCCGCAGGCGCGCGACGTAGGCGTGGAGCGAGGCCTGGGCGCTCGGAGGGACGCTCGTCGGCCAGAGCCTCTCGATGATCCGTTCCGTGGGTACGACGGCTCCGCGGGCGAGCAGCAGTTGGACCAGGACCATCCGTGCGAGCCGGCCACGCGCTTCGGCCGGACGGCCGTCGACCTCGGCCCGGAACGGGCCGAGCACCTTCAATGTGATCATGACAAGAACATCGTAATCGGCACGCGGTGGTCCCACCGACGCCGGACGGACGGACGGACGGACACCGCCGCCTCCGTCCGGCCCGGACCGGCTCCTCGGCGCTCAGTGGTGCGGAGACCCCGGCACCGTCGGATGCCACCCGGGCCCCGCCCCCGGCGCCGGGTCCGCCAGGGCGCGGAACTGGTCCCACTGCACCTTCGGGCGGCGCAGACCGCGCCGTTCGAGGTACCGGTCGGTGGACCGCTTCGTCCGGCGCAGGACGCGCAGGGCGTCGGCGGCCCGGCCGGAGCCCATGGGTTCGATCACGGTGGACGGCACCATCAGCCAGCCGGCGTCCGTGCGGCGCAGGTCCCCTCGTACGAGCGCGTTGTACATGCGGTCGAGCCGTTCGTCGTGCCGGTGCACCAGGAGGCCGGCCGGGCCCCGCTCGACGGGGCAGTCCACCGGCACCTCGACCAGGTAGCCCGCCGGTGTCGGCCGCGGCCGGGTGCGGGCGAGTACCGGTGCGCCCGAGGCGTCGCGCGCCGCCAGCACGGCAGTGGGCAGGCTCGCCAGCTGCGCTGCTCCGGGCAGGGCCACGGTTCCGGTCGCGGGTGCCGGCACTCCGTGGGGCGGCAGTTCCGCGAGGGGCGGCCGGACCAGCACCAGTTCGGGCTCGACGGTGATGAGCAGGCGCAGGTAGTACCAGGACATCACCGGCCTCATGGGACGCAGCAGGTACGCGCGGCTGTGCGGCTGCCGCTCGAAGAGCCTGCGCCAGTACTCCTCGGCCCCCCGCGGACCGGCCATGACCTTGTCGGGGCACTGGGCGCGGCCGCCGACGAAGATCTGCGGGGCGTGGTCGAGACCGCTTCCGGTCGGGTCCGAGAAGAGCAGCCCGACCCGTCCGTCACGACGGATGTTCAACGCCTTCTGCGCGAACGCGAGTGAGGTGGTCAGCAGGAGGGTCCCGTCGTCGCGGCGGGCGACGGCCGTCGGCCAGGCCAGCGGGGTCCCGTCCTTCGCCAAGGTGACGAACTCGCAGGTCCGGTAGGCGTCCAGGACCTCGTGCGGAGCGGAGTCGATGACCGTCATCGGGCCGCTCCGGCGTCGAGCGGGGCGGGCATGATGCGGGCATCGGTACGGACCTTGCGGAGGGCGCGCCGGGCCGCATCCGTCCCATGGGTGTGGAGGCGTTCGGAGGCACTGCTGGGGGACATGCTCGGGTACTCCTGGATCGCTCGTCGGCAACGGATACAGAACGGTGCCCGCAACCCCTTGGCGCCGACTTGGCATCGACTTGCCCCGGCACTCCGTGGCCGTCACCTGCCCCACCGTCCCGAAACCGTCCCGTCGTCCGGTGCACCCGCCCGGCGACCCGAGACCGTCACCGTCACCGTCAGAGGGTGAGGACCGCGGTGGCGAGGACCGCGGTGTACCAGTACTCGAACAAGCGGTACGTGCGGTGGTCGTAGGCGGGGCCGCGGCGGCGCAGGACGCGCCGGGCGGAACGCGGGCCGGCAGAGCCGGCGTTGCCTGCGGTGCCGGTCGTGGGGACAGGACGCCGGCCCGTCCCCCACGATCTCCCGGGCCCGGTCGAAGAACGGGCCGCCCTTGTCGAAGGGAGGCAGGGGAGGCAGGGGCCGTGAAGGCACACCGGCCGGGGGAGTCACCGCCCGGTCGCGGGGTGCGGGCATCCCTTCAGCGCCGGGCGGTCCTTCGTGCGGACGGCGGGGAGCCACGCGGTGGCGGGAGTGGAGCCGGGCGGGAGGCGGACGTGGAACCAGCGCGTGGACTGCAGGTCCGCCTCGTCGATGACGGCCCGGCCGTCGGGCAGCTGGCAGTCGACGGCGAGGACGTCGTCGTGCCACACCCGGGACGGTACGACGTTGTCCGCGGCGTACTGGCGCATCGGGTCGATCGCCAGGCCCAGACTGCACTGCGGGTCCCGGTCGGCCCGGTCCTGGCAGCCCTTCTCCGCATTGAACACCCGGATCGTGCCGGCCGCCACGCCCTCCCGGCCGTCCAGTGCGGAGGAGCTCGCCCGTGCCGCGTCCGACCACAGGGTCGTACCGGCGATCCCGCAGAGCGCGGTGGTGAGGATCGCGGCGCGGGCCCGGCCCCACAGCCGTCCCGCGCCCCTCCCGCCCGCCTCCTGTTCGGCGGTGATGCGGGCGAGGAGGCTCTCCGCGGTGTGCTGGGCACGTGCCGCGTGGGTCGGGGCGAGGCAGTCGGCGGCCAGCGCGCGCCAGAACGGCGGCACGGCCTGGTCCATGCGCAACGGCGCGCGCCCTTCTCCGTACTCCTGGACGGCAGCACCCCGTGCCATGGGTGTGGCGCCGGAGAACGGGGAGGCGCCGGAGCCGAACACCTCGTGGATGATGATGCCCAGGGCCCAGATGTCGGCACTCGGCCGGACCTTCACGCCCAGCTCTCCGAGGGGTGCGCGCCATCGTTCGGGCGGCAGGTAGTCCAAGGTGCCCATGGGGGGCGCGTACCCGAACGTACCCGTCATCTGGGTGGCGAGCCCGAAGTCCGAGAGCTTCACGGAACGGCTGCCGTCCAGCAGGACGTTCTCCGGCTTGAGGTCGGCGTGGACCCAACCCGACCGGTGGAGGTGGGCGAGTCCCTCGCAGATCCCCGCGATCAGCCGGGCGCGGTCGGCCTCGGCCACCCCCGCGTCGAGGAGTTCCCGCAGGCTGCCCACGGCCCGCTCCATGACCAGCACGATCGCGCCGTCCAGGGCGGGGCGGTCCGGTGCCTCGAGGACGAAGGAGTCCAGGAGGCGGATCAGCCGTGCGTGCCCGGCCCGGCGTCCCAGTTCGACCTCGCGGCGGGCGGATTCCACGATCCTGCGCGTCTGGCGCGGAGCGTACCCGGCGGTCGGCATGATCTTGAGCGCGATGTCGGCCCGTGCCGCGGACGGGGGCGCGGGGGCGCGGCCCGTCCGGTCCGGGTGGCCGTCCGCGGGCCGTGCGGCGTAGACCGTGGACCAGCCTCCGGCCCCGATCAGGTGGGTGATCGTCCAGCCCCGCACCCGGTGGCCGGGTGGAAGCAGGTCGTTGCCGTCGCTTTCCGTGAGGTCGTGCAGGGAAGGGGGCGTCGTCATCGCGCGGTCTGCCGCTCCCGTCCGCCGGCCCCGGTCAGCGGTGGCAGGAGCGCCAGGTGCTCTTCGTGCACGAGCCCGAAGCGCAGGGCGAGCCCGACGATCTCCTCGCGCTTGCCGTTGCGGCGGTCGCCCTTCCCGGGTTCGCGAGGGTCCGCGGCGCCGATGCGCAGCTTCTCCTCGGCGAGGTAGTCGATGTGCGAACTGACCGCGCGCGCGGTGAGGGTGGCGCAGGCGGTGTGGCCCTTGAGCCGTTCGACGATCTGGGGGGTCGTGGGGACTGCGACGCGGGACTGGTCGCGCAGGCGCGGCTCGCAGAGGGCGACGAGGACGAGGAAGTACGTGGCCGTCTCGTCCAGGGAGTACGCGGTGACCGTGAGGCGGCCCACGAGGGCGCCCATGGCTTCCGGATCCAGGTAGACGTGGTCGGGTGCGAACACCTGGAAGGAGACGGGGACATCGCTGCGGGTGGGCAGCACGACGCGTGAGAACTCGAACGGGACGGGTGCCCCTACGCGGCGGGGCGGAACCCTCAAGTACTCGCCGGCTCCCTCCGGGTTCTCCACGAGGTAGCTGTGGGTGGTGCTGTGGTTCGTCAACTGCCAGTGGTCGTCGGTCACCCGGATCTCTCCGGCGAGCCGGGAGATCGCCGCGTCGGCGAGGCGGAGCTCTACGGGGATCGTCGCGGAGCCGCGTCCGAAGCGGGCGACTTCGCCCGGTCCGAGGCGTAACGTCACCGCGTCACCGTTCGGTTCGCCGCCGTCGGCGCCGCTGCACCCCTGCGGCAGATGGACGACCACACCGCTCACCGCACACCCCGTTCCACGCGTCGTGCCTGACGTGAGGGGAACAATACTCATCTTCAAGGGGAGTTCAGCGGCGCACTTCAGCCACTTCGGCCGGGACGGTCCGCCGGGTCCGACTGCCCGGGCTCACCGCCCTCACAGGCTGTCCCGGGCGGCTCCCGAGGGCCCGGTCCGGGAGGTTCCCCGGCCCCCTCCGTGCGGTCGGCGCCGCTGTGTCCCGGGTCACCCCGACCCCGTGTCGGCGGTGGCGGTTTGGGGTCGTTTGCGATTCTCTGCCGAGGGGATCGGAGGAGGCCGTCGTGCCTCGGCGGGCGAGGACGGCGTACCCCCACCGTCCGCGCCCCGCGAGGGATCCGCCCCCTGCCCCGGCCGTGGAGGCCGGGTCCGGGACCTGCCCGGGTGGGGAAGGTCACCGTGCCCCGGGGGCGACGGCGCCGCGGGAACCGGCCTTCAGCCCCTTTCGCTTGGCGCGATCCGCACTCCCGTCTCAGAGTGCGGGACTGCCCGATACGACGGGTGCGACCGTCCGGTCGCCGAAGGCCGTCCACGGCCGCCAGCCGCCGCTCGGCCGGGCCTGGACGCGGGTGCGGATCCGGCCTTCGGTGGTGACGGCGAAGACGTGCAGGCGTCCGGTGGGGTCGAGCGCGGTCGCGGGCGGGGCGGCGAGCCTGATGCCGGGCTCACCGAACTCCTTGCCGGCATCCCAGCCTCCGCCGGGGGCGGTCTGCCAGCGGTGGTCGAGCCGGGCGCCACCGGGAGTCAGAGAGAAGGCCTCCAGCCGGCCGTCCGCGTTGGCGGCGAACGCCGGGGCGGCGGCGCTCCAGCCGAACATCGGCAGCCATTCGTCCCAGCCTCCGTTCGGAACGGACTGGCACCGGCTGAAGGTGCCCATGCCCGACGGTCCGATCGCGGCGACGGTGAGTCGGCCGCTGCCGTCCCTGGCCACCCGCGGTGCGGCTCCGGCGGCGGTGCCGAAGCGCTGCCAGGAGGCGGTCCAGGCACCGCCCGGAGTCTCCTGCCACCGGTGGAAGATCCCGGCGCCGCCCGGCGAGAGGGCGAACACCTCCAGCCGGCCGTCGGCGTTCGCGGCGACCACCGGTGGCGCGCCCGCGGCCCCGCCGAAACCCGCTTCCCACGGTTCCCAGGCCGCGGATCCCGGGGCCGCCTGCCGTCGCCGGGCGACGGAGGCGCCGCCGGGGCTCAGGGCGAACACCTCCAGCCGGCCGTCGGCGCCGCGGGCGACGGCCGGGGCCGCGCCGGCCGGGCCGCCGAACTCCTCCCAGTCGTACCAGCCGCCGTCCGGACGCTGGGCCCGGTGGTGCAGGTTGGCGCCCTGCGGGGCGAGCGAGAACACCTCGAGCGCACCGTCGGCGTTGCGGCCGACCGTGGGGACCGCACCGGCCGGCCCGCCGAACTCCTCCCACTGCGACCAGGTGTCGGCGTCCGGGTCGAGCTGGACGCGCCGGAGCATCGAGCGGTCGGAGGCGTCGAGCACGAAGACGACGAGGCGGCCGGCGGCGTCGAGGCCGGCCACGGGGTTGTCCGTGCTCTGCCACGGCATCGGCGTGTCCCGCCACTGGAGGGGCGCCACGTGCAGCCCGCCCCGGAACCAGCCCGCGGCGCTCGCGTACCAGGTGTCCCCGTCGGCGAACACTTCCACGGCGTGACCGGGTACGTGGCCCGCGTAGCCGGAGAGGCCGAAGTGGAAGGGGTCCCGGGACGCCAGCACGTCCGTGCCCTCGTAGCCGCCCCGCGGCCCGATGAACAGGTAGTACCAGCCGTCCCGTTCCACGACGTACGGAGACTCGGTGACCGAGACGGTCGTGTCCGTGGTCGCGTCGGTGAACACGGTGTCCGGCTCGCTCCAGTGCACCAGGTCCGCGGACCGGCGGCAGGCCACGACATGGCGGCCGCCCGGGCCCGAGAGTTCGGTGTAGTACATGACCCACTCGCCGCCGACCCGCAGGACCATCGGGTCACGCGCCGCGAGCCCGCGGAACAGCGGACCGGAGGGCTCGCGCGTCCAGGTGAACAGGTCGGACGAGGTGGCGAGGTTGATCGCGGCGCCGCTCGCGCCGCCGGCCGCGTAGAACATCCAGAACCTGCCGCCCGCCTCCACGACGTGGGGCGCCCACAGGTGCTCCTCGCCGAAGTAGGCCGGGGCGACGGTGAGTGCGTCGGCGTGGGTGGTCCACGGCCCGTGCGGGCTCGGCGCGGAGGCGTGGGCGAAGGAGGTCTCCCTCGTGCTGTCGGGGGATTCACCGCGCGGCGCGCTCCGTCCGACGATGCTGAACAGGTGCCAGCGGCCCAGCGCCTCGATCAGCGTGTGGTCGTTGAGATAGCGCGGGCCGTCGAAGGTGGAGGGGTCGTAGACGTAGCTGAAGGGTCCCGCTCCGACCCATCGAGCGGGCGGCGCGGTGTCGGAGGCCCGGGCCTCGGCCCGGCCATGGCCCAGGAGCGGGACCGCGCCCGCCCCTGCGGCGCCCAGCAACAGGTTCCGTCTGCTGATCGGAAGCATGCGTCTCTCCAGGGAGGCCCCCTGGTCGGCCGGGCCCTCGGGACGCGGCCGACCAGGGGTCGGGTGGGGGCGGGTCGGAGGGCGTCAGCCGACGGCGGGGCCGGCCGTGGTGTTGAGCCAGACCCAGTCGGACCAGCTGGAGAAGCCGGTCTGCCACCTGTGGTACGTGCCGGCGTGGCTGGTCCCGAAGACCTCGATCCGTCCGTCGGCGTTGGCGGCCGCGGTGACTTCGGTGCCGCCGCCGCCGAAGGCGGACCAGTCGCCGTAGGACGCGTTGACGGCCGTCTGCCAGGCGTGCACGGCCGTACTGCCGTTCATCGCGAAGACTTCGACCCGTCCGTCCGCTGTGCGCGCACTGGTGAGCTGCGCGTCGGCGGGACCGCCCGTCGGCTCCCAGTTCGACCAACTGGTCGCATTGGTCTGGTACTTGTGGAACACACCCTGTGAGCCGGAGGCGAAGACCTCCAGGCGGCCGTCGGCGTTGTGATCGACGGTGAGGTCGTGGCCGCCGCCTCCGAAGGCGTCCCAGTCCGACCAGCCGCCGTTGGGAGCCGTCTGGTACTTGTGCTGGAAGGCGCCGCTGCCCAGGGCGAAAACCTCCAGCCGGCCGTCGGGCGACTTCTCCATCTCCACGCGGCCGTTGGCAGGGCCTCCACCGGTGGGCTCCCAATCCGACCAGCCGCCGTTGGGGGCGACCTGGTACCTGTGGAAGATGCCGGACGGGTTGGAGGCGTAGACCTCGATCCGTCCGTCGGCGTTCACGCCGGCCGCCGTGTCACTCCCGCCGCCACCGAAGGCCGCCCAGTTCGACCAGCCGCCGGAGGGGGAGAGCTGCCAGCGGTGCTGGAAGGTGTCGCCTGCCAGGGCGAACATCTCCAGGCGGCCGTCGGCATTGGGGGCGATGGCCAGTTCGGCGTTGCCCGGCCCGCCGAGCGGCTCCCAGGCCGACCAGTTGCCGTTCACTTCCTGCTGCCAGGCATGCTGCACACCATCGGCGCCGGCTGCGAACACCTCCAGGCGCCCGTCCGCCGACCGCGCCGACACCACCCGGCCCGACTCCTCCGGATACACCAAGGGCTTGGGCCGCGGACCGCCGCCCGGGGTGCACGGCAGCACGACGCCGCGTTCCGCGAGGTAGGCCTCGGGGTCGATGCCCCAGGAGGCGGACTGGTCCCCCCAGATCCGCAGGTGGAGGTGGGGGCCGTCGACGTTCGTGCCCTCCGCGCCCACCAGGGCGATCTGCTGGCCCGCCACGACGTGGTCGTCCTTGAAGACGTCCCGCCTGGACATGTGCCCGTACTCGGAGATCCTCCCGTCGGGGTGCAGGATGCGGATCCACTGGCCGTAGTCGCCGACGTAGCCGGAGATGGTCACCACGCCGTCGCCCACCGCGTAGATCGGTGTCCCGACGTCGGCCGCGATGTCGACGCCGTTGTGGCCGCTGTGGAAGTGCTGGGACACGGGTCCGGTGGTGGGACAGGCCGCGGTGAGATCGGCGGTCCGGGCCTCGGCCGGCCCCGTGGAGGCCAGCGCCGAGAGCGCCGGGAGGAGGAGGACGGCAGTCGCCGCGAGAGCACGGCTCAGGAGGCCTTTCACGCCTTGCGCAGCCGGTCGATGACGCCGTTGATGTCGTCCTCCAGCAGGTTCCGGCGGACCCAGTGGCCGCCCTCCACCTCATGCTGCTCGTAGGGGATGCCCGCACGGTCGAGGTTCCACTTGAACTCCCGCTGGGTGGCGAGCACCAAGGTCTCGTTGGCGTAACCCTGGATGTCCTGGGGGCTGGTGCCCGCGACCAGGAAGACCCGCTTGTTCCGGTAGCTCTCGACGCGCTCGCACGGGTTGTCCGCGCTGACCCGGGCCTGGTCCCACAAGGGCATGCCGTAGACGCTGCCGCCGCCCAGTTCCACCGCGGCGGAGGAGGCGTTGGCCCAGTGGGTCACCAGATCACCATTGCCCCCGCGCAGGTTGGCCGGGCCGGAGTGGGCGCTGACGGAGGCGAAGTGGCCGTAGTACTTGGCCGCGTACTTCAGGGCGCCGAAGCCGCCCATGGAGAACCCGGAGACGGCGCGGCCGTCGTACTCGGCATAGGTGCGGAAGTTCGCGTCGACCCACGGGATCAGCTGGCCGATGTGGAAGTGCTCCCAGTTGCGCGCGCCGTAGTTCGAGCTCACCGCGTTGGAGTACCAGCCCGCGCGCCCGCCGTCGGGCATCACGACGATGATGTCCTTCCAGGCCGTCAGACCCCGGATGTCGTGGAACCGGTCGAAGGTGATGAAGTCCTCCAGGCCACCATGGAGCAGGTAGAGGACGGGGTAGCGGCGCCCGCTGGTGTGGTAACCGTCGGGCAGCAGCACGTTGACGGCCGGGGTCCAGCCGCCGATGGCGGAGGTCTGGAACCGGTAGTACCACATCCGGGGATCCTGCTCGCCGCGTTCCGTGATGTGCAGGCCGGGGATGTCACCGACGGCGGAAGCGGTCGAGGCGGCGGCGAGGACTCCCGCGCCACCCATGGCCATCGCGGCCGAGAGGCCGCCGGCGGTCTTCAGAATGCTCCTACGGCTGGGGTGCTGCGCGCTCACTGTGGCCTCCTGGTCGGGAACCTGACGATGCGTCTGGAAGGTAGCAACGGAGCGCGGCCCGCAGACCCCGGAAGCTTCCGGACTGACAGGCGCGGGCACGTCGACTAGGGCGTCGTGGACGTACTCGGATGCTCCGGCCGTGCGGTGCCCGGGCGGCCCGGGCCGGGCGAGATCCGACAGAGACGGCGTAGGTGTGTTGTCCGGGCAGGGGCTCCCCCGCGGAACGGATCCCGTGCCCGGGCGCACAAGTGGGCCGACGCCCGGCCGGCCGATGCGGCCGACAAGGTAGTCGTGGGGGCGCCGCGGAAGCATCCGGAACGATCCGGAGTGACACGGGCGATGGCGCCGGATGAACTCTGTGTGCCCGGACTCCACCGGCCGGTGCCCGCCGCGCGTCGAGCGGGTCGGCGGCCGAAGGCTGCGCGGATGCCGCGTACTTCACTTCACGACAGAACAGAGGGGAACCTCCATGGCGATATCCGGCTGGTGCCGCATGGCCACCAGACTGGCCTTCGCGGCCACCATATGGGCGCTGGTCATCGGCATGACGGCCTCGGTCGCCTCCGCCGCGTCGCCCAGGCCCGCTCCGGGCCCGGGCGGTGACCGCTCCGGTGTCTCGCGGTACTTCAGCGGTCCACAGGGCTTCGCCATCCCGACCGTGCCGTGCGATCCGGCCGGCCCGTCGGCCACCGACGGCATCATGGCCGGCCAGCTCAACCCCCAGTTGCACGCGAAGATGGCCGGCTACCTGGACGCCTACAAGGTGTCCTGTGCGCGGATGGTCACGCAGGCGGTGAAGGCCAGGGGCCTGAACCAGAGGGCCGCGGCCATCGCCATCGCCACGGTCATCGTGGAATCCAGCCTCAACAACTACGCCCAGGCCGTCGACTACACCAGCCTCGGGCTGTTCCAGCAGCAGGACTGGTGGGGCACCCGGGAGGAGCGTCTGGACCCGGTCCACGCCACCAACGCCTTCTTCGACGAGGTGGAACGGATGTATCCGGGCGGCTCGTGGAACGACG
This sequence comes from Streptomyces sp. NPDC085524, assembly GCF_044541755.1. Lineage (NCBI taxonomy): Bacteria > Bacillati > Actinomycetota > Actinomycetes > Kitasatosporales > Streptomycetaceae > Streptomyces > Streptomyces sp. NPDC085524. The sequence goes on from NZ_JBITTH010000009.1 coordinate 50,108, forward strand.
AGGCGATCGGAGACGTGTGCTGGAACGTTCAGCGCCCGAGGGAGGACCTGCGCGGCCTGTACGCCATCGAGGCGGGCGACGCGGCACTCATCGCCAACGCCCTGTGGGCCGGTACGGGTGCGAGCGGCCCCAAGCACCCGTACGCGCCGGGCCGGGTGACCACCGGGCGGTCCGCGGACGGCCGGCTCGAGGCCTTCGCCGCCGGCGCGGACGGCGTGTACCACGCGTGGCAGACCGCGGTGAACGGCGGCTGGTCGCAGTGGCGCTTCGAAGGGGGGCCGCGCAACGCGCAGTTGGCCGTGGCATCCAACGCGGACGGCCGACTGGAGGTGTTCGCGCTGTCGGACAGCACCTTCGACCACATGTGGCAGACCGCGCCCGGCGGGAGTTGGTCGGCCTGGGCGAACTTCGGCGGAGGAGGGTACCGACTGGCCGCGGGCAACAACGCCGACGGCCGCATCGAGGTGTTCGCCTCCAACGCGACGGGCGTGTTCCACCGGTGGCAGACCGCGCCCAGCGGCGGCTGGGCCGGCTGGGAGGGCACCGCCGGCGGCCCGGCGAACTCCCGGCTCGCCATCGAGACCGCGCCCGACGGGCGCCTCGAGGTCTTCGCGCTCTCCGACTCGACCTTCGAGCACCTCTTCCAGACCGGAGTCAACGGCGGCTGGTCCGCCTGGGAGAACTTCGGCGGAGGCGGTCACGACCTGTCCGCCGGCTACAACCAGGACGGCAGGCTCGAGGTGTTCGCCTCCAATGCCGACGGCGTGTTCCACCGCTGGCAGACCGGCCCGACCTCGTGGTCGCAGTGGGCGGGCATGGGCGGTATCACCAATGCCGAACTGACCGTCGCGCGGACGGCCGACGGCCGGGTCGAGGTGTACGCGATCAATGCCGACACCGCGAGCCACGCCTGGCAGACCGGCCCGAACGCCCCGTTCTCGCAGTGGGAGACGTTCGGCGGCGGCGGCACGGAGATCGTCGCCGGCAACAACGCCGACGGCCGCATCGAGGTCTTCGCCACCAGTCACGCCGGCGTCTACCACAAGTGGCAGACCGGCTTCGCCACGTGGTCGGAATGGGCCTGGCTGAACAATGCCGGGCCGGCGATCACCTAGTACTCGGGCCGGGACTGACGTGCCCGACCTGCTGGTGTGGCCGCCACAGCACCAGCCTCACGGAAGGGAGGACCACCGTGCGATCCCTGCTCACCGGCCCGGCCGGCTTCCGCGCCGCGCCAGGGGTGTTCGGGCGCTTCGCCTTCCTGTCCGGGGCATCGACTTCGGCCTGTGGGAAGTCCGTGCCGCCCGCCCCGGCCCTCGCCGACTGCATCCCCCGCCTCGCGAACGATTTCGCCCAGGCCGGCTGAACCACACCGGGCCCGCACCAGCGGGTCCGGTGCGCCGGCCTGCGGCTTCGCCGCCCTCGGACGGACGCGGCCGGCACGGGACCAGCACGGTCACGAGCGGACCCGCTGCGGATGGCGGAGGGGCACGGGAATGCTTCAGGACCTCGTCGACGACCGATCTGCCGGCATGGGGGATGTCGCGCAGGCCCTGGCATCGAGTGCCGCAGGCCATGCCGGGCCCGGAGTGTCCGCACGGTGGGGGAGGAAGTTGCACAATCGAGAGTGAGGAGCGCCGCATCCGCGCTCCCGCTGGAGGGCGGCCAGATGCCTGGGAACCGGTCTCGTTCGCACTACGTCCCGGACAAGGGACTCACCACCCGCATGGTGACGACCATGTTCCTCATCGGGCTGCTCTACGTCGTCTTCGTGGGCACCCTGCTGGCCCTTTACCGGGGCTCGTGGCCCGCCATTCTGGTGATCGCGGGGGGTCTGTTCGTCGCGCAGTTCTGGTTCAGCGACCGGATCGCGGCCTCCAGCATGGGTGCCCGCGAGGTCACCCAGGAGCAGGCGCCCGAGCTGCACGGTGCCGTGGACCGCATCTGCGCCCTCGCCGACATGCCCAAGCCCCGGGTGGCGATCGCCGACAGCGACGTGCCGAACGCCTTCGCCGTCGGCCGGGGAGAGCGCACCGCACTGGTCTGCGTCACCACGGGGCTGCTGCGCCGCCTGGAGCCCGAGGAGCTGGAGGGTGTCCTCGCGCACGAGCTGTCGCACGTCGCCCATCGCGACGTCGCGGTGATGACCGTCGCTTCGTTCCTCGGTGTCCTCGCGGGAATCATGACCCGCATCGCGGTCTACAGCGGACTCGGCCGCAACAGCCGCGACAGCAGCACCGCCATCGTGGCGGTGCTGATACCCCTGGTCAGTGCCGCCGTCTACGTGATCAGCTTTCTGCTGACGCGGCTGCTGTCGCGCTACCGCGAGCTGTCCGCCGACCGTGCGGCCGCGCTGCTGACCGGCCGGCCGTCTGCACTCGCCTCCGCGCTCACCAAGGTGACCGGTGAGATGGCGAGGATCCCGAGCCGGGATCTGCGCAAGGCGGAGCCGTTCAACGCGTTCTGGTTCGCACCCGCGTTCTCGTCGAAGGAAAGCCTGAGCAGGCTGCTCTCCTCGCACCCCACGCTGGAGGAGCGGTTGGACCGGCTGGGCAGGATCACGGAGCAGCTCGGCCGTCCCTGAACAGCCGGACTCATCACCGGCAACGGAGGTTCGTACCGTGGGACTCCTCGACGCCATCCTCGGCCGCAGCAAGCCGGTACTTCCCGGCCTCGACCGGCTCTTCGGCCTGCCCAGCGCCGCGATCACCCTGCAGGCGGGTGCCGGGTCCGCTCCGACCGGCGTCGGCTCGGTGTGCTTCGCCAGCGTCGAAGGCGGCACCTTCTATCCGTTCGCGCCGCTTCCCGCACAGACCGGGACGACCGGGGAGACCTGCAAGCGCGACAACGCCGCGGAACTGCAGATCAGGGCGCTGCTCGCGGACGACCTGCCCATAGAGCCGGACCTCGGCCGCTGGTTCCCGGTGTGGGGCGCTCCTGGGCTCGGCTGAGCGCGAGGCGCTCCGGCGGCGCGGGAAGGTCGGCGAAGGAGTCGAGGACGTGGCCCGGCGTCCCGTCGGCCGCCCGGTGCGTCTCGGGCAGGTACTTTCCCGTCTTCACGCGTACGCCGCTGATTGCACGGCGCTGGGCCGCCGGCACATCGGATTCGATGCCGTAGCCCGGGTGGCGCCACGGAGTGCGAGGGCGGAGGCGACGAACGCTGCGGCCGGTCTGCCGGTGATCTCCGCCTCGGCCCGGGCGGCTCGTTCCAGCCCCAGGAAGAAGGCCCCGGAGTCGCGGTCGAGGCCGGTGCTGGTGCGCCATGACGCGCCGGCAGGGGGCTTGCGGTCGCTCTGCTGGGCGCGGGCGAGCCGCAAACAGCCCCGCGAGGCCGGTCGGCGGGCCAGGCCTGCGCGTTGCCTTTCAGGAGCACGAGGCGCTGGTCGAGGGAAGAGCCGGCGCGTTCGACGCGCTGCACTGGGGACGGAGCATTTTCCGTGCTCCGTCCCCCAACGCCGACGGCCTGCATCAGGACCGTCCGCCGTGGTGCTGCGGGGAGCTCCACCTGAGCGGCGAGCCACCGCACGGCTGGTGGTCAGCCGCCTGTCAGTCCGGAGGCAGGTCGGTTCCTTCCGCAGACGCCTCGGTGGTAGGCCGATGCCGCTGAGCCACGCATGCGTCGTCGGCGGGCCGTCGGGGCCAGACGTGGTGTCACACGGTCACCGCTGCCTGTTCCTCGGGCTTGTCGCCGACCGGTCGTGCGGCGTCCTCGGCGAGGAGCCTGAGGTACTCGGCCATGCCCTGTCCCGAGTCGTCGAGCACGTAGGGGGCCTCACCGGAGACGGCCGCAAGGTCGGCCTTCCTGCCGACCGCCGACCAGGCGAGCGCCAGCGCGACCAGCGACCACCAGTTGCTCCCGTCGACCGCCAGCCAGGCCTCGATCTGCTCGCCCTTGCGGACCGGCACCGTGATGTTGTACTCGGACCCGCCCCCGACCTGCCGGAGCATCGGGGCCGCGCAGTAGTGATAGCGGCCGCCGATCTTCAGGGTGAGGTTGGCCTTGTACCCGATGTTCTTCTCCATGCTGGTGGCGTCGAACTGCTTGACCGAGCAGGTGAGGATGCCGTCGGTCTGCGCGGTGGCGGTGAACTTGTTGCCGGAGCCGGGGGCCTGCCCCTTGTTCCAGAACCGGATCTGCGCGCCCTGGAAGAGCTGGGTCGTCCCCGACAGGACGGTGCTGCCGGACAGGGTGGTCGCCCCGCTCAGCGTGGTCGTTCCGGTGAGCGAGGTGGCCCCGGCCACGGTCATCGCGGCGTCGACCTTGAGGCCGGCGGGCTGGCTCACCCGCAGCGGGTTGGAGCCCGAACCCCGGACCGAGCCCAGCACGGTGAGTGTGGTGGTCTGCGTCCCGGCGACGCTGACGTCGTTGTTGAACGTGCTCGTGCCGTCGACCGAGAAGACGCCGGCCACCTGGGCCTTCGCGTCGACCTTGAGCCCTGCGGGCTGGCTCACCCGCAGGGGGTTGCTCCCCGCACCGCGGACGCTGCCGGCGACGGTGAGGTCCTTGGCGGCGTTGCTGAGGCTGACCGCGTCGGAGAAGACCGCGGGCCCCTGAACGGTCAGGTTGCGCACGACCAGGTCGGGGATGCGGACGGTCACCGCCGTGGTGAGGGTGTGCGTCAGCGTGGTGCCGCCCTCGGAGACCTCGGCGCGGAGCATGAAGCCGGTGACGGTGCTGAGCCCGACGGGGGTGGTCCAGGTGCGTTCCTTGTCCAGTGGCACGCCGGCGGGCGCGTCGCCCCAGTACATCGTGTACTTCGCGTCGGAGCCCTCCCAGCGGAGGACGGCGGCCTCGCCGTTCTCGACCATGATCTTCTCCGGTGCGAAGTTCCGGAACACGAACCCGGCGGGGAACTTGTCGACTTCGACGGCGGCGGTCCTGTCGGTGAAGCTCCCGTTCGTGGGGGAGGAGCTCTCCACGATGTCGATCGTGACCCGGCCGGGGGCCCGGTTGACCTCGATGTTGGACAGGGTCAACGAGATGATCTGCCCGGTGAACTGGACCGCCCGGGTCGGTGTGAACGTGATCACGGCGAATCCGCTGACCACGCTGGGCGCGGACGGGGTCCAGCCGGTGCTGGCGCCGGTCCTGATGCCCGCCCCGTTGTCGGTGAGGTGTCCCGCGCCGGACCCCAGCGGCACCCGCACGGTGATCTTGTTGCACCAGGCGGGGGTGGTGATCCCGCCGCCGACGTTGATGTTGATGGAGCCGTACTCGGTCTCCTCCGCGGAGCTGACCCGGAGGGGGTTGGGGTCGGTGGACGGCTCGTAGGGGAGCAGGTTGTCGGAGTTGACCATCAGGATGCCCATGGCGTCGCCTTTCCGGACGGGCGGTTCAGGAGGTTTCGGTGGCGTCGAGCACGAGGTATCCGTACCGCGCCTGGGGCCCCGGATCGCCCGGGTGGGCCGATGCGTCGGCCGGCAGGACGGGCAGCTCGGCCCACTCCGTTTCCGCTCCCCGGGGTTCGGCCCAGGACCAGGCGCCGTGCCAGGAGGCGGGGCGGGGAAGGACCACCCCGTGGGCCGGGGGCTCCTCGGAGCCGTCGAAGAGTTCGGCACCGTCGGTGCGTTCGGGGGCGAGCAGCGGGCCCAGCCGGAAGGTCGCGCGGATGCGCCGCAGCGCGTCGGACACGAGGTCGTCGGGGAGTCCGACCCGGGTCACCGGGAGGATGTCCGTGGTTGCGTGCACGGGCGCGTACGGGTCCATCATCAGCGTGAGGTGGTGGGTCACCGGCTCGTCGGGAGTGCGGGCGGGCAGGGCCAGGCCGTGGCCCTCGCCGATGGGTTCGACGTAGCCGTCCCCGCCCTGCGGCAGGATCGCGTGGAAGACCTCGTACGAGGTGTCCTGGTCGGGTCCGGTCGCGCCGCTGAAGTAGCCGACGAGCCCGTCGCCGAGGAGGCGTTCGCTGCCCAGCCGGACGGCCCAGCTGTACGTGTCGTACTCCTCGGCCGTGTCCTCCAGTACGGAGTCCCAGCTCGGGCTGCCGACCAGCGGGCCCTCCAGCTCGATGCCGAGGTCGGCGCGGACGAGGGCGAGTGGGCGCCCCAGCAGGCGCAGCGGGGAGCCGTCGTCCTGGGCGGCCGGGTCCGTGATGGTGTCCAGCGCGGTGTCGATGGTCTCGAGCAGTGCGGCGAACGCGGAGGCCGGCTTGGCCAGCAGGGGCAGCAGGAAGCCGGCCAGGTGGGGGAGGGCGGCGGCGAAGGAGTCCGTCTCCGGGTCGGGGTGTGGGGAGCCGGGCAGTGGCAGCCAGACGGTGTCGTCCTCGCCGGCCGAGTTCCGTACGATGCGCAGCTCGCCCAGGGCCTGTCCGCCGGGCGCGTGCACGATCAGGGTCTGGTCGAGGTGGTTGAGCAGGACCCAGCCGGCCAGCGGGTTCTCCGGCGTGCCGGCCCGGGCCATGGGGGACAGGGCGGCGCCGTCGGTCGCGCGCACGGTCTCCAGGCGCAGCCGGGCTCCCTGGAGCAGCCGGGGGCCGAGCTGGACGAACCTGGCCCGGCCGATCAGGTCGTCGTCGAGCACGGCGTCGGGCGTGACGCTGTCCGCGAGGGTGAGGCTGACCGATTCCATGTTGCGGTTGTTGACGATGTCGAAGCTGCGGCCGAAGCGGTCGACGATGCGCAGGTCCTGGAAGAAGAACTGGCCGGCCCGTACGGGCTGGTAGGCGCCGCCGGGGTGTCCGGTGGGGGGTTCGACCGGGCCCGGGTCGGGTACCCGCTGGACGTCGCCGACGAGGCGCGCGGCTTCGGCGGGGACGTGCACGGTCGTGCGGGCCGCGCCGTCCTGCTGGAGCAGCCAGTCGTGGAAGCCGTCGAGCCGCTGGGAGAGCAGGGCGGGGTCGCCGAGTTCCTCCTTCAGTGCGAGGAGGCCCTCGGCGGGGGCGTCGGAGTAGGTGTCCAGGTACCGGTCGATCTGGTGGGCGAGGACGTACGGGGCGGTCGGGGTGAGGAAGGCCCGGTTCTTGAAGGTGAGCCAGCGCAGGTCGCCCTCGCCACCACCGGGCTGGGCGCCGCTGCCGGACCATTCGTAGCGGTGCCCGTTGAACGTCCAGTGGGTGTCCTCTCCGCTCCGGTACGGGGTGGGGCAGTAGCGGAGCTCGAACTCCATGTGCATCGGCAGCCAGGGCTGGCGCCACACTCCGGTGTACTCGGGGACGGGGCCGGCGGTGGCGTCCGGATCGGCCAGGGCGTCGGGCAGGTGCCCGGAGCGGGCGACCTGGTCGAGGAGGGCGAACTCGGCCAGGAGCGCGGTACAGGCCGCCGGAAGGTGGGTGAGGTCGGGCGTGGGCGGCGCGGTGGGCCGGTCGATCCACTGCCCGTCGGCCTTGATGCGGGTGAGCAGTGCGCCCGGGACGCGGCAGGGCAGCGGGGTGTCGCGGGTGAGCGGCTGGGTGGCGCCGGTGTTCCTGATCAGGACCACCGGGTCGGCCGGCCGGTAGTAGGACTCGCGGGCCGTGCGTTCGAGCACGTACTCGGGAGCCAGCCCGAGGGCGGCGGCGTACGCGTCGGCGGCGGCCTGGAGCTCCTCCGGCGTGCTGCCGGTGGGCAGTTCGCCGATGAGGGCTTCCCGCTTCCCCAGGAGTTCGTCGACGCGGGCGGCCAGGCTGCCGGCCCCGTCGGGGTCGAGTTCCGCGTCGGCCCGGGCGTCGAAGCCGTCGGGGCGCCCGGGAGTGAAGGGCGGGAGGGGCTTGTGGCGCAGCCACCAGATGTTCCAGAGCCGTTCCCTGGCCCGGAGCAGGGTGGGGGCGAGGTCGTCGTACTGCTGCTGGATGCGGTTGAGATCGGCCAGCCAGCCCGGCTCGGCGGGCGGCGGCGGAGCCTGCGCGTCGCCGTCGACGGGCCTGGCGGAGATTCGCCAGAGGTGGCCGCCGCTCGAACCGGAGAACCAGGAGTGGTGGGTGATCGCGTCGAGGTCCTCCTCCCCGTCGGCGGCGTCGAGCGTTTCCAGGGTGCCGTGGAAGAGCGAGCGGACGAGGTCGCCGGTGCGCGCGGAGCGGCTCTGGCGGGCCGCCAGTCGCCCGAGGGCCTCGGCGGTGCTGCTGCCGAGGGTCAGCATCTCGCTCAGCTCGATGTTGTCCGGCTTGTCGGAGGGCGGGGTCGCGCCCTCGCGTTCCCAGCACAGGCCGAGCGCGGTGCCGTGGTAGAAGGTCCGGCTCAGGTCGGCTTCCGTGCCCTCGGGGGCGGCCCAGCCGAGCGCGTCGAGCAGGTCCGCGATCCCGTCGGCCTCCGGGGGCAGCAGCCCGGGAATGTCCGCTGCGGCACGGAGGAACTCGGCGTCGCTCCCGTACCAGCCGACGACGAGGTAGCTGAGCGTGGCGTCGGGCGGGTAGTTGTCGAGTTCGCCTCTCAGGTCCTGGAGGGTGTCGTGGAGCGAGAACACGTCCTTGTTGTACGGCTGGTAGGCCGCGAAACCGGGGAGGCCCGGCCCGACCGCGGTCAGGTGCGGAGGCTGGGCGGGCGGTTCGCTCCACGGCCCGTCTGCGAGGTCGTGGCGTCGGCCCAGGAAGGTCAGGCGCAGCGGCTCGCCGGGCCGGGATTCGGGGTCCGGGTGGGGGTTGGTGCCGTACACCGGGTTGCCGTCGGCGTCCTCGACCGGGCGGCTCTCCAGGTAGTCGCTGTGCACGATCCAGCCCGCGACGGAGGGCTCCGCCGCCCCGGGAGCCGTGGCGTAGCGGACCACCAGCCAGCGGTCGGGGACCAACGGGAACGTGGTCTCACCGGTGTCCTGATCGACGTACCCGTCGGTCAGGACCTCGGGCAGCTGCCAGTGGACGTAGACGCCCTCGCTCTCCGGCCCCATCGTCTCGGTGCCGACGCCGGGCGGTGGTTCGGCGCCGGCGCCTTCGTCGGTCATGGCGGTGAAGTTCGGCGTCCAACGGTTGAAGGTCTCCGCCGTGCGGGTGAGCCGGTTGACGACGAGGGCGTTCACCTGGACAGGGACGACGAGGTCGGTGGTGGTCATCGGAGGGTCTCCGTCCGGGCGTGGTCGGCGGCGGGGCTGGTGATCTCCTGCTGCAGTGGCGCGTTGACGAGCTCGATGGCGAGCTGCCCCGGGTCGAGGTCGTCGCCGACCCCGAGCGTCCGGGCGAGCGGCGCGACGAGTCCGCCCTCGCCGAACAGCCGGAGCACGGCCGGGCCGTCCTCCGGGCCGGGGCGGAGGTGGAGTCCGGTGACCGTGCCCTCGCCGTCGGCCGGATAGAAGGTCTCCAGCGGCGTGCCGAGACCGGGGCCCGGGGTCAGGTCACGCAGGCTGATGCGGTCTCCCGCGTCGATCCCGTAGTGGATGCCCTGGCCCGGTTCGCGCAGGACGACCTTGTCGGGCACGCCGTCCCAGAGCACCATCATGATCCGGGGGCCGGGCCGGGCCCGGCGCAGCTCGGTCAGCGTCCGTTCGCCGAGACTGGCGGTGATCACGATGTCCGGCCAGGCGGGGATCAGAGCGGAGTGGATGAGCATCCCGGCCGCCGCCGTGGCGGCGGGGAACCGCCGGCGGGCGGCCCGGGCGAGCTCCGGGGCGAGCTGCGCGTCGAGGGAGGTGTGGACCGCCACGTCCGCGGCGCCCGCGACGAGGGCGTCGATCCAGCCCGGGTCGATGCGGAACATGCGCAGGGATTCGGGCGGCAGCATGCGCGGGTCGGGGACCAGGTGGTTGAACGGGACTCCCTGGAGCAGGCCGAGGCGGGCCTGCCAGGCGGCGATGGTCTCGGCATTGCGGTCCGCGGTCTCTCGCAGCACCGCAGCACTGCCCGCGTGACCCAGCAGCGCCCGCATCCCGCTCCTGGTACGAGGGGCGGCGGCGGCCCGGCGGCCTCCCCCGTCCGGGAGTTGCGCGCCGGCCAGGCCGTCCACGAGGGTGCGGCGGAAGTCGGCGGCGGCCAGCTCGCGCAGCGGGCCCAGTGCGGGCGGGCCGTCCTGGCGGCCGTCCGGCAGGGCCCGCGCACCGCACATCAGAGCCGAGGCCTGGTTGGCGAGTTCGCGGCGGGCCCGGGTGACCGCGGTGGTGTAGTCGGGGTCGGCCAGGCCGATGGTCCTGCCCAGGGTCCAGGCGGCGGCGTGGCTGACGTCGAAGAGACCGTGCTCCGGGTCGTAGATCAGGGCGTGGTCGGAAGTGGTGTGCGGGCCTTCGGGCCGGTCGGCGGACAGGTCGTGGGCCGTGACGGGGGTGCCCGGGCCGCGGTACCAGCCGTACGTCAGCTCACCGGACAGCAGGCGGTGCGGCACGGCGACGTACCCGAGCCGAAGTCGCTCGTACGCGGTGCGCGCGGCGGGGTCCGAACCGCTCGGAGGGGCGGCGGGGAGGCGCAGGGCCAGTCGCTCGGGGTCGGGGTCGGCCGGATCGTCCGGCCCGACGAGGTGCTGGAGCAGGGCCCCGGGGTCGGACGCGGGGCCGTCGCTGCTGGTGAACGTCCAATGGTGGAGGGAGGCGAGGCGGACGGCCGTGGTGCCGGGCGGCAGGGTGCCCGACAGGCGGCCCTCGAAGCCCTCGAAGGAGACGAGGTGGGCGACGTAGTCCCCGGGCGTACGGGGGAACCGGTTGGCGGTGACGACCGCGTACTCGCCGGGGGCGATCACCTCGCCGTCCGCGCGGGCCGCACTCGCCGCCGCGACCTTGCGGACGTGGGCGAGGTAGTACATCTCGTCGTCGTGCGGAGCGACGGCCGTGAAGAGCTCGGCCGGCACGTCGATCGTGGAGCACTGGCCCGCGGCCTCGGAGTCGGACACGCTGCCGTCGGGCAGGTCCGGGCCGATGACGCCCGGTTCGGCCGGGCGGCGGAGCTCGGCCACGGTGCGCAGGACGGTCGCGCCGGCCGCTCCGGGGTCGTCGGGCAGCTCGTCGGCGCCGAAGACCAGCAGGGCCACCCACGGCGGACGGGCCTCAGGCCCGCTGCGGGTGCCCGCCTGGTTGCGCTCCCACGGCAGCGTGGGCCGGTTGAAGGTGATGTGCGCCAGGGTCCGGCCGTACGAGGACCGGCTTCCGGGCGGCGGGTACAGCGCGTGCACGGTCGGCCGGGCGAGGACGAACCGGGCGGCCCGGATCTCGAAGGTCTCCTCGGTGGTGGGCAGCCGTTCCGGGGTGTCGAGCTCCCCGCCCGCGTCGGTGAGCGTGTGGTGCACCTTCACCCGGTATCGGCCCGGGGTGGCCCGGGGGATGAGGTGGTCGATGAAATTGACGCGGAGCGTGGGCTCGCTGGGCACGGTGGGCACGGTGGTGGTCACCTCGTCGCAGTGGTGGTCAGGGGCGGGCTGGTGAGACTGCGTCCGGCCAGCCCGGCGTAGCCGGTGAGCGGGCTGTCCGTGTCCGCGCCGGTTCCCGCGCCGAAACGGGCCAGGGCCTCCAGCACTCTGCTGCGTCGTTCGGCGGCATCCTGGTCCGCGACGGTGCGTTCGATGAGGGCGATGCTGTCCGGGTCGGCGGTGGGCTGCGGTCCGGCGGGGTCCGCGTCCCGCAGCGGCATGTCCCCGTCCGGGAGGCCTTCGTACGCCAGGGCTTCGGAGGTGACCGGTCCGGTGTCGGTGCCGGGGTCGGGCTTGGGCAGGGTGATCCGAAGGCCGGTGAACCGGCCTTCGAGCAGCCGGTCGCCCTTGAGGGCGTCACCGGGCTTGGCCAGCGGCTCGCCCCACAGGCCGGGGGCGACGGCGGCCGTGATCTCGGCGAGTTCCCACCAGTGGCCGGTCGGGTGGAAGGGCTCTTCGTCCTTGGTGAGGGTGACGTGGTGTTCGGAGCGGACACCGGTCCGGTCCATGGGGCGGATGTCGATCAGGCCGTGCTCCGACTCCTTCCACAGGACGCCGTTGACGTAGATGTGGGAGGCGGGGATCCCGGCCTCGGTGCTGAAGCTGAACCCGGAACACGAGACGAGCACCGGGGCCTTCGCGGCCGCCCGGAAGACCGCCTCCGCCTCGTCGACATCCGCGAGCAGCCCTTCGTGCGGGGTGATCTTGACGGGTGCGGGGATCTGCGTGCGGAACTCGGGCCAGTCCACGCTCGGGGCCTGGTCCCGGGTAGACCCGAATCCGAAGCTGAACGAGATGAACCAGAGTTTGACGGTGGCCCGGCCGCCGAAAGGCGGCAGCCACAGGTGCAGGCCCACGCCGACCTCGACCGAGATGCGCACCCTGAAGAACGCCACCTTGACGGTGGCGGCCACGCCGATGCTGATCCCGAGGGAGACGTCCATGTGGAAGGGCTTCCACTGGACCAGCACGTCGAGGTGGGCCGTGAACCAGGCCGAGAAGATCCCCCTGTCGTAGACGGCAGCCAGCCGGCCGCCGAACATGAGGGCCGCGGGGGTGACGGCCGCATACGCCTCGGCGCGCACGGTGATGTCGCTCGCCGGGGACCAGACGAATCCGAGCCGCTGGGGGCGCGGATAGTGGACGGGGACGTTGAAGTCGGGGTGGTAGCCGCCGAGGCTGACGACGAAGTCCCCGGCCCTGGAGCCGCCCGTCCACGCGTACACGGCGATGCCGCCGGTCAGCATGATGGACGGGTCGAGCACGTAGCTGCCGGGCAGGAGGGCCACGTCCATCGAGAGCCGGTGCTCGTCCGAGGCGTAGGCCAGGCTCAGCCCGATGTTGACCTTCGCGATGACGCGGGCGGCGGGGTTGGCCGTGCGGGGCAGGGTCACCGAGGTGCGGCCCAGCAGCATCACCTTGACCGAGTCGCCGAACTCGATCACCGCGAGGGCCTTGCTGTCGATGAAGCCGAAGCTGGTGAACTTCACCCCGGCGGCGATCCAGTGGTTCCCCTGGTCGGGGCGGATCCAGCCCGTGGGCCCCGTCAGTGCCTTGAGCGCGTCCTCCGGCGTGTACGGTTCGGGCGCCGGCATGCCGGGCAGCGCCTGCGCCGCGTCCAGCCGTGCCACCAGGGGGAATTCGGCGATTTCGGTGCCCGTGGGGACCTTCTTGAAGGAGCTGTTGACGCCGAATCCGGCGGAGAACCCGGTGACGGTGAACGGCGGCGGACCGAACAGCGCGGCTCCGCCGGCCAGGGAGGCCTCGCCGTAGAGGAATACGGAGTGCCAGCCCTCGGTGCTCCTTGCCCAGACGGCCTGGGCGCCGATCTCCACCGCCATCGCCCGGACCAGGACCAGTCCGGCGAGCTCGAAGTCGAGTGAGGGGTCGTCGGGTTGACGGTTGTGCAGGCCACCGCTGAGGGCGATCAGGCCGCTCGCGGCGGTGGCCTCGACGGTCATACCGTGGAGGAACGGCAGGAGCGGGAAGCCCCCGCTCATCCCGACGTAGAAGCCGAGCCCGGCGACGTCCCAGACCAGCGGGCCGACGGTGGCGGTGCCTTCGAACGAGACCAGCAGGCCCTTCTTGAAGTCGTAGGTGAGGACGATGCGCTGGATGTGGACCGGCCCGAGGGTCTTGTCCAGCTCGAAGGTGTGCTGGAGCTTCCACTTGCGCTGCTCGGACTCGTCCGCCGGCTTGTCCTTGGGCGGGACGCTGATGACCACGGCGGGAGCCGGCGCGCCCATGACCGAGAGGTACACGGAGGCGTTGACGCCCTTGGTCAGGGGCACCCCTGCCGCCTCGTTGGGGGCAGGGAGTTGCTGGACCGGGCCGAGGTTGTACTCGGTGATGACCTGGTTGATCTTCCGGGCGTCCTCGGCGGAGAGCTCGACGGAGACGTAGATGATCTGGAGGGCCGGCAGGGACACCAGTCCGGGCCCGATCATGGGACCGACCAGAGGCAGTCCCGATGAGCTCCAGTCGGTACGGGCGCGCAGCAGGGCGACCGTGCTGGCCTTCGGTTTCCCCTCCTCGTTCTGGTGCCCGAGCACGGTGGTGCGCAGCAGCAGTACCTCGACGGGCTCCGGGCCGGTTCCCCGGTCGATCGGGGCTACGGCGGTGACCATCATGTTGTCGGTCTTGCCCATGGGGTGGCGGTGCAGCCGGACTTCCTCCAGCCAGTCGACGAGCGGGCCGGGCAGCTCCACGCCGTGCTCGCCGAGTGCCTCCAGGAGCGGAGCCACCAGCGGACGCTGGCTCTCGACCGCCCCGGCCGCGCCGATGGAGTCCTTGCGGAGCTCCGCGCGGAACTCCACGGACTGCTCGACGGCGCTGCCGAGATGGAACGCCGCCCAGGGGCCCGGGTAGGGGCACTGTCCGGCCTGCGCGCCGTCCGGGCCCGCGGCCAGGAGGATGCGCAGGCCGCGCCCGCGCGCGGACAGTTCGGTGAGGTCGACGCGCGCCACCGCGGTCTGGAGCAGCCATGTGGCGGGGGTGGCCTCGAAGACCAGGCCTGTGACCGTACCTCCGGCGGCGATGAACCGTGCCGTGGCCGGCATCTCCTCCCCGGCCAGGGTCACCCTGCCGGTGACGGTGAGCGCGGACTGGTCCGCGGTGGCCCCGGTCAGGACCAGTTGCCGCTCGGGCAGATGCTCGAAGGTGGTCGACTCGTCGCTCCACCCGAGCCTTCCGGTGTCGAGCTCGAAGCCGCCCGACGCCCCGGTGGGGAAGAGAGCGCGCAGTTCATCGACTGTCAGTGCCATGGGTACCCCTGCATGTGGACACATCGTCACCGGCTGGTGAGGGTGACATTAGGGCCACTCAGAGTGACGAACGCCCGTTTGGTGGCGGATTGATCGATATCGGGTCACCTTGGCCGGAAGTTCACAGGATGGATCGATTCTTCCACCCCCTTTTTCCGCAATGCCCGAGATGTTCCGTCTTGTTCGAGCCTTTCCGGGATCACGCTGTCCGGGAGCGGGCCCGTGGGGCGGGGCGCCCCGCTCCCCGTGTCATGCGCGCCCGTCGGGCCATCTGGCCGAATTGCGCTGCGGCATCCGATAAGACCTGACTTGGGGTCGGTACGGGCCGTTGACGTGGTCGATCGAGCCGTAGCGGGCGGCGTTGGAGTCCGTGCGGGTGACCGCTCCGGGGTTGCCGTTCGGCTCACGCAGGATGTTGCGCGGGATGCCCTGGTAGGTCCAGGGAATGCCGCGCGTGGACATGACCGTGAGCGCCTGGTGTCAGGAACAACCGGAGGGTTCCCAACGGCCCCTTCGGCGTCAGCGTGCGAACTTTGCGATGGCCGCCGGGGTGACGGGGGTGAAGAAATTGACGAGGTTGCCGTCGGGGTCGCGGAACAGCAACGACCGGTTGCCCCAGGGCATCGTGGTGGGCTCGTTGACGAAGTCGGTGACGAAGCCGGCCAGGTTCTGGTGAACGCGGTCCACGTCGTCGACGAGGAACTCGGTGATCACGCTGTGGTTGTCCGCCGGCCGGGCAGAGCCCGGGGCGAACAGCGGGACGGTGCGGGTGCCGGCGATCGCGAGGGTGGCGCCCGCGGTCCGGAGTTCGGCGAAGTCCTCGGTGGCCCACGTCGCCCGCGCGCCGGTGGCTCGCTCGTAGAAGTCGACGAGGCGTGCGACGTCGCTGGTGATGATGCGGATCGAGACGAAGTCCATGGGAATCTCCTTGGCTGTACTGGAGGCGTGCTCGTCGCAGGCTAGGAGAAATAGAGGACAGAATCGGTCCTGTATTCGCGTTAGGCTGCCACCATGCCTCGACCGACCGGCCGCGTGCTGACACTCCTGGAGCTGCTGCAGTCGGGCGGCACCCGGACGGTGGCCGAACTCGCCGACCGGCTCGGCGTCGAAGGGCGCACCGTGCGCCGGTACGTGGACCAGCTGATCGACCTCGACGTGCCCGTGGAATCGGTGCGCGGCCGCTACGGCGGGTACCGGCTGGCTCCTGGGTCCGCCTTGCCTCCGCTCATGCTCAGCGACGACGAGGCGCTGGCCGTGCTCCTCGGCCTGGTCGCGGGCCGCCGAGCAGGATTGACGACGACGGAGCGCACGGCGAGCGAGACGGCGTCGGCGAAGATCCGGCGGGTGCTGCCCAAGCGCATCGCCCGTCGGCTCGACACCCTCCTGGAAGCTCTCGCCTTCACGGATCAGCCCGGCGAGTTCGACAGCCCGGACGCCGGGGTCCTGCTCACGATCGCCGATGCGGTGCGCCACCACCGGCCGGTCTCGATCCGGTACGCCGACCGTGACGGACGGCGCAGTGAACGCACGCTGCACGCGTACGGGATCGTCACCCATGCGGGCCGGTGGTACGTCACGGGCAAGGACGCCCGGATCGGCGAGGACCGGACCTTCCGGCTCGATCGCATCGCAGACGCGCGGACCCTGCCCGGCTCGTTCGAAGCGCCAGTGGGTCCCGGTCCGGCACAGCGCGTGGTGTCAGGGTTCGCCACGGCCGGATACCGGCATGAGGTGACCTTGCGGATCCACGGGACAGCCGAGCAGATCCGCGCCCACCTTCCGGCAAGCGTCGCGAGCCTGGAGGAGCACGAGTCCGCGGCCGGCGAGGACCGCGAGACCGAGCGCTGGTTGCGCGTCGAACTGCGGGCGGAGCGGCTCGACTGGTTGCCCCCGGTACTCGCCTCACTCGACCGGCCGTTCGTCATCGAGCGCCCCGGTGAACTCCGCGACCTCGTCATCGCGCTCGCCGATCGCCTCACGTCGTACGCCGCCGAGCCTGACCGCGAGGAACCGATGTCATGACGAGCTGCCCGAAGCGCCACGCGCACTGATCACATGTGCCGTGTGGCCGACTTCTTCCGGTCGATCGCCCGACGGCCTGCCGTCCCGGTCCCCGACCGGCGGGGCTCGCCTCCGCCAGGGGCGGCATTCGCGAACGACCACGGACGCTTGGAACTACTCGACGGCGCCAACCTGGTCCAGCTGTTCAAGACTGGGCTCAGCTGCTGATGGCCGCGCGCAGCGTGACGAGCGGGCCTTCGGCCGAACCGAGGCTGCTGTGGAGTGCCTCTGCTCGCCCTCGGGGCCCTGGTACTGGCTGCCGCCTCCGCGGTGCTGGTGTCCGCCCGCCACCGCTGACCGTGCTCTGCATGGCCGGGGCGTCCGGCAGCGGCCCCGTCCTTGCCTGTGCTGCCGGGGTCCGGCATGACCCACTGACGTCAGGGGCTGGGGTCGTAGTGGTAGCGGTTGGTTCCCCACCGGCTGCGTGTGAAGACCGGCTCGTCGTCGTAACCGCATGGTTGGTTCCTTCCGTCAGGTGGTTTACGCGAGGGAGAAGTAGCGGAGCCAGATGTAGAGGGCCGCGATCGCGGTGGTGACGGCGGTGACGATCAGGCCGTACTTGGTGAACTGCCAGAAGGTGATGGGCCGGCGGTTGCGTTCCGCGATGCCGAGGACGACGACGTTGGCGGAGGCGCCGATCGCGGTGGCGTTGCCCCCTAGGTCGGCTCCCAGGGCGAGGGCCCACCACATGACGTGGTCGCTGTCACCGCCCATGGACTGGACGAGGTCGCTGGTGATCGGGGCCATGGTCGCCACGTAGGGGATGTTGTCGACGACGCCGGAGAGCACGGTGGAGGCGCCGAGCATCAGCATCGAGCCGCCGAGCTCCTGGCCGCCGATCGCGCTCGCGAGCGCATGGGAGACCTCTTTGACGACACCGGTGTCGATGAGGCCGCCGATCATGATGAACAGGCCGGCGAAGAAGGCGAGGGTGGGCCACTCGACCTCGGCCAGGACCTCATTGGTCTCCACCGTCGAGATCGCGACGAGGAGGCCCGCCCCGAGGAGGGCGACGATGCTCGGCTCGTAGTGCAGGACCGGATGCAGGACGAACCCGGCGACGACCAGAGCCAGGACGGCCAGGCCCTGGACGAGCAGGCGCGGGTTCTTGATGGCCTCCTTCTCCTCCAGGGCCATGATCTCGGCGGCGCGGTCCTCGTCGTAGACGAAGGACTTGCGGAACATCCACCGGCACAGGCCGACGAGTACGGCCACCAGCACGACGCACAGCGGCGCGAGGTGGACGAGGAAGTCGTTGAAGGTCAGCCCCGCCCGGCTGGCGATGATGATGTTCGGCGGGTCCCCGACCAAGGTGGAGGCGCCGCCGATATTGGAGGCCAGCACCTCCGCGATCAGGAACGGGGCCGCGGGCAGGTTCAGGCGTTCGCAGACCAGCAGGGTCACCGGGGCGACGAGCAGCACGGTGGTCACGTTGTCGAGGAGCGCCGATGCGATCGAGGTGATGACGATGAGCATGACCATGACCCGGAACGGCCGGGCCCTGGCCTTCTTGACCGACCAGATGGCCAGGTACTCGAACATGCCGGTCTTCTTCAGCACGCCGACGATCATCATCATGCCCAGGAGCAGGAAGATGACGTTCCAGTCGATGCCGGAGTCCTCGGAGTAGAACGCCGAGATGTCGTCGGTCGCCCCGATCAGCAGCATCAGGCCGGCGCCGCCCAGGGCGGCGGCGACCCGGTGGATCCGCTCACTGATGATCAGGGCGTAGGTGCCGATGAAGACGGCGATCGCCGCCCAGCTGTGCCAGTCGCTCACGAGTCTCCAGTCAAAGGGGTCAGGGTGTCGGCGGGGTGACGTCGAGAAGCCGGTCCAGGAGATGGGCGGCGGTGATCACCCCGAGCAGGCGGGTGCCGCCAGGGTTCTGTTCGACGACCGCCACCAGGGGGCTTCGCCGCCCAGCCATGAGGGCCGCGACCTCCAGCGCGGTGTCGTCCGGGCTCGCGATCGGGGGCGGGGTCGCCTTGCTGGGGAGGCAGTCACCGACGGTCCGTCCGCGCAGGGCCGCGCAAAGCCGGTCGGCGTGCTTCTCGTCGATGACCGCCGCGAGGGTGGGGTCCTCCAGGACGTACTCGGGCACCAGCATCTTGATCATCTGGGAGGCGGGCAGGATAGCCGCCGGGACGCCGCCACCGTCCAGGACCAGCAGGCCGGGCAGACGGTGTTCGGCCATCAGCCGGGCCGCCGCGAGGGCCTCGGTGTCGGTGGTGACCGTCTCGTACTGGATGGCCAGGTCACGTGCGCGCATGAACGGTTCCGTTCGCCTCGGGAGTGGTGTGGTGCCCAGCCTGGTCCGCGTCCGGGATGCCGACCAGGTCATTGACATGGAACATACGGGCCACCGGAACATCCGTACTGCTGTGCGCGATGATCGAGAACCCGATGCACACCGCGATCAGCGTGTACGCCTGTTCGGCCTGCGGGATCCCCGACTGGAGCACCAGCAGCCCGTACACCACCGAGGCGAAGCCCTTCGGCCCGAACCAGGCCGCGGCCAGCTTCTCCCGGCGGTCGAAGTGCGTTCCGATGAGCGACAGCAGCAGCGACGCCGGCCGGATCAGGACGATCGCCAGCACCACGGCCGCGTAGCCGCCGAGCGACAGGTCACCGAACAGCTGCGGTGTGAGCAGCGCGCCGAAGACGAGCAGGGCCGCGAACTTCGCCAGCTCGGCGAGAGCCTCCCCGAGCGGCTCGAACGCCTGCTTGGACGCGGGCGATACGGAGGCCAGCACCGCGCCCGCCGAGAACGCGGCGAGATAGGGGTTGGCGTGGGTGAGGTGGCAGGCCGCGTAGAGGATCACGCCGGTCGCCAGCGGCAGCAGCGGCTGGAGCTTGGGCTCGGCGCCCAGCAGCCGGAACCGCACGAGGCCGCTGACCAGCAACGGCAGTACGACACCGAAGGCGAGGCCAAGAGCCAGCTCCAGCGCGATCTTCGACGCCGATGCCTCGGCCGAGCCCTTGGCCGGGCCGGCGGCCGCGATCAGGAGCAGGACGACGGGCAGGGCGAGGCCGTCGTTGATACCGCTCTCCACGTTCAGCAGCTGCCGCAGCCGGGCCGGCACCTCCTTCCGGCCGACGATCGCCGAGGCGAACACCGGGTCGGTGGGCGCGAGGACGGCACCGACGAGGAAGGAGGTCGTCCAGTCCAGCCCCACCAGGTAGTGGGTGACCAGCGCCATGAACACGAACGCCAGCGGCATCCCCAGCCCCAGAGCGCGCGCCGGGTTCTGCCAGGCGCGGCGCAGGGCGGGGAAAGAGACGTGCATACCGTCGGTGAACAGCACCGCGAACAGCGCGAGGTCGGCCGTGACGGCGACGATGTGGCTGTCCGGAGTGATGTGGATCAGACCGAGGAACCCGTCACTGACGAGCGCGCCACCGACGAGGAAGAGGAACGAGGTCGAGAGAACCGTGCGGGCAGCCAGCCCGGACAGCAGCACCGCGACCAGCAGTGCCACACCGAAAACCACGACGAGAACCATGGCGAACGCCCCCTGGTGGGAAAAGAGACTTGTCCCTTGTTCGCCGACCAGGCTTCCCGGCACACCGCAACCGACCTTATACGTTCTTGACACGCCATTGACAGGACGTTGATGCACGGAATCGGCGTCCCTTCCCTGCCGGTACCCGGCAACGGGACCCCCCGGAGCACGGCCGCTGGGGGCGTCACAGCTGTTTGTCGGGCCAGTCCAGCAGCCGGGCGCCGATGACGGCGGTCTGGAGGGTGTATCGGTGCACCGGTTCGGTGGGGCTCGCCCCGGTGAGCTGGTGGATGCGCTCCAGGCGGTAGGTGAAGGCCCGCACGCTCAGGCTCAGCCTGCGCGCTGCCTCCGCCGCGTTGCAGCCGGAGTCGAAGTACGCGATCAGCGTCTCCAGCATCGGCTGCGCGCCGCCCCGGGCCTGACGGAGCGGTCCCAGGGTGCTGAGGACGAGGTCGGCCATGGCCTGCCGGTCCCGGGTGAGGACGGGGAAGACCAGCAGGTCGGCCGCGCGCAGGACGGGATCGCCGAGGTTCATCCGCTCGGCCAGGTCGAGTGCGTTCAGCGCCTCCTCGTAGGAGTGGACGACACCGCCGGCGCCCGGCTGGGGGCGGCCGATGGCCACCCTTCCGCCCTGGGTCGCCGCGTGCGCCTGTTCGGCGAAGTACATGAGGACGTCGTCCTGTTCCGCCGGCGCGACGCAGATCAGCCGCCCGTCCTTGGTGGTGAGCAGGATCCGGCGGTTCCCGAAGCGGCCGACGAGCGCCCGCTCCACACTTTGTACTGCCGGGTGAGTGTCGTCGTAGGCCCGTGGTCCCTCGGCCACCGCGACCGTGTGGGCGTGGGACAGCAGCAGTCCGAACCGTTCGGCGCGCTCCGCGAGGTGTCCCGGGTCGCTGCGCCCGTGGAGGAGGTCGTCGATGAACTCACGGCGTGCTGCCTCCTCCTGGCGTACGGCGAGGAGCTGCGCCCGCTCGTACCCTTCGGCGAGGGCGTCGATGACCTGCTCGACGGCGGACAGCAGGCGGTCGAAGGAGGTGCGTGGCAGGTCGGGGCAGGCGGTTCGGGTCGTGGCCAGATGGGCGCGGACCAGGGCGCGCAGTCCGAATCCCGCCTCTGCGGCCCGCTCGCCGACGGCACGGCTCGACTGCAGTTCCTCACGGGTGAGCCGGCGCCCGGTGGCACAGACTTCGGCCAGGATCCGGTCGTAGCCGTCGAGATACTCCTCGGGTATGTCCCGGCCTGCCACGTGTTCTCCTGAATCTTGATGTGCTGATGGCGTCTTCTTGACGCACGGGCGTCAAGGGTGGCAGACGGGTGCCGTCAGCCGTTACCCGGCATCAAGAGCCCATAAAGATTGCCGCCTTCCGGCAATGCGAACAGGCGTGCCCTCTTGCCAGGATGGGTGCGGGGGGACACGGGGGATGGTCCCGGTGCCGGGAAGCGGAAACGCGCCCGGCGCCGTGACCCACCCGGCACCCCGGCCCGACAGGCGGCCGAGGACGAAGGGGGGGCACCAGTGGGCGAGTTCGTCGATGCCGCCCTGGGATTCCCCGCCGGGATGTTCACCGTCGCGCTGGCCGTGGTCGTCGTGTACTGGCTGATCGTCCTGTGCGGCTTCGTCGAGCACGACGCGTGGGAGTCCGACGCCGGGTCCTCCGCTCTCGGGACGCTGGGCGTCCCGCTCACCGTCTCCGCCTCGGTGCTGATCGCCGTCGCCTGGTTCACCAGCCTCGCCGGAACCGTGCTGTCCGACCGCCTGGGACTCGGCGGTGGCTCCGCCCTCGTCCTGCTCGCTCTCGCGCTGCTCGCCGCCCGTGCGGCCACGGGTCTGCTAGGACGTCCGCTACGCCGTGTGTTCGAGCCCGATGATCCGCCGCCTTCGCGACAGGACTTCATCGGACAGATCGCTGTGATCCGCACCGGCCGGGTGGACGCCCGCTTCGGGCAGGCCGAGGTGGCCGCCGCCGACGGCTCGACGGCCCTCGTGCAGGTCCGCCAGACCGGCTCCGATCCGCTCACCCACGGCAGTTCCGGCCTGCTCTACGCATACGACGAGAGCGGCGAGTTCTTCTGGGTCGCACCGTTCGACGCGGCGCTCGATCCCCGCGCCGCCGGCTGAACATCGGCCCGCTGCGCCCTCTTTCCGCACGTCAGTGCACCTTCATCGCAAGGAATTCACCATGGATGCCATCACTTTGGGCATCGGCGTGCTCATCGCCGTTGTCCTGCTCATCGCGGTCGCGTTGCTCTTCATCGTCAGCCGGCTCTTCCGCAAGGTCGAGCAGGGCAAAGCGTTGATCGTCTCGAAGATGCGGAAGGTCGATGTGACCTTCACCGGGCAGGTCGTGCTGCCCGTCCTGCACAAGGCCGAGATCATGGACATCTCGGTGAAGACCATCGACATCAGCCGGACCGGCCGTGACGGCCTGATCTGCCAGGACAACATCCGCGCCGACATCCGGATCTCGTTCTTCGTCCGCGTCAACAAGACCGTCGAGGACGTGATCAAGGTCGCCCAGGCGATCGGCACCCAGCGGGCCAGCGACAAGGCCACGCTCCAGGAGCTGTTCAACGCCAAGTTCTCCGAGGCGCTGAAAACCGTCGGCAAGCAGCTCGACTTCGCCGACCTGTACACCAAGCGCGACGAGTTCCGGGACCGGATCATCCAGGTCATCGGCACCGATCTGAACGGCTACAGCCTGGAGGACGCGGCGATCGACTACCTGGAGCAGACCCCGCTGAGCCAGCTGGACGCGGCGAACATCCTGGACGCGCAGGGCATCCGGAAGATCACCGAGCTGACGGCCATCGAGCACGTGCGCACCAACGAGTTCCAGCGCACGGAGGAGAAGGAGATCACCCGCCAGAACGTCGACGCCCGCGAGGCCATCCTGGAACTGGAGCGCCGGCAGGCCGACGCCGAGATCAAGCAGCGCCGGGAGATCGAGACCGTGCGGGCCAAGGAGGAGGCCGAGACGGCGCGCGTGCAGGAGGAGGAGCGGCTGCGCGCGCAGAGCGCCTTCCTCAAGACGGAGGAACAGCTCGGCATCCAGCGCGAGAACCAGGCCCGCGAGGTCGCGGTGGCGGAGAAGAACCGGGAGCGGGTCATCGCCATCGAGAGCGAGCGGATCGAGAAGGACCGCCAGCTGGAGGTGATCGCCCGGGAGAGGGAGACCGCGCTGACCCGGATCTCCGCCGAGAAGGAGGTCGAGGCCGAGCGCCGCGACATCGCCGAGGTCATCCGCGAACGGGTCGCGGTGGACCGTACGGTCGCCGAACAGGAGGAGTCGATCAAGCGGCTCCGCACCGTCGAGGAGGCCGAGCGCAGCCGGCAGGCGGTCGTCATCGCCGCCGAGGCGGAGGCGCAGGAGCGGCTCGTCAAGGACATCAAGGCCGCGGAAGCCGCCGAACAGGCCGCCGTCCACCGGGCGGCCGAGGAGGTCACCCTCGCCGAGGCCCGGGTCAAGGCCGCCGACCTCGACGCCCGCGCCAAGCTGAGGCTCGCCGAGGGCATCCAGGCCGAGACCGCGGCGCCCGGGCTGGCCGCGGTGCAGGTACGGGAGAAGGAGGCCGACGCCATCGAGAAGACCGGACGGGCGGAAGCCGGAGCCACCGAGGCGCGGCTGCGGGCGCAGGCCGAGGGCACGAAGGCCCGGGCGAGCGCCGAGGCGGCGATGATCGGCGAGAAGCTGAGGGCCGAGGCAGCGGGGCTCACCGAGAAGGCCGCCGCGATGGCCGCGCTGGACGAGGCCTCGCGCGGGCACGAGGAGTTCCGCCTGCGGCTGGAGGCGGAGAAGGAGATCCGGCTCGCCGCTCTGGACATGCGGCGGCAGGTCGCCGAGGCGCAGGCCACTGTGCTGGCAACGGGCCTGGAAAGCGCCGACATCAGCATCATCGGTGGCGAGTCGGCGTTCTTCGACCGGATCGTCGGGGCGATGTCGATGGGCCGTGCCGTGGACGGGTTCATGGACAACTCGCAGACCGCCCGGACCCTGGCCGGGCCCTGGATGGACGGCTCCGGCGCCTTCACGGAGGACCTCACGAAGGTCCTGGGCTCGGTGTCCACGTCCGACGTGCAGAACCTGACCGTCTCGGCCCTGCTGATGAAACTCATGCCGGCCGGATCGGGACAGCTGGACGAGCTGATGGCCAAGGCCCGCCGGCTCGGCCTGGCCGACCTTCCACTGAGCGAACTCGCCGGGCCCAAGGGCGCCGTCCTCAACGGCGCTGCCACGAACTGACCGCCACGGGGGTGCGGTCAACGGTTGCGGAGCCGCCGAGGAAGGGATGGCGGCTCCGCAACCGCACACCATCTCGTGCACGAGGGAGCTGGAGCAGATGACGACGGGCTTGGACGCGGGGACGTACGAGGTGCTGCGCGACCGGCTGGCGGCGCAGGCCGGCGAGCTGGCGCGGCGCGCGGAGGCCCTCAACACCGCCCGGGTCGCAGAGTTCGGCGGAGCCGGGCTCACGCTCTCGGGCTCCGAGCGCATCCGCACCGAGCACAGCCGTGTACCCCGCGACATCGTCGCCGTCGGGGACGTCGTGCTCTTCGGTTACAGCGGCGCGACCGGCCGGGGGCGCGAGTTGTGCGTCGGGGACGTGCTCGCCCTGTACGACCGCGACCTGAACCCGCTCCCGGACGGCGCAGTGCCGGGCCTCCTCGACGACCCCGGCTTCATCAGGGAGTTCGGGGCGCTGCACCGCTACTACCAGGGCGCGCGGCTGCTCCGGCTCCGCCGCGTCGACGGCAGGCTGCTGGCCGTCTTCCAGACCGGAGAGCAGGCCGAGGACATCCGCGTCCTGCGCTGGTCCCTCACCCCGGCCGGCGAGGCGCGGTTCCTGGACGCCCGGGGCGAGCGCGACCACGTCTTCCCGCCCGCTCACGACGTCGAGTGGCGAGAGACCACCCGGGACGACCACGTCCTGGGCCGCCACCCCCACACCTCCATCGACGGACGGCTCTTCGTCTCCACGGCCGGCGGCGCACTCACCGTCAAGACCGACAACGACACCGAGACCGGCGAGGGCATCCACCGCGAGCCGGTCGACGAGCCCCTCCAGTCCCTCGCCGACGCCGAGATCGCCCATGCCGGCGTGGGCGCGCTGATCCTGCTCCGGATCCGCCCCTACAAGGAGGAGACCAGGCGGCACCTGGTCTTCAACACCGTCACGAACACCGTCGTCCGCCTCGATGCCATCGGACAGTCCTGCCGGCGGCTCCCGGACGACGAGGGCATCGTCTTCCCCGGCGGCTACTGCCTCGCCTCGGGCACGCTCAAAACCTTCGACTCCATCGGCACGGACACGACGGACCTGGCATTCGAGAGGGCCGTGCGCTCTCCCAACGGAGAGGACGTCCTCTTCACCTTCCACGCCCGCACCGACGGGCGCCGCCTGCTGCTCTCCTACAACCTGATCCGCAAGGAGGTCGCCGCCCCGATCTCCTGCCACGGCCACGCCCTGTTCGACGACGGCACCCTGGTCGTCCTGCGCACCGAGGCCGCCGAGCCCGCCCGTACGCACCCCGTGCAGATCTGGCGCACCCCCTACACCTCCGACACCCATGTCTCCTCCTCGGGAAGCGGCCCGCTCGCCCGCATCGGCAACGCCGACCTGGTCAGGGGCATCGCCGACTGCCTGTCCATCGCCCGGCAGGCCAGAGAGACCGGAGCCGCGCCCTCCGGGGCGGTGTACGAGACGCTCCTCGCCGCCTGCGTCCGGGCCGCCGACCGGTTCCCCTGGCTCGGCGACGCCGAGACCGGTGATCTGCACGGCCCCCTGGACGAGGTCCGGTCCACCGCCGCGCAGGTGTTGGACGAATTCGAGAGTGTCCAAGACCTCACCCGGCAGGCTGCCGAAGCCCTCGCCGAATCCGCCCAGTCGATCGCCCGGATGATCCGTCGTATCCGCGGCGAGGCTCCGGCCACCGCAGAGGAGTGGATCGACCGCATCACCGAACTGCGCCGGGCACAGGGGCATTTGATCACTCTCAAGGAGATGCGGTACGCGGACACCGACGGGATCCAGGCACTGGCCGCGAACGTAGGGGGCGACATCGCCGCCGCGGCCCGGCGCGCCGTCGCCTTCCTGCACCGCGAGGACGCCTTCACCGCCTACCACGCCGAGGCCGAACAGCTCACCACCGACGCCGGGGCCATCACCACCGTCGCCGAGACCGCCCCCATCGAGAAGCGGCTGGATGAGCGGACCTTCGGTCTCCAGACCCTCGCCGAGATCGTCGCAGGCCTGGACATCGGTGACGCGACCGTACGCACCACCATCCTGGAGCGGACCGCCGAGGTCCTCGGGTCCGTGAACCGGGCCCGCGCCACGCTCGCCGCCCGGCGCCGAGAACTCCTCGACCGCGAAGGCCGGGCCGAGTTCGCGGCCGAGTTCGCGCTCCTGGGCCAGGCCGTCACAGGTGCCCTGGCCGCAGCCGCCACGCCCGAGGACTGCGAGGCCCAGCTCGCCCGGCTGCTGCTCCAACTGGAGAACATGGAGGCGCGTTTCGCCGAACATGACGGATTCCTCGCCGAGATCGGCGAGAAGCGGACCGAGGTCCACGACGCGTTCTCCTCGCGCCGGCAGACCCTCCGGGATGCCCGCGCCCGGCGCGCCGAAGCCCTGGCCGACTCCGCGCGCCGGGTCCTGGAGACGGTCACACGCCGGGCATCGGGGCTGGAGAGCCGGGACGCCATCAACACCTACTTCGCCTCCGACCCGATGGCGACCAAGGTCCGCCGCACCGCCGACGAGCTGCGGCAGCTCGGCGATCCGGTCCGGGCGGAGGAACTGGAAGGCCGCCTGTCGGCCGCCCGCCAGGAGGCCGGACGGGCCCTGCGCGACCGGGGCGAGCTGTTCGCGGACGGCGGCGACACGATCCGCCTGGGCCGCCACCGCTTCGCCGTCACCCGCCAGGCGCCCGAGCTGACCCTCGTACCGCACCAGGACGGCCTGGCCTTCGCCCTGACGGGCACCGACTACCGCCGCCCGGTCACCGACCCGGAGTTCGCCGCCACCCGGCCGTACTGGGACCGGCAGTTGCCGTCCGAGTCCCCGCAGGTGTACCGGGCCGAGTACCTGGCCGCACGGCTGCTGGCCCAGTACGGCGCCGATGCACTCGGCGCCGCCGACCTGCCCGCGCTCGTACGGCAGGCCGCCGGAGCCGCGTACGACGAAGGCTACGCGCGGGGAGTCCACGACCACGACGCCACCGCGATCCTGGGCGTGCTGCTGCGGCTCCGCGAGAGCGCCGGAATGCTGCGCTACCCACCCCGCGAGCGTGCGGCGGCCACCCTGTTCTGGGCACACGGCACGACGGAGGGCTTCCGTGACACGTTCGCCCGTCGGGCGGTGTCCCTGGCGACGGCCCGCGAGACCTTCGGGCTCGCCCCCGCCATCGACGGACTGCTGGCCGAACTCGCTTGCGAGGTCGGGCGGTTCACCGAAGGGGTGGTAGACGACGGCCGCGCCGCCGAGTACCTCTTCGAGGAATTGGTCTCCGGTCCCGCCGGATTCGCGGTGTCCGCCCCGGCCCGTACCCTTCTGGAGAAGTTCCACCGCAGCGTAGGAGCATCCCCGTACGACCAGGACCTGGCCGTTCTCCCCGACCTGGCCGTACGCCGGCACCTCGTCGAGGGCTGGCTCACCTCCTACGCGGCGGCCTGCGGCGAGGACGTCGACGCGGGCGACATCGCCGAGGCCGCCGCCGTCGAACTGTGCTCCTCCCTGGAGCGCTACGACGCCACCGGCGCAACCACGGCGACCGTCACCGGGCTGCTCGGCACCCATCCGCGGATCACCGGTCGCTCCCTGAACCTACGGCTGGACGAATTCCTCTCCCGCACCGCCGACTTCGCGGCCGGGGCCGTCCCGGGCTTCCGCACGTACCAGCAGCGCCGCGGCGCCCTCCTCGTGTCGATGCGCGCACAACTGCGCGTCGACGCGTACCGGCCCCGGGCCATGTCCTCCTTCGTCCGCAACCGGCTCGTCGACGAGGTCTACCTTCCGCTCATCGGTGACAACCTCGCCAAGCAGCTGGGTGTGGCCGGGGATGCCGAGCGAACCGACAGCAGCGGCTTGCTCCTGCTCCTCTCCCCGCCCGGCTACGGCAAGACCACACTCCTGGAATACGTCGCCGAGCGCCTGGGGTTGCTCCTGGTCAAGGTGGACGGACCGGCCCTCGGGCACCGCACCACCTCCCTCGACCCGGCCGAGGCCCCGGATGCCGCCGCCCGCCGCGAACTCGAGAAGATCGGCTTCGCACTCGCAGCCGGCAACAACGTCCTGCTCTGCCTCGACGACATCCAGCACACCTCGCCGGAGCTGCTCCAGAAGTTCGTCCCGCTGTGCGACGCCACCCGCACCCTGGACGGGCGCGACCTGCGCGGAAAGCGGTTCGCCGTCTGCATGGCAGGCAACCCGTACACCGAATCGGGGCAACGCTTCCGCATCCCCGACATGCTCGCGAACCGCGCCGACGTCTGGAACCTGGGCGACGTACTGACCGGCAAGGAGGACGCCTTCGCCCTCAGCTTCGTCGAGAACGCACTCACCTCCAACCCGGTCCTCGCCCCGCTCGCCGCACGGGACCGCGCCGACCTGGAGCTGCTCGTACGCCTCGCCGCCGGCGACCCCACTGCTCGCCGCGACCGTCTCACCCACCCGTACGCCACGGCCGAACTGGACCGGATCCTCACCGTCCTGCGCCACCTGCTCACCGTCCGGCAGACCGTCCTCGCGGTCAACGACTCCTACATGGCCTCCGCGGCCCGGACCGACGAGAGCCGTACCGAGCCGCCCTTCCGGCTCCAGGGCTCCTACCGGAACATGAACAAGATCGCGGCTCGCATCTCCCCGGCGATGAACGAAGCCGAACTGGCCGCGCTGGTCGACGACCACTACACGTCGGAGGCCCAGACCCTCACCACCGGAACCGAGGCCAACCTCCTCAAGCTCGCCTCCCTCCGCGGCACCCTCACCGACGTCCAGAAGAGCCGCTGGGCCGAGATCACCGCCTCGTACGTCCGTGCCCAGGCCCTCGGCGGCTCCGGAGACGACCCCCTGAGCCGGGCGGTGGCCGCCCTCGGCCTGCTCGCCGACCGGGTGGCCGCCGTGGAGAGCGCCATCACCCGCGCCACGGACCCCGGCCCCCTGCCCGTTCGCCCGAACGGCAGGCACGCGGCCCGCGAGGAGTGAGACGCATCGGGCGCCGGAGTGCACCGGCCGCCCGGTCGGCCACCAGGTTGTCTTCCGTGATGACCGGCTGCGGCCGGAAAGAGCAGGGCGACGGGTTCGGTCAGCGCGATCTGCAGGCCCGGCAGCGGACCGGTCCGTGACCGGTGGTCGTGCCGGGCTGGGGGCCGACCGTGAAGGCCGCACCGTCGACCGCTGGGTCCGGCTGCTCTGCGGACAGCGGGCGAGCGGGCGGTGATGGGGGGCTTCCCGTCAGCCTCGGCTGGGCCTACTCGAACGGAAGCGCCGTGACAACATCCCTCCGCTCAGCAGCGCGGCCAGGCTCGCGGCGGCGGCCCCCGATGTGCCCTCCGTGCCGGTGTGGGCGAGGGCGTCGTCGCCGTGCCGCGGGACGTTGGTGGAGACCGGCCTCGGCAGGGAGCGGAGCGTGGGAGGCACGTGTGGCCGGGAGCGGACGGGAGGCTTCGAGCGCACCGACGGAGTGGTCTGCGTGGGCGGCTGCTGGGTGGGCTGCTCGGCCGGTGCGGGTCGGCCAAGCTCCTCGGGATGGTCGCCAGGGTTGTTCGCGGTCTGATTTCCGAAGGCGGGACTACCCACACCCACCACACTCACGGTGTTCCCGCTGGCGTTCACGGGCAAATGGACCGGAAGCCGGATGCCGTTGCCGGTGACAACGCCCGGCGAGTCCGTCGCACTGCCGTCGGCCGTCGCCTGCCGCGGAGCCGGGGGCCGGTCGTTCCCGTGGGCATGGTCGCCAGCGTTGGCGCATCGGTTACCGATGGCGGGGTTGAGCAGCCCGACCACGTTCACGGTGTTCCCGCACGCGCTCACGGGGAGGTACACCGGCAACTGGATGCCGTCGCCGGAGATCAGCCCGGGGGAGTCGGCAGTCGAACCGTCCGTTGTGGAGTCGGCGTGCACCGACCCGGCCATGGCCATCACACCGGAGGCGGCTGCGACAGCGATCAGACTGTTTCGGTTGGCCCGTCTCATCGGTCTCCTGCTCTTTCAGACATGGTTGCGGGCGCCTGCCCGCACCTCGTGAAACGCAGGCCTGAGTTACTGGGTTACGGCACGTCAGCCTTTCGCCAGTTCGGGCCACGCTGGGTGACAGCTGACGAGTAGGGCGCTGCGAGTCCCCGTGTCAGAGCGGCGGATCTCCGGTGCCGCCGCCTGTCCGGTTGTTTGCGTGCGGGGCGACGCCTGCTGCCCGGGCGGTGCGAAGCTCCCGTTCACCAGCCCGGTTCCGAGGCCGGCCTGCTCCCCCTGCGAAGCGCCGTCCTGGCCTCTGGCCCGCACGTGATCCCCCAGGCAGCCGAGCATCCGGCCGTCCTGAAGACCTGCCTCACCCCGGGGCGGCTCCACGGCACGTGGCTGACCGTGCTGCCGGTCCAGGACAACGTGCTCGTCACCCGAAACTGGGGCCACCGCGTGCGTCGAGGACACCGCGCCGGTCCTTGGTGGCGTCCGGTCTCCCATCCGATCGCTCGCCCATGGCGCCGCCCCAAGTCGGTGGACCTCCCGGAGAGGACCGGTCGGCCGGGGCACTGCGGCGTCAGCCGACGGGGACCACGGCGACCGGTGCGGCGCAGTGGTGGATCACCGCGTGCGCGACGTGGCCGATATGCGGGCCGAGCGGTGCCTTGCGCTTCCGGCGTCCGACGACCAGGAGCTCCGCTCCCTTCGAGGCCTCCACGAGGTGGTGTCCGGCGGTGCCGACGAGGGCCTGCTCGGTGACGTGAACGTCTGGATACATGGCGCGCCAGGGCCGTACCGCCTGTGCCAGCTCATGGGCGACCCGCTGTCCCATCAGCTCGCCGATGCCCTGGTCGGCCACGGCCGCGTAGGCGTAGAAGCCCGGCAGAGTCCAGCAGTTCAGGACCCGGAGCATCCCGCCCCGGCGTGCTGCTTCGCCGAACGCGAAGGCGAGCACCGGCTCGTTCGGGTGGCCGAGGTCGACGCCGACGAGGACCTCGCCGAAGGAGGCCTCGGTGGTCCCCTCGGCGGTCCCCACGTCGTGGGCATCCGAGTCTTCGGCCCGTACGAGGACCACCGGTCGCCGGGACGTCCCGACGACGGCCAGCGACACCGAGCCGATCAGGAAGCCGACCACCCCGCCGAGGCCACGGGAGCCGAGCACCATCAGGTCCGAATCGTTCGCTGCCGCGCTCAGCAGGTCGGCGGCACGTCCCCGCTCGTGTTCGGTGGTCACCTCCAGCACTGGATGGTCCTTCCGTGCCTGCGCTGCGACGTCGCGGAGCAGGCCGGCGGACCGTTCGGCATGGTGGGCGGCGAACTCGTACGGGATCGCCGGTGCGACGGGCCATTCCTCCACGTGGATCAGCCGCAACGGCACCTCACGTCGTACGGCCTCCCGAGCGGCCCAGACGGCCGCCGCAAGGCTCTCCTGAGAGCCGTCGACGCCGACGGTGACCTGAGCAGTCATCGTATGCCTCCTCGATGCGCCGGTCGCGTCCACGAAAGACGCGTCTTCAAGCGTCGCGTTCCGCCTGTCGGGGGGTGAGGGGCCGACCGGGTCCGATCGGGGCCCGAAGGGCCCATGCCCCGGGCCGGCCGACGATCCACAGTGGCGGCAGTGAGCCGAAGGCGGATGCCGGGCCATGACGGCACGGCCCCCGGAACTGCCGGTGGGGCGCCTGGCCGGGCTTCTCGCAGTTGCCTCGTACTGCACGGTTCACGACACGCTCCACCGGCCGCCGGAGATCGGCATCGAGCTGGAGCCGTAAGCAGCCGACCGCCCACTGTCCGGCTTCGTCTGTGCGCTGTCGACGTGTTTCGGGAGGATCCATGAACCGGCATCCGGGGAAGGAAGCGCGCGGAGCACCGGCAGCGGGTCCACGGACAGCGGGTCCACGGCCGGGAGCCATGCTGGTCCTGGCCACCACCGGGTTCGGGCTCTGTTTCTGGGCATGGGCGCTGCTGTCACCACTGGGGCCCATGCTCCGGGAGGACCTGGGCCTCAGCGCCTTCCAGCAGGCCTTGGTCGTTGCGGTGCCGGTGATCGTCGGTTCGCTCGGCCGCATTCCGGTCGGGTCGCTCACCGACCGGTGGGGTGCCCGCATGATGTTCCCCGCGGTCGCGGCCCTGACCATCCTGCCCGTGCTCTACCTGGGCCACGCCGCCGACTCGCTGCCAGAGGTGCTGGCCGGCGGGTTCTTGCTGGGGCTGGGCGGGACGGCGTTCGCCGTCGGGGTGCCGTTCGTGAACGCCTGGTATCCGGCCGAGCGCCGCGGTGCGGCCCTCGGGCTCTTCGGAATCGGCACGGGCGGGACGGCCTTGTCCGCCTTCACGACGGTGCAGCTCGCCGATGCGGCGGGGCGGAGCATGCCCTTCGACGTGGTCGCCGGCTGTCTGGCGGTCTATGCCGTGGTGGCGCGCCTCCTGCTGCGCGACAGGCCCGACCGGCCGGTGGCGTCCGGCTCGCTGCTTTCACGGACCGCGCTGGCGCTGCGGACGACCGATACCTGGCAGCTGGCCTTCCTGTACGCCGTCTCGTTCGGCGGGTTCGTCGCGTTCAGCGTCTACCTCCCCACCTACCTGACCACCGCGTACGATCTCGGGCGCGCAGACGCTGCCGTTCGGACGGCGGGATTCGTGGTCCTCGCCGTGGCGATGCGCCCCGTCGGCGGCTGGCTCTCGGACCGGTGGCAGCCCGTGCCGGTGCTCATCGGCTCTTACACGTGCGTCTGCGCGTTCGCACTCGTCGCCGCCGCCGAATTCGGCCTGGTGCCGGTCGGGACGATCGCCTTCCTCGGGCTGGCGGCCGGACTGGGCGCCGGGTCGGGGGCGGTCTTCGCCCTCGTCGCCCGACTGGTGCGACCCGAGCGCGTCGGCTCCGTGACCGGCGTGGTCGGCGCCGCGGGCGGGCTCGGAGGGTTCTTCCCGCCCCTCGTGATGGGGCTGATCGCGGGCGCCGTCGGCGACTACACCTGGGGTTCGTGCTCCTCGCGGCCACCACCGCGACGGCCGGCGCCCTGACGGCCACCGTCGTCCGCCGGCGCGCCCGCGCGGAGGCGACCACTGACAAGAAGCGAACATGACCAAGCCGACATCTTCGCCGCGCCGGCCCCTGCGGCCGGCGGCTGCCGGCCTTCTGCGGCATGCGTGTCACCAAGTGCTCCTTGTTGCGAAGAGGGGAGTGCGCGCACCGCACGTCGAGCCCTCGCGTGGTCTGTCGCCGCTCCCCGCGCGACGCCTTGCCATGAGGTCGCCGCCGTCCCCTGGTCGGACGGCGATCCGCGCGGCAGGTATCTGGTCCGGGCCTCGACTTCCGACTCGGGGGGGCAGGCAGATGGTCAATCAACTCCAGGGCTCTCAGGCGCGGCTGATGTGTGATCACGGCCCGTCGGCCTTGCATGGTGCTGCCGGGATCGCGCCTGGCCGTACCGCAGGCAGGGTGCTCGAGCGGCGGTGGTCTTCTGTTCCTGGAACTCGCGGAAGGCGGCGAAGGTGCGCGGTCCGTAGACCGTGCCCGGCCCGCCGTTCATCAAGATGGCGACACCCATCGCCTCGGCTGTCTCCTGCTGGGCGGCACCGTGCCACGGCGGCCTGGGCGTGATGGGCGATGCAGCCGCCGCACTCCTTGCTCACCGAGATGGCCAGCGCGACCTGTGCGCCGTACGACACGGTGCATCTCCCTCATGGTGGCGGCCGGCACAGTTCCGTAACGGTTCCCGTACAGGGCCGACGGCCGGTCCGTGCCTCCACCGTTGCGCCGCATCCCGCCGGGAGCAGGTTCGACGCGGCTCCCAGGGGGCAGTCCGTCGTGGCGTTCCGTGCGGCGGGCCTCGGGTGCCGACGGCGGTCAGCTCTGCGCGGCATCCCCACGGCTCACGTACTGCCTTCTGCGACGGCGGCGAGTGCGGCGTCGAGGCGGCGCGCCGCCTCGTCCGCGACGGGGGCCATGGCCTCGAGGCCGGTGAGAGTGACCATGGTGGCGGGGTCGATCGCCTGCACGATCACCTGTCGCCGTCGGAGCGGACCACGACGTTGCAGGGCAGCAGCAGTCCGATCGAGCGGTCGGCGTCCAGTGCCTGACGGGCGAGTGGGGGGTTGCACGCTCCGAGGATCAGGTACGGCTCCATGTCGTGGCCGAGTTTCGCCTTGAGCGTGGCCTGGACGTCGATCTCGGTCAGGATGCCGAAGCCCTGGTCGGCGAGGGCGCGCCGGACGGTCTCCACCGTCCCGTCGAAGGTTCCGGCGACCTTGATGGTGCGGTCGTAGTGCATGTCTGGACCTCACTTCTCGGATGGCGACAGCGTCGGCACACGGCCGACCCGGTCGCCGCGGTGCTGCAGGTCGGCCCAAGGGCGGGCCGCGAACAGCATGATGTCCCGACGCGCCCGTCCGGAGGCGGACGACAGGCGCTGAGAGACCGTTCGGTCCTTCGGGCCGACCTCGTGATGACGCGCCGGGCGTCGGTTTCACTCTGCCGTTCGGGTGGCGGCCTGCCGGTGGAGGTCGTCCAGGGAATCCCAGTCCGGTTCACGTAGGGCACCGCGTCCAGCAACCACGGAGCGGGCGCGCGGACACCTCTACGGGTTCCACCAGCCGACCGGCACCGCAGCCTTCGAGCTCGGCGACGCGGTCAGGCGCCTGCGGGAGGCGGGGCACGAGGAACAGGCCGATCGGGCGGAGCGTGAAATCGTGGGCCGTCATCCCGGGCCACTGGACGTTCCAGATCGTCGAGGCCTGCAACTCCACCCATTACCAGCCCTTCGTTCGCGGTGGAACGGGACGTCGTCGACGAGGTCGGCGGTGGGCGGACCCACCTTCCTGGAGGCCCGCCTCAAAACGATCCGCCGAACTCCCCACCATCCGGACACCGCAACGCCCCCTCGTGAAGGACGGCCCGCCTCGGCTCAGGGTGTGGCGTGCGCTCCGACGGCCTGTCGGTAGGCCACGTGTCCGCCCAGCGCACCGCTGACGGCTACGGCAGCCATCCCACCCAGGGCCCACACCCGACCCCTCGCCGAGCGGCCGCGGAGCCGCGCGCCCAATGAGGCGGTGTAGCAGGCCACCGCAGCGACGTTGGAGGCCGCGTGGACCAGCCCGACCCGTGCCTGCTCGGGCGGCAGGTCCGCCCAATCCACCCAGCCGGTCACCGCTGCCGGGACGACGCCGGCCAGTCCGACGGCGGTCAGAGTGGTCGACGCGTGGTGCGTGCCGGGCACGTAGTCGAGTACCGAGGCCGACAGCCAGCAGCCGATGGGCACCTGGACGAGTACGGGGTGCACGGGGTGGCCCAGATGTCTGCCGCGCAGCAGATCGCGCATGCCACCCAGGGGGAGTGAGCGGATTCCCCGCTGCAGCACCCTGATGGCAGGGTCGGTCACCGTTGTCCGTTCGAGGCGGTCCAAGGTCTTCAGCCAGCATGCCGAGGCGGTGTCGAGGGCCGCGGCCGGCCCGGCCGCGGGCGGGGTGTCGGGGGTGTGTTGGTTCATACACGACGCCTACCCGCTGTCCCGCAGCTGTCCCGCCCTCGCCTCGACTGCACCCGAACGACAGGCCCCCCACATGGGGGAGTCGCGGTCTCCGTCACCGTCCTGATCCGGCTGGTCCGCAGTCCGGCACCAGCCTGCCCAGCGCTCTTCGTCATGAGCATGACGATCGAGCAGCAGAGGCGGGTCGTTGACGACTCGAGGATCCATTGGTCTCGCGCGCTTCGAAGGAGAGTGCGGAGCGGGTCCACGAGGAAAGGCTGTGGCGGCGTGCCGTGCCGTCTTCGCCCTGGCCCTGCCGGCGGGGGCGGCAGCCCTCCCTCTCACTGGCACTCCCGCTTCCGGGGCGTACACACCCGCACCGACGAAAGTCTCCAGGGTCGCCTACAGGCCCGTCGGGCTCACCCTGGCCTGCCGCCTGAGTGTTTCGACAGCAGTCACGCGCGGCTCCTACGCGCGGGACTGTAAATCGTTCGGCTCTGAACCCGGAGACGGTGGTGACGCCGAGCGGCCATCCATGATCACGGTCGGGCGATGGACGTCAACTGGTGGCTACGGTGTTTTCAGGTCTGTCCGCGGTGGTCATCGAGGATGTGACGGATGGCGGTTTGGCCCGCGCCTACATGCAACCCGAGACCCGCACCCGCCCGGCTCTCTCCTCACTCCTCCTGGACCGGTTGCTCGTCTTCACCCCGAAGAAGTGAGACACCGACCGTGGCCGTGGCCGCACCGGGCATGAGAACAGGGCCTCTTGGAAGCTCGAAGGGCATCAGCGCCAACGGGTCTTCCAGGAGGCGCTGTTGCCGCCCACGACCGGAATGGGACTGGCTGTCGGCACCCTGGTCGGCACGCGTCAGCGCTGATCGTAGCCATGGGCACCGTACAGGCGGACGAAGTGGGCCGGGGTGACCGTCGCGCGGTGCACCAGGCCGTGGGCCCGCCGCTCGTAGAGCTCGACGCGTTCCCGTCCGCCCGGGCCGATGGGCTGGACGAGCCGGCCGCCGGTCCGCAGCTGTGCGACCAGCGGCTCCGGCACCTCGGGGTAGGCCGCGCAGACGATGACGGCGTCATACGGAGCACGGGCCGGCACCCCGAGGGTCCCGTCGCCGAGGACGATCGCGGCGTTCTCCACACCGTGCAGGGCGAGTCGGCGACGGGCCTCCTCGACCAGATCCGGTCGGCGTTCGACGCTGACCACATACGCGGCGAGGCGGGTCAGCAGCGCGGTCTGCCAGCCGTAGCCGGTGCCGATCTCCAGGATGCGTTCGTCTCCGGTGAGGCCGAGTGCGGAGACCATCATGGCGACCAGCGAGGGCTGGGTGGTCACCTGGCCGTGCGGCAGCGGTACGGGAGTGTCCCTGTAGGCGGACGCCACGTGCTCGGCGGGGACGAACTCCGCCCGTGGTGTGACCCGGAAGGCTTGGAGCAGCCGTTCGTCCGTGACCCCTGCGGCCCGTGCCGCTCGGACCAGATCCTCGGGAGAGGACTCGTGCCCCATGACCCGGACCAGCGTCTAGGCGAGGCCGGCGATCAGCAGGAGCACGGCCGAGCCGGTCAACGGTACGGGGCAGATCTTGAACCAGACGACGCTCGTGCGGGCGCCGGGAAGAGCCGTCAGCACCGCGAGGACGAGCAACGCTCCCGCGACGACCCGGTAGGTCCGGTCGGCGGTGGACGTTCCGCCGCAGACCGCGGCGACGACGACCAACGCGGCGAAGGACCACATGGTCACCGCCTCGGCCAGCCATTCCTGGACCAGGTCCCCGAATCCGGCGACGACGGCCCGGGTCGGGATCGCATGCGAAACCCCCCACAGCCCGACCAGGCCCGCGGCGGTGTACGCGAGAACGCCTTCCATGCTCCCAGGGTCCGCTCGCGGCCCGGCCTGCGCCACTCACCCTGCGACCGGGCAGGCCCCGAAGGGTCCGTTCGTCCCGGCCTTGGACCGTTCGGGCCCAGCGGCGGCCCGCCCCGCAGGAGAAGACTGGTCGAGAGGGCCGAACCCGAGCCGGGGCACCCCCTGACCCGAGGCGCATTCGCAGGGAATCGGCACCCGGCGAGTGGCACGGCGGCCCGGATGAAACGAGTAACGATCACAGCGGAAGGGCCCGTCGGCGTCGGGGGACCGGCGTCACCGGGCCCGCCGACCACGGGAGTGCGTCATGGGAACCACGACGTCGGTCAGCGACGACACACTGAGGAGACTGTGCGAGACCCGCGGGCCGACGGCATCGGTGTATC
The DNA here is from genome assembly GCF_044541755.1 of Streptomyces sp. NPDC085524. Classification (NCBI taxonomy): domain Bacteria; kingdom Bacillati; phylum Actinomycetota; class Actinomycetes; order Kitasatosporales; family Streptomycetaceae; genus Streptomyces; species Streptomyces sp. NPDC085524. The sequence continues at coordinate 88,067 of NZ_JBITTH010000009.1, forward strand.
TGCGGCTCGAGCCGCGTCCGCAGCGGGAGGACGACGCCAGGCTGCGCTGGCGCGCGCTTGCCCGCAGCCTGGCGGACCTCGGTGCCGACGAGGACACCATCGCCGTACTGACACGGAGCGTCGACGAGGCGCTCCCCGGAACCGGGACGCTGGCGGCCTTCGCGGCCGGCGGCGAGCTCCGCTACTCCACGATCCTTTCCGGTGGCCGGGACGCCGACATCGGCATCCACGCACCCCTGCCGCATCTGGCGCCGCTCCTGGAGTGGCGCCAGGAGCACCCGGCCCGCGTCCTCGCCGTGGTCGACCGCACCGGTGCCGACCTGGAGGCGTACCCCGGAGGGGACACCGAGCCGGTACGGCACACCGTGACCGGCCCCGACGACGAAATAGAGCGCAACGCGCCCGGCGGAATGTCCCAGGGCCGCTTCCAGCGCAGGGCGGAGGACTCCTGGGAGCACAACGCCGTACGAGCGGCAGAGGCCCTGACTCGTGCCGTGTCGCGGGTCTCAGCCCGTCTGGTGCTGCTCGCCGGAGACGTGCGGGCGCTCCAGCTCCTCACCAAGCACCTTCCCGACCTCGTCCGGCGTCAGGTCTCCGTACGCAATGTGAGCGGCGGACGCACACCGGACGGATCCACTCGGATCCGGCAGGAGCAGATCGAGGCCGAGACCCACCGCGCGGCGGAGGAACAGACGAGGGAGCTGCTGCGACGGTTCGCCGAGGAGCGTGCTCCGCGAGGGCGGGCCGTCGAGGGCGTGCACTCCACGCTGGGCGCGCTCTCCGAGGGCCGCGTCGAGACCCTCGTGCTCGTCGACGAGCCGGACGACCGGCGAACGGCGTGGTTCGGCCCGGCCGCTTCCGACGTGTCGGACCGTCGCCCCACGCCCTCCCGCGCCGCCGGCCCCGTGATCCGCGGCCCGCTGGCCGATGTGGCGGTCCGGTCGGCCGTGCTGTCCGGGGCGGACGTACGCGTCCTGCGTCCCGGTTCCGTCGGCGCTCCGGGCCACGGCATCGGGGCACTGTGCCGGAGCGTATGACAGCCGCTCGGCATCGCCGACTCCTTCTCGCAGCGGAGGCCATCATGAAACGAACGCCGTCACAACCCCTCGTGGACGTACAGGTGGAGACCCGGGGTGGTGTGTCCGCGGAGGACACCGCCTACGCTCGGGACAAGGTGCGGGCCGTCTTCGGCCAGGCACCGGGGCCCGTGCTCTTCGCCCGGCTGAGGCTGACCCGGTTCGCGAACCCGGCGATGGAGCGCCCCGTGATGGCCCAGGCCAATCTGGACGTCAACGGCAGGCCCGCCCGCGCACACGTGGCGGGCGTCAGTGCCACGGAGGCGGCTGATCTCCTGCGCGACCGGCTCGAAGCCGTACTTGCCCGTATGGCGGAGCACTGGGAGGCCCGGCGCAGCCGGGCACATCCGCCGGGTGCCGCCCACGCGTGGCGGCACGGCGACGAGCCCACCCACCGGCCGGGCTACTTCCCGCGCCCGGTCGAGGAACGGGAGGTCGTCCGGCACAAGGCGTTCGCACTCGCCTTCGAATCGCCCGACGAGGCGGCCGACGACCTGGAGACGCTGGACTACGGCTTCCAGCTGTTCACCGACGCCGGATCGGGTGAGGACAGCGTCCTGTACCGCTCCGACCCGGAGGGATACCGGCTGGCGCAGGTGCATCCGCGCCCGGAGCTGATCGGTCCGGTGGCGGTGCCGCTGACCGTCAGCCAGGCGGCCGCCCCTCGCATGACCGTGGCGGCGGCGAAGGAGCGCCTGGGCGTCACCGGCTGGCCGTTCGTGTTCTTCGCCGACGCCGGCACCGGCCGCGGGAACGTGCTCTACCACCGCTACGACGGTCACTACGGCCTCATCACCCCCATCGCCCCCACCGCTCCCGCGCCGTCGTCCGCAGCGACCTGAGCCGGACGGGCCGCACGGCCGTCCCGGGCCGGGACGGCACGACCCCATCTGGAGGCACCGCCATGAACCAGCACGAGAAGTCCGCAGCGGGTGCCGAAGCCCGCAGGGCCCTGCCCCGGCACGCCTGGCGGCCCGACGAACCGCAGCGGCAGGACGCCCTCATGCGCTATCTCGGCGCGCTCGCGACCGTGTCCGCCGAAATGACGCAGCGGCCCGCCGCCCAGACACCCCGGCCCGCCCCGCCCGCGCCCTTCCTGGTGTGCGACCTGATGGCCACCTCCCCGCCATCGGTCGCCCCCGACACCGGTCTCCCCGGCATCGCCCGGGCGCTCTCGGAGCACGGCACGGGGTCACTCCCCGTCGTCGACACCGACGGCCGGGTCGTGGGCGTGGTGTCCGAGGCCGATCTCCTCGCAGTGGTCGCCGCGCGGACACATCGGACCGGCGCCGCGAGCAGGGTGCGGGAGGCCCGGCCGACGGCCGAGCCTGGTGGGGAGAAGGCCGAGACCCTGATGACCAGTCCCGCCATTACCGTCCAGCCGGACACCGCAGTCTCCGAGGCCGCCTGGCTGGTTGCTCTGGCCCGTCTCAAGCGCGTTCCTGTGGCGGAGCCGGACGGGCGGCTCGTGGGCACCGTGAGCCGGCACACGCTGCTGGATGCCCTGCTCAGGGACGACGCGGCCATCCTGGAGGGTGTGCGGGGGCGCATCCGGCAGGCGTTTCCCGGGGCGGCCGACACGGTGCGGGTCACCGTGGAGGACGGGGTGGTCCGCCTGTGTGGTGAGGTGGCGGGTGACGAAGCAGCGCGGCTGCTCGCCGAGGTGAAAGGACTCGAACCGGTCACCGATGTCATCGACGAGCTGACCGTACGCGACCGCTGAGCGCGCCCGCCGACGGAGCACCGCGTCCTGCCGCTCGGCCCGCCGGGCCGGGGGAGCCGTCCGATCGCGTCGGTCCGTGCGGCCCGGCCTGTGAGACCGAGGAGGCCGTCGTGGAAGAGCAGCAGGAAGTCCTGGCGCGTACGGTCGCAGCCGTGATGCGCCCCGCCCCGGTCAGCGTCGATGTCGGCGAAACCGCGCTGGTGGCATGGGAACTGTTGCAGCGGTCGGGGTCCCGCCACCTTCCGGTCGTGCGTCCGGACGGTCGCTGCGCCGGCTTGCTGGACCGGGCTGATGTGGCGGTCGCCTGCGCAGCGCCTGCTGTTGCGTTGTCCGCCCTGCGGGTGGACGACCTCCTTCGAGGTCACGGGACGGCGCTCGTCCACGCGGAGCAGAGCGTCCGCCACGCGGTCGACCTCATGGCGTGCACCGAAGCCGACGCCCTTCCGGTGCTGGCCGAGGACGGGAGGCTTGCCGGGCTGCTGACCGCGGTCGACATCGTCGCGGCCCTCGCCGGCCGTCTGGTTCGGGAGAAGCCCGAGCACCGGCCGCCGCAGGTCCCCACGGTGCTGCCCGGGCTGCCGCCACGGCGCGGTGACCGGGGCACGGCCTTTCCCTGACAGCCGGACGCGGCGCGCGAGCGAGGCAGGTGTGTGATGGGAGCGGACGGCGCTGCCGGAGGCAGCGGCTATCGAGGTGTTCCGCATACGGCTGATCTGCGGGTGGAGGCGTGGGCCTCCACGCGCGAGGAGTGCCTGGCGCAGGTGGTGCGGGGCGCCTGCGCGTCCTTCCTGGACCTGGCGGGGGCGGTCGGAGACCACGAGCGGGACGTCGTGGTGCGGGCGCAGCGGGACGAGGATCTGCTGGTCGGCCTGCTGGAGGAGGTCGTGTACTGGCTCGACACCGAGGGCGAGGTCCCGGTCGAGGTCGAGCTGACCCCGGTCGACGGCGGCGTGCGTGGCGTTCTGCACATGGCCGAGGCCGGTTCGCTCCCGGTGACGGGCGCCGCGCCGAAGGCCGTCACGCTGCATGATCTGGTCATGGTCTGCGGGCCGGAGGGCTGGACGTGTTCGGTGACGCTCGATGTGTGACTCCCGCAAGCGAAGGTGTCGCCGCCCTGCCTCAGCGGGCCCGGTCCTTGCGGAGGAACCGGCGCAGCCGTCGCAGTGGCCAGGTGTTGATCACGTCGTCGGAGGTGAGCCATCCGCGTTGCGCCGTGCCGACGCCGTGGCGGACGTACGCGAGCTGGGGGAGCGAGTAGGCGTCGGTGTCGACGGCGAACTTCACCCCGTGGCGTCTGGCGCGGAGGGTGTCCTCGTCGCCCAGGTCGGGGCGGTCGGGCTGGGCGTCGATCTCCGGGGCGGTGCCGGTGCGTGCGCAGCAGGCGAACACCTCGTCGAGGTCGGGGTCGAGCCCGGGCCGTTTGCCGATCAGGCGGGCGGTGGGGTGGCCGCTGACGTTGACGTGGGGGTTCTCGCAGGCGCGTACGATCCGCCGGGTCATCGCCGTGCTGCCCAGGCCGAAGTGGGAGTGCACCGGGGCCACGCAGAGGTCGAAGCCCTGGAGGGACGCGTCGGGCCAGTCCACCTCCTCGTCCGCGTTAGGCCGGACCACGTCCGTCGGTCCGGGAACCGGGTGCTCGGCGTGCTCTCCGGCGCGCGAGGCCGTGGCGCCGAGGGTCTACTGGAAGGCATGGGGCCCGGAGAGGGATGACGGGCATGGACATCAGCTTGGTGCAGGAGTCACCGTTCCGGTTCCGCATCGAGCGGCAGGATCCTATGCGCGTTCCCGGCGTCGTGTTCGCGACACGGGAGCTCCTGCCGCAGGCCGTCGGGGACAAGGCGCTCGAACAGGTCGCGAACGTGGCGACCCTGCCCGGTATCGTCCATGCCTCGTACGCCATGCCGGACGTGCACTGGGGTTACGGCTTCCCGATCGGGGGCGTGGCGGCCACGGACATCGACGCCGGCGGGGTGATCTCGCCGGGCGGGGTCGGGTTCGACATCTCCTGCGGGGTCCGGCTGCTGGCCGCCGGCATCGACCGGGACCCGCTGGCCCCCCGGATGCGGCGTTTGATGGACGTCCTCGGCGACACCGTCCCGCGCGGCCTGGGGCCCGGCGGGCTGTGGAAGCTGTCCGGACGCCCCCAGCTGGAGGAACTCATGGCCGCCGGCGCCGCCTATGCCGTGGAGCACGGCCGGGGCGTGCCCCGTGATCTGGAGCGCTGTGAGGACGGCGGGACGCTGGCAGGGGCGGATCCGTCACAGGTCGGCCAACGGGCCGTGGACCGCGGGCTCCGACAGGTGGGCAGCCTGGGGTCGGCCAACCACTTCCTGGAGGTGCAGGCGGTGGACCGTGTCTACGACGCCGGGACCGCGGCTGCCTTCGGCCTGCATCCGGGCCAGGTGTGCGTCATGATCCACTGTGGTTCGCGCGGTCTGGGCCACCAGGTGTGCAGCGACCATGTCAAGGTCATGGACCGGTCTCTGCGCACCTACGGCATCCAACTGCCGGACCGGCAGCTGGCCTGCGCGCCGGCCGTCTCCGTGCCGGGCCGAGACTACCTGGGGGCGATGGCAGCCGCCGCCAACTACGGACGCGCGAATCGGCAGTTGCTCACCGAGGCGGCACGGCACGCCTTCGCCGTCGCCGCCGGGGCTAGTCTGGACCTGGTCTACGACGTCTCCCACAACATGGCGAAGATCGAGACCCATGACGTGGACGGCGTACGCCGACGGCTGTGTGTCCACCGCAAAGGCGCCACGCGGGCCCTGCCCCCCGGTCACCCGGACCTTCCGGGCGATCTCGCGGAGGCCGGACAGCCGGTCCTGGTGCCAGGCACCATGGGGACCGCTTCGTACGTGATGGCAGGCACCGTCGGCAACAGTGCCTTCTGGTCTTCTGCACACGGTGCCGGACGCGTCTGGAGCCGTCACCAGGCGCTGCGCCGGGTCCGAGGCGAGCAGCTGCACGAGGAGCTGGAATCCCACGGCATCGCGGTCCGCCCGGCTTCCTGGCGGGCGCTCGCCGAAGAAGCCCCGGACGCCTACAAGGACGTCGACGCCGTGGCCGCCGTCACGGAGGCCGCGGGACTCGCCCGGCTGGTCGCCCGCCTGGTACCGCTCGGAGTCGTCAAGGGATGAACGAGCCGGGACCCGCCCACGGGCGGGCCCCGTGTGGTCGGACACCGGTGACGACCCGGAGCCGGTCCCGTGGCCGACCGCGTCGCGGGCGGCGTGCCTCGACGACGTCCTTGCCACGGCAGACGACGTCGGATCGCTCGTCCGGCGGCGTCCTTCAACCGCCGGCTCCCAGCCCTTGGGACAGAAGCAGCTCGTGCGCCAGCCGGGCACCGCGAGCCGCCTGCTTCTCCCTCTCGGTGTCCAGTGAGGGGATGTCTTCCAACCCTTCGGCCAGTGCTCTGACGGCCTGGGCGAGGATCTGCACCTGGGCTTCGAGGGTGCGCAGCCGTTCGTGCTCGTTCGGGGCGATGTTCTCGGTCATGACGGGTCGCCTTCCTGAAGGGGGAGAGGAGAGCAGCCGCCGGACCCTCCGGCGGCGCGGCGTTCACGGGCGGGCGATTCTGCCTGCTCGGCGCCCCGGGGCCGGTCTTCTCAGTCATGGGGGACGACGGCGACGGGGCAGCGGGCGTGGTGCAGGGCGGCCTGGGTCACCGGGCCGAGGCGCGGGGCGAGGGGGGGACGGTGCTTGCGCCGGCCGACGACGAGCAGCTCGGCCCCTTCGGCGGCGCGCACGACGGCCTCGGCGGGGCTTTGGAGTCGGACGCCGTCGGCGACCTCCACCCCGGGGAAGCGTTCGCGCCAGGGGCGGAGAACCTGCCCCAGCCGGCTCTGCGCGTCGTCCGTGATCTCCTTCGTCACGTCGTGGTCCACGCCCCACGGGGTGCGCGCATGGATCGGCAGGCTCCGGCCGTGGATGGGACGGAGGGGGATGCCGCGCGCTGCGGCGGCGTCGAAGGCGAAGGCGAGCAGGTCGTCGCACGGGCCGTGCAGTTTCAGTGCGACGACGACGCCGCCCCGAGCGGGTGACGGTGCCTTCTCCCGGGCCGTGGCACGGACCAGGACCACGGGTCGCTCGGCCCGTGCCACGACGGCTGTGCTCACGGAGCCCAGGAAGTAGCTCTCGGCGGGAGCCAGGCCAAGTGAGCCGAGCACCGTCAGCTCGGACTCCGATGCCGCCTTGACCAGGGCGTTCTGCGCGTCGTCGGCGACCAGGCTGCCGACGATCACGAGGCCCGGGTGGCGTGCCTGGAGTTCCGCCTGCGTGTGGTGCACGAGGCGCCTCGCCCAGTAGTTCTGGTCGATGTCTGCGGGGACACGGGCTGGTTCGGGCGCCAGCATGGGCCAGGCGTGCACCAGGCGGAGCGCGACGTTGCGACGCCCGGCCTCGTCGGCGGCCCAGCGGGCGGCCGCCATGCTCTGGGGTGAGCCGTCGAGGCCGACCGTGACGACTGGCTCCATGGCGACTGCCTCCGTCTCGTATGACGCCGTGATGGACCTGCGGACGCCGGCACCTGCCGGCCGAGGCGCGCCGCGTCCTCTCCGAGGAGTACCTCAGATCGTCCTGGCGCGCATGCGGGCCGCCAGGTGCGCCGGCAGGGAATCCGTTCGCCAGTGCGGAGGATCTGAACGCACCGGGCTCGTCGCGGAGTCGGGGATCCTCTGCATGGAGGGGGAGGACGAGCCCGTCGGGCTTCAGCGGCTGGCGCGGGCGATGGAGCAGGCGCGGGAGGCCGCCGGCTTCTTGACTGCCTATCCGGCGCTTGCCGATCTGCTCGGGGAGCGCCATCGCATCGTCGCCAACGACTGGCAGTCGGCGGGGTTGCTGGCCGACCTCGAGTCCGAGCGGAACGCCCCCGCCTACCTCTTCTCGGCGTCCGAGCCCCTCGACCGGGCGGCGGACCTCCTCGCGGAGTCGGCGACGCTCGTGCGCGACAACGAACGCCGGTGGCGCGTATTCGGTGCTCGCGTCCGTCGGTTGCGGTCCGACCGAAGCGGCTGCGTCGGAACCGTCGCACCGCACATCCGTCGGGCCGCCAGGTGTGGGTCGGCGCGAGTCAGCGTGCCTCGCTGCCGGCGGAGGTCTGCTCTTGTTCTCCCACCTCGCGCTCCCGGTTCTGCGCGTCGGGGAGGTCACGGGCGGAGTGCCAGGAGACAACCTGACCGGACGCTTCCCACGATCCGGTGCAGGCTGCACGGGGACCAGTGCCGAGCGGTCCCCTTCTACGGCTGTCGGCCTCCTGATCTGCCTCCGGGCCTTGGGGCCGGTACGCCGTTTGCCTCGCGGCACAGGACCTCGTCCTGCGAGCAGGGCAGGCTGGCCCTGGAGACGCCCGAAGAGGAAGCGGGGCACCCGTGAAGCCGCTCGCCGACACGACGGTCATCGGGATCGGCAACGAGTTCCGCCACGATGACGGGGTGGGGTGGGCCGCCATCGCGTTGCTGCGGCTGCGCGAAGCGCAGCGGCCTCTCCCGTCCGGCACCGAGCTCGTACAGTGCGACGGAGACCCCGGCCGGCTGATCAGCCTGTGGGAAGGCAAGGTCCTCACCTTCATCGTCGACGCATGTTTCCCACCTGCGGCGGAGCCCGGGCGCGTACACCGGTGGTGTGTGGCTCCCGGCGCGACGCCGCAGCCGGCTGCCGCAGGCAGGCAGAGCACTCACGGGCTCGGGCTGGCCGAAGCCCTGTACCTCGCCGACCGCGTCGGGCGCGGCCCCGGCCGTCTCATCGTGTACGCGGTCGAGGGGGCGGACCGCTCGCTGGGCACCGGGCTCACGCCGGCGGTGGCGGCCGCCCTGCCGCTTCTGGCCTTGCGTATCGAGGCGGACATCCGCAGCACGGCGGGCGGACTCGCCGGGCCGGGTTCGAACCCTGGAGCGCGCAGGTCTGGCATGCTGCCGGAGCCAGGCACGTGGAGACCGAGAGGTGCACCATGACCGACGCTGCGGATGCCGGAGCCGTCCTCGACCACCAGGCCGAGGCGGTCCTCGACCGCGAGGGTCTGGACGTGCTCGTGCGCGTTCTGAAGCGGCGCGGCCGGACGGTCATCGGCCCGACCGTGCGCGACGGCGCGATCGTCCTCGACGAGCTGGACTCCGCAGATGCACTCCCCTACGGGTGGGGGGTCGAACTGGAGGCGGGGCGGTACAGGCTCCGCCGCCGCGAGGACGGGGCGGCCTTCGCGCACAGCGCGGGGCCCCAGTCATGGAAGCCGTTCCTCCATCCGGGGCGAGTCCGTCAGTGGTCCGCGGACCGCGGCCCGGACGGTGCTCCCGTTGTACGGGAGGAGGAGCAGGGAGGCATTTCGTACGCGTTCCTCGGCGTGCGGCCCTGCGATCTGCGTGCCATTCAGATCCTGGACCGGGTGATGAGCGGCGGCAGGTACCGGGATCCCACCTACCTCGCCCGGCGGACGGGTGCCTTCGTGATCGCGGCCGAGTGCACCGAGCCGGGTGCCACCTGCTTCTGCGTCTCGATGGGCAGCGGGCCGGCCGCCGACGCCGGGTACGACCTCGCTCTCACCGAGGTCGTGGACGACGCCGGCCACCGCTTCCTGTGCCGGAGCGGGAGCGAGGAGGGAGCCGCGGTCCTCGCGGAACTGCCCGGGCGGAGCCCCGATGGCTCCACCCGAGCGGCTGCGACCCAGGCCGTGGCCGCCGCCGCCGAACGCATGGGCCGCTCCATGCCGACGGTGGACCTGCGCACGCTGATGCGGGACAGCCTGGAAGCGGAGCGCTGGGACGACGTCACCTCCCGGTGCCTCAGCTGTGGCAACTGCACCATGGTCTGCCCCACCTGCTTCTGCACCACCACGGAGGACGTCACCGACCTGACCGGCGATCACGCCGAGCGCTGGCGCCTCTGGGACTCCTGCTACGACCTGGACTTCTCGCTCCTCCACGGCGGTCCTGTCCGGTCCACCCCGCGCAGCCGGTACCGCCAGTGGCTCACCCACAAGCTGGGGACCTGGCACGACCAGTTCGACAGTTCCGGTTGTGTCGGATGCGGCCGGTGCATCGTGTGGTGCCCCACGGGCATCGACCTCACTGAGGAAGCCCACGCCCTGCACCAGGAGGCCGCGCAGCGGGAGAACACGCCGTGAGCCCGGACCCCGGTGGGCCTGTCGGCGAGGGCGTGCTCGCCGCTCTGGCGGCGGAGCACCGTGGGAGGCTGATGGCCCTCGCCCGGGACGTCGCCCTTCCGGGCGGCACGCGGATCTTCGAGGAAGGGGAGGAAGCCGACCGCTTCTGGATCATCCGCTCGGGAACGGTCGCGCTCGACATCCACATGCCCGGTCGGGGGCGCGTGGTCATCGAGACCATCGGTGCGGGCAGCCTGCTCGGCTGGTCATGGCTGTGCCCACCCCGGCAGTGGCACCTGGCCGCCGAGACCCGGGAGTCCGTACGGGCTTGGGAGTTCGATGCCGCTGCCGTCCACGACCTGTGCGTCGAGGACACCGCGCTGGGCCTGTCGCTGGTCACCGCCGTCGCCGAGAGCATCGGCGACCGGCTCCGAGCCACGCGCACCCGGTTGCTCGACCTCTACGGGCCGCCGGGAGCGCCGGGGAGCGGAGCAGCACCATGACGCCCGCACCGCTGCCCTATCGCGTAGTGGACCGCCATGACGAGACGCACGACACGGTCACGCTCGTACTGGAGCCTTCCGGGGAGGCCCTGAGCCCCTTCGCAACGGGCCAGTTCGCGATGCTGCACGCGTTCGGTGTCGGCGAGATCCCGGTGTCCGTGTCCCGGCTCGCAGACAGGCACCGGCTGACGCACACGATTCGCGCCGTCGGGGCCGTCTCCCGCGCCTTGTGCGGCCTGCGGACCGGCGGGTGGGTCGGCGTGCGCGGCCCCTTCGGTACCGGCTGGGACACGGCAGCCGCTCACGGCAACGACCTGCTCGTCATCGCCGGCGGCATCGGGCTCGCGCCGCTGCGTCCCCTCCTCGACACCGTTCTGGCCGAGCCCCGCGCCTTCGGGAGACTGAACGTCCTCGCGGGTGCCCGGACCCCCGCCGATCTGCTCTACACAGATGAGTTCCCCGCCTGGGACAAGCCGTTCGGCGCCGTCACGGTCGACCGGCCGTCCGGCGGCTGGACCGGCCGGGTCGGAGTCGTCACCACGCTGCTCCGCGAAGCCCGGTTCACACCGCCGGACACGGTCGCCTTCGTCTGCGGTCCCGAGGTGATGATGCGCGCGACCGCACGGGCACTGATCCACCAAGGGGTACGTCCCGACCGCATCCAGGTCTCCCTCGAACGCAACATGCGCTGCGCCACCGGCCACTGTGGCCACTGCCAGCTCGGGCCTCTCCTTCTCTGCCGCGACGGCCCGGTCGTCGGCTACCACCAGGCCGAGCCCCTGCTCACCGTCCGGGAACTATGAGATGAGCCCCCCCACCCCGGCCCGCCCCCGCCTCGGCGTGTTCAAGTTCGCCTCCTGCGACGGCTGCCAGCTCACCCTCCTCGACTGCGAGGACGAACTGCTCGGCATCGCCGCCGAGCTGGAGATCGCCCACTTCCCGGAAGCGTCCAGCGGTTCCGCGCCCGGCCCGTACGACCTCGTCCTCGTCGAAGGCTCGGTCAGCACACCCGAGCACGTGGAGCGCATCCGGCGCATCCGCGCCGATGCCCGCCACCTCGTCACCATCGGCGCCTGCGCCACGGCCGGCGGCGTGCAGGCACTGCGGAACCACGCCGATGTCGATGGGTACCTGGCCACCGTTTACGCCCGCCCCGAATACATCGAGACCCTCGCGACCTCCACACCGATCTCCGCCCACGTACCCGTCGACTTCGAACTGCGCGGCTGTCCCATCGACCGCGGTCAGCTCCTCGAGGTCATCACCGCATTCCTCACCGGACGCAAACCCGCCATCCCCAACCACAGCGTCTGCTTCTCCTGCAAGCGGCGCGGCAACGTCTGTGTCACCGTCGCCCACGGCACCCCCTGCCTCGGCCCCGTCACCCACGCGGGCTGCGGAGCCCTGTGCCCGACCTACGGGCGCGGCTGCTACGGCTGCTTCGGCCCGGCCGGCACCACGAACCTTCCCGCGCTGGTCCCCCTCATGCAGCGGGACGGGATGAGCGAGGAGGACATCGGCAGGTACCTGCACACCTTCAACGTGACCGCCTTCACCGCCGTGGAGGAGCAAGAGCAGCCCGGTACGACCGACGCGGAAGGCCTCGGATGACCGACCCCACGCCCCGGACCCAGGAGCTGCGCATCCCCTCCCTCGCCCGTGTCGAGGGCGAGACCGCGCTGCACCTGCGTATCCACCACGGCACCGTCATCGAGGCGCGGCTCAAGATCTACGAACCACCACGGTTCTTCGAAGCCTTCCTCCGGGGCAGGGCCCACACAGAGCCACCCGACCTCACCTCGCGCATCTGCGGGATCTGTCCCGTCGCCTACCAGCTGAGTGCCTGCCGTGCCCTCGAGGACGCGTGCGGCGTTGTCGTCGACGGGCAACCGGCCGCCCTGCGCCGCCTGCTGTACTGCGGCGAATGGATCGAGAGCCAGACGCTGCACATCCACATGCTGCACGCACCGGACTTCCTCGGCGAAGACGACGTGATCGGCCTGTCCCGCTCCCATCTGGAGCACGTCAAGCGTGGACTGCGCCTGAAACAGGCCGGCAATGCCGTGGTCGAACTGCTCGGGGGCCGGGCGATCCACCCCGTCAATGTCCGGCTCGGCGGCTTCCACCGCGCGCCGACGCGCGCCGAGCTCCGCCCCTTGGAAGAACGGCTGCGCACCGCCCTCGACGACGCCTGGGACACGGTGCGCTGGGTCGCCGGTTTCGAATTCCCGGACGCCGAGTGCGACGCAGACCTGCTCGCCCTCGCCGAGACCGGCACCTACGCCATCGAGTCCGGCGTTCCCACCGTGCTTCCGTACGACGCTGGGCTCCCCCCGTACAGCTTTCCCCTGCGGGACTTCGCCGCACACGTGGCCGAGGAGCAGGTTCCCCACTCCACGGCCCTCCACTCCCGGCTGGACGGCCGAAGGCATCTCACCGGCTCCCTCGCCCGCTGGGCGGTCAGCGGCCACCTGCTGTCCCCGCTGGCCCTGCAAGCGGCACGGGAGGCCGGGCTGGGCGACCCCCCGTCGCGCGCGGGTACCGGGCGGGGAGAGGTCTGCCGCAACCCGTACCGAAGCATCCTCGTCCGCGCGGTGGAAGTCCTGTACGCGGTGGAAGAGGCCCTCCGGATCATCGCGGAGTACGAGCGTCCAGCCTGCTCGTACGCAGAGGTGCCGGCCCGGGCCGGCACCGGGCACGGTGCCACGGAGGCGCCACGCGGCCTGCTCTACCACCGATACGCGCTGAACGGTAGGGGCCTTGTCACCGACGCCTGCATCGTTCCGCCGACGGCCCAGAACCAGGGCGCCATCGAGGAGGACCTGCGTCGACTGGTCCAGGCCGGGCTCGACCAGGGGCAGGGCTCCGAGGCCGAACTCACCCGGCTGTGCGAGCGGGCCGTCCGCAACCACGACCCGTGCATCTCCTGTTCGGCCCACTTCCTGGAACTGGACATCGAGCGCACCCACTGATCACGCCGGGCGAGACCGGTTGTTCCGGGCGGATCGACGACCGCTCCGCACGGTGCCGTCGCTCCCCGCGTTGCGGGGGCTCCGAGTGCTGCTCGGATGACATGCGGCCGTGCGCCCGGCGCGTTGGCGCAGTTGCTCCGGGGGTACCGCTTACGGTCGCTGCACGGATACCGGCGCGAGCGCGGAGACGGCACGGCTCCCGGCCGGTCGGACGGACACCTCACCGCCATTCCAGTCATCTAGCAGACGGAGCAGTCGGCATGGAGCCAGTCGTCACCGTAGGCCTCGACGGCTCACCCGAGAGCCTTGCCGCCGCGCGCTGGGCCGGCGATGAAGCCGCCCGTCGCAGACTCACGCTGCGGCTGTTGCACGCGTGGCCCCTCCTGGCGCCGGAACCGGACCACGCTCCCGCCGAGATGGATCAGAACTACTGGGCGAAGCGGATCGTGCACAACGTGAAGGCCGAGCTCCAGGCGCGCCACCCGGGCCTCGTCATCGTCGGCAACCTGGTCGCCGAGGATGCCCAGGAGGCACTGCTGAAAGCGGCCGCGGAGTCCGAGATGACCGTGCTCGGTTCGCGGGGGATGGAACTCGTCGAGAGCTACTTCCTGGGGGACATCAGCATGCCCGTCGTGGCACGGGCCGAGCGGCCGGTGGTCCTGGTACGTGCAGGGACGCGCGAAGAGGGGGCGTCGTCCGCTCCGGATGTCCCGGGCGCCGTAGTGCTGGCACTGAGACTGCACGGTCCGTGCGACGAACTGCTCGCATTCTCCTTCGCCGCCGCTGCGGCACGGGACGTTCCCCTGCACGCCGTCCACGGCCGAAGCATGCCCCTGCACGCTCATGCTCCCTGGGGCATGGACCACGATGTGACCGAGAAGATCAGGCGGGAAGCGCAGGGGCTCCTGAGTGACGTTCTCCGCCCCTGGCGTGAGAAGTTCCCCAGCGTGGAGGTAACTCCCGGTGTCGGTCTTGAAAGCCCTGCCAAGGTCGTGGTCCGTGCCGCCGAGGGTGCGGGACTTCTGGTCGTCGGCCGACGCAGGCATCGCCCCGCCCTGGCTCCCCCATTGGGTTCCGTGGCCACCGCCGCCATCCATCACGCACGCTGCCCCGTCGCCGTCATTCCCCATGACTGAGCCGGGCCACCCCGAGGAGTCGACGGCCTCGGCGCACCGGGCCGACGCGTCCGTGCTCCGGACCGGCATCGGCCTCGGTGTTCCGCCGCTCCCGCGGGCAGAGGTGTGCGAGACCCACACGGCCGTGGTGTTCTTCGTCGGTGACCGCGCCTACAAGGTCAAGAAGCCTGTCGACCTGGGCTTCCTCGACTACACGACCACGGCCGCCCGGAGGACCGCGTGCGAACAGGAAGTCGCTCTCAACCGCCGCTTCGCCCCTGACGTCTACCTGGGGCTGGGGGAATTCCGCTGCCCGGACGCGGACACGCCCGAACCGCTCGTGGTGATGCGCCGCATGCCGACGGAACGACGCCTGTCCCTGCTCGTGAGCCAAGGCGCCGACGTCGACGACGCTCTGCGGGCGGTTGCGCGCCTCCTCGCCTCCCGTCACGCGGACGCGCCCCGAGGCCCGGACATCGACGAGCACGGCAGGCGGGACGCGCTGTCCGCCCGCTGGGAAGCGAGCTTCACACAGGTCAGGGAACTGACCGACGACGTGCAGCTGCTCGACGGGGTGGAGGAGACCGAGCGCTTGGTGCGGCGCTATCTCGCCGGCCGCGAGGAACTCTTCGACGCGCGTATCGAGCAGGGGCGGGTGGTTGACGGCCACGGCGACCTGCTCGCCCAGGACATCTTCTGTCTCGACGACGGACCCCGCGTCCTGGACTGCCTGGAGTTCGACGACCGCCTTCGCTCCGTCGACGGTCTGGACGACGCGGCCTTTCTCGCCATGGACCTGGAGCAGACGGGTGCCCCGGAGGCCGCGGCGTTCTTCCTGGCCCAGTACGGCGAGTATTCCGGCGACCCCGCACCGCCGTCCCTGTGGCACCACTACGTCGCCTACCGCGCGTTCGTCCGTGCCAAGGTGTCCCTGATCCAGGCAGCTCAAGGCGCCCGCGGCGCGGAAATGGCAGCGCGGCGACTGGTCACCACGACGCTGCACCACCTGCGCACCTCCGCTGTCGGCCTGACCCTCGTCGGTGGCCTCCCGGGCAGCGGAAAGTCCACCCTCTCCGGCGCACTGGCCGATCGCCTGGGCGTCACGCTGCTCAGCAGCGACCGTCTTCGCAAGGAACTGGCAGGCATGCCGGCGGAGGAATCCGCAGCCGCCGGTTATGGAGAAGGGCTGTACACACCCGAGTGGACCGCGAGGACGTACGCGGCGCTGCTCGACCGGGCGTCCGCCCTCCTGTCCCGCGGCGAGTCCGTCGTCCTCGACGCCACCTGGTCCGATGCCGGACAGCGTGAAGCCGCCCTGCGCATGGCCGAACGCGCCAGTGCCGACCTGGTCGCCCTGTACTGCCAGGCTCCGGGAGACGTGTCGGCAGCGCGCCTGACGACCCGCGCCCCCGGAGCGTCCGACGCCACCCCCGAGGTGGCCACGGTCATGGCAGCCGCCGAGCCGCCATGGGAGGAGGCCGTCCCCATCGACACCGGCGGCCTGTTGGAGGCCGCGGTCAGCCAGGCGATGGCCGCCGTACGCCCCTACGGATCCGGCAGGACCCCGGTCTTCCGCCGCCCCTACATGGAACCGGGCTGAGACCGCGCCCACCTCGACGAATGTCCTGGCGAGGTCCTGACATCTGTTATGAGGCGGTGGCCGGCACCTTGGCGAGCGGGCGCCGGGGGTTGTGCATGGAAGGACCCATGGCAGCGTCCTCGATGAGCGGAACTGCCAGGTCCGGAAACGGTGCGTTCGTGAGACTCGCCTGCCTGCGCCGTGCGGTTCATTCGTGGGCGACGACGGCGACCGGCGCGACCGCATGGTGCATCACGGCGTGTGTGACGGGGCCGATGTGAGTGCCGAAGGCGGAGTGGCGGATACGGCGGCCGACGACGACAAGGGCGGCGGCGGAAGCCGCGTCGAGGATCTGAATCGCCGACTGGCCCACCGTGGCCCGGGAGTCGACCTGCAGTGCAGGGTACTTCTCGTGCCAGGGGCTGATCATCTCGTCCAGTGCGGTGGTGATGCCGTGGGCCATTTCCTGCTGGACCCCGGGGTCAAGAGTCGGCGCGTAGCTGAGGATGGGCGGTGGCGACCAGCCGTGGATGATCACGAGCGGGCAGCGGCGGTGGGCGGCCTCCTCGAAGGCGAAGGCGAGCAGCTTGTCACAGGGCTGGTGGATGTCCACGCCGACCACGACGGGTCCTCGGTCGCGGGTACCGTCCGGCGGATTGCCCGTGTGGTCCACGGACCGGACCAGCACGACGGGCCGCACTGCCTCGATGATGGTGGAGGCGCCGGTGGATCCGACGAGAAACCCCCTGATGCCACCGAGTGCGCGCGAGCCGAGCACGAGCATGTCGGAGTCCTCGGCGGCGCGGGTGAGGGCCAGGGCGGGCAGCCCGCCCACTCGGCGGGTATCGATCTTCAGCGACGGATGTGCCCTGTGTGTTTCCTCCGCCGTGTCGCGGAGGACGGCTTCAGCCCACTGCCGGCGTCCCTCGGTGGTGGTGACCGGAAGGGGAGGATTCTCCAGCCATTCCTCGGCGTGGACCAGGTCCAGGGAGGCGCCGCGAAGCTCCGCCTCATGGGCTGCCCAGCGGGCAGCCGCCGCACTTTCCGGGGACCCGTCGAGGCCGACGGTCACTCGGTTCGCCATGGTCTCCATCTCCTTCGTCGTGGATCGGCTCTTGTCCCGCTCACTCCAGACTGACGGCCCGTCTCCGGTGCGGGGCGAGAGGTCCGGGACTGATCGACCGGGGTCGGTCACGTCAGGCGGCCAGTCGGCCGTCCGGCGTCCGACAGAACTCGGTAGGCCTTCCGCCGGCTCCCGCGGCGCACAGAGGGCACGTCCCCATGGTCTCGCGTCGACGAGCGCGGCACTGGGCCCCGGCTGGACTGCTGCGGGCGAGGCCGTGCGCCGCGGCCGCCCCCTGCGCATCGTCCACGGTGCCGACACCGACGGCCGGGCCCTGTACCTGTCGGCGGAGACCATCGAGAGGCTCCGTGCCGCGGGCCGGGAACTCCTGGACGACAGCGCCGACACCGTCGCCGGCCTGCACCGGGCCGGAGGCCTGCACGGCACGGTCGTCGTGGGAAACCGGGGGCCTGGGCGGCTTCAACTCGCTCATGCTCCGGTCCGTCGGCAACGTGGTACCCATGCCGACGGTGTGGACGAGGTCGCCGGCCGGCACGTGGAAACACTGCTCGCCCTCACGGACACGACCTGCGCGGAGTTCCCCGACCTGACCGTCGAGAACGATGCGGAGAAGGGCATCTCCGTGGCCGGCGTTCTCGTCGAGGCGTCCCGCCACGCCGACCTGCTGGTCATGGGCGGCCGCCGGGCCCCCACCCCGCTCGGACTCCGGCCCTGCCTCGGGCGGGCTACGCGCAGCCTGCTGCACCACGCCCAGTGCCCGGTCCTGCTCGTTCGCAGGTTCGGCAGCGACTTCGGGAGCACGTCATCGACCGCCACCCGGGAGCAGGCCCGTGACATGACCGGCATGCAGGACCACCGGGACTTCGACCGGAGCGCGGCGTCTTGACAGCGTTCGGTCCCGACGCCCACGTCCGCCACCTGCACCACACCGCGCACCACTGAGCGGAGCGCCCACCTCCTGCCGGGACTACCATGGAGAAGGGCCGCCGACCCCCTCACCGCTGCCACCGGCCGGAGGTGGACATGAGCGCAGGCGACCGGCCTGCCGAACCGGGCCTGCCCCGGCTGCGCCTGGACGAGCTCCTCGACGAGCTCCAGGTACGGATCGAGGAGGTACGCGGGGCCCGCGACCGGCTCAACGGCCTCCTGGAAGCCGTCATGTCCGTCGGCCGGGAACTGGATCTGCCCCAGGTGCTGCGGGGCATCGTCGAGGCCGCGGTCGTTCTCGTGGACGCGGAGTACGGCGCCCTCGGCGTGATCGGCGACGACAAGAAGCTCGCCGAATTCCTGCCCGTCGGCATCAGCGACGAACTCCGTGCCCAGATCGGCGACCTGCCGTCCGGCCACGGCATCCTTGGCGAGCTCATCCGCTACCCCCAGGCCCTGCGCCTGCCGGAGCTGTCCGAGCACCCCGCCTCGTACGGCTTCCCGGACCACCACCCGCCGATGCACTCCTTCCTCGGCGTGCCCATCCGGGTCCGCGAAGAGGTCTTCGGCAACCTCTACCTCACCGAGAAGCGAGGCCGCGCCGGCTTCGACCCGGAGGACGAGGCCGTGCTGTCCACCCTCGCGGTGGCCGCCGGTATTGCCATCGAGAACGCCCGCCTCTTCGAGGAGGTGCGCCTGCGCGAGCGCTGGCTCGAGGCCAGCGCGGACATCACCAGCGCCCTGCTGTCCGGAACCCCTCAGGACGAGGTCCTCCAGGGCATGCTGGAGCGCGCCAAGGACATCACCGGTGCCGACATGGGCGTCTTCTACCTCCTGGGTCCCGGCGGCGAGCTGCGCGGCTCCCTGGCCCTCGGGGAAGGCGCCGAAGCACACCGGGGGATCGTCCTGCCCAGCACCCGCGGCACCCTGGCCGAGGCGGCGCTCGCCCGCGATGGCCTGATCACGGTGACGGACATCGCGACGGACGGGCGGGTCACCGCGCAGTCCGAACGCTGGAAGGGCTTCGGCCCCGCCGTCGCCGTCACGGTCGGCACGAAGGAGAAGCTCAGCGGCGTCCTGATGCTCGCCCGCCGGCAAGCGCGTCCCGTGTTCGCGCCCTCGGAGGTCGCAGCGCTCCCTGGCTTCGCCGGCCAGGCGGCCCTGGCCCTGGAGCTGGCGGACCGGCGGCGCGACGCCGAGCAGATGAGCATGCTGGAGGACCACGACCGCATTGCCCGCGACCTCCACGACCTCGCCATCCAGCGCCTCTTCGCCACAGGCATGACCCTGCAGAGCGCCCGGCGCTTCGTCGACCACCCCGAAGCCTCCGAACGGCTCGCCCGCGCCGTCGACGACCTCGACGCCACCATCAAGATCATCCGCTCCACCATCTTCGGACTGCGTGAGCACGAAACCCCGGCCATGGGCTCCAAGCTCCGTGCCCGCGCCGTCCAGACCCTGGACGAGGCAGCGGCCGGTCTCGGCTTCGCCCCGGCCCTGCGGATGGAAGGCCTCATCGACACCGACGTCCCGCCGGCCGTCGCCGACGAGGCCTTGGCCGTACTCGGCGAAGCACTCACCAACGTCGGCCGTCACGCTGCGGCCGCCCGCGCGGAGGTCCTGATCACCGCCGCGGACGGAGTCCTCACCGTCGCGGTGACGGATGACGGCACCGGCATGCCCGAGGGCGGCCGACGCAGTGGCCTGCGCAACCTGAGCGAGCGCGCGCAGAAGCTGGGCGGGCGGATGACCGTCGCCTCCCCGGGCCCCGGCGAGCACGGCACCCGCCTGGAATGGCAAGTACCGCTGGCTCCCTCGACGCCGTGAACGGCGGCCCGGCACCAGGGCCGGTCGGGGCGGTGGTGGGACCGTCCGGCGCTGGTGGCCGGCACGTAGCGCGACGCGCCCGCCATGATCGCGGCCGGCAGTGCGTCCTCGTCGTCGAACGGCGTCGGCATCAGGCAGGCCGGCCCGGCATGTGGGACCGTAGCTCCCGGCAGACGATGATGCCGTCGCCGTCGGGCAGCCGCACGTCCAGCACGGCGACGTCCGGCCGCAGCGCCGGCCCGCGGGCCGGCGCCTGCTCGGCCGTGCCCGCCTCACCCACCACGATGATGTCCGGTTAGGCGTCCAGGAGGTCCCTCAGTCCGCGCCGGTACCACCTCGTGGTCGTCGAGGAGGAACACCTTGATCGGCGCCTCGCGTGCGGCATTCGGATCGTCGGACATGGTCGCGCCCCTGGTTCGGTCCGGGTTGTGCGCTCTCATCCGGGCTATCCCGGGTCCGGCGGCGGACGCCGAGACGGGGCGCGCTCCGCCCGTCGGCGTCGGCCCGGCCCCTACCGGCGCGGCCCCGGGTGGGCGGTGGCGGAGAAGCCGTCGTGCCAGGCGGCGCGTGCGCCGGAGTCGCCGATCCGGCAGACCTGCACGACCGTGCCCGCACCGATCAGCAGAGCCAGCACGACCGCCACCGCGCGCAGCGGCGTGGACCGGGCCCACCGGGCCGCCGCCGGGGCCGGCGGGGTGGCGGAGGCGCGCCGCTGCACCCACCAGACGGCCGTGGCCAGGACGAAGAGGGCCAGGACCCAGGGCAGGAGCCCGTCGCCGAGCTCGGCGTGGCGGCGGATCAGCGGATCGCGCTCGATGTGGTGCTCCAGCCACTCGCCCGCCTGCGTCGTCAGCGGCACGCTGACCAGGACCGCCAGCGCGAGGGCCGGCAGCGCGGGACCGGCCCGGTGGGCGGCGCGGGGGAAGCAGGTGCACACGATCAGGGCGAGGGCGGCCAGGGGGGCCAGGACCACGACGACGTGCACCAGGAGGATGTGGGCGGGGAGACCGTTGATCAGGCCGAGTCCCATGGTGCTCCTTCGGAGGATGCGGTGAGCGGGCGGGGTTCGGGCGGCAGCCTCACAGCCGAACCTCTGCGTACCTTCTGAAAACGGCCCCGCACACGCACTGGGCGGCGACTCAGAGGAAACTCAAAGGTGGGGCCGTGCCCGGCCGGGGCACGCGCCGGGAGATGCTGGAGGGGCCATGGAAGAGCCCCGCACGACATCGCCCCTGCGCCGCCCGGACGGCGAACCGGTCCGGATCCTCGTCGTCGACGACGAGCCCGACGTGACCGACGTCCTCGCCTGCGCGCTGACGGCCGAGGGCTGGGAGGTCCGTACGGCGGCGGACGGCGCCGCAGCGGTCGCGGCCGGCCTGGACTTCCGGCCCGACGCCGTGGTCCTGGACCGGATGCTGCCCGACCTCGACGGCGTGCAGGTGCTCCGTGCCCTGCGGCGGGACGCACCCCGGGTGGGCGTGCTCTTCCTGACCGCGCGGGACGCCGTCGAGGACCGGATCGCCGGTATCACGGCCGGCGGAGACGACTACGTCACCAAGCCGTACAGCCTGGAGGAGGTCCTGGCCCGGCTGCGCGGCCTGCTGCGGCGGGCCGGGATGCTCGCCGAGTCCGACGGGGTGCACCGGCTGACCGTCGGTGACCTCAGCATGGACGAGGAAGCGCGGGAGGTCACCCGCGGCGGGATCGTGATCGGCCTGTCGCGGACCGAGTTCGAGCTGTTGCGCTTCCTGATGCGCAACCCGCGCCGGGTGTTGTCCAAGGCCCAGATCCTGGACCGGGTGTGGGCCTACGACTTCGGCGGGCGCGCGCACGTCGTCGAGCTCTACATCAGCTACCTGCGCAAGAAGATCGACGCCGGGCGGCCCCCGATGATCCACACGGTCCGCGGCCTCGGGTACGTGCTGAAGCCGGGCGGCACCCCGTGAGACGCCTTGCGCCCCGCACCCTGCGCGGCCAGCTCACCGCCGGGCTGGTCGCGCTCCTCGCTCTGGCCTGCCTGGCTGTCGGCTTCACCACCGCCGTGGCCCTGCGCGGGTTCCTGACCGGACGGCTGGACGAGCAGCTCACCGCGTCCCAGGGCAGGTTCGCCGCCAGCCTGGAGCACGAGGCCGTACCCGACGCCGACAACCGCCCCGACACCCGTGGTCAGGCTGACGGGACCTTCGGCGCACGCCTCCTGAACGGCGCCGTCACCCAGGCCGCCGTCGTCGACGACGCGGCCGACCGCACCCTGATCCTCACCCCCGACGACCGCCGCGCCCTCGCCCGCACCCCCGTCGACGGCCGCGGACACTCCCTCCGCCTCTCCGGCCCCGGCCGCTACCGCGTCACGGCCGTACGGGGCGACGACGGGGACGTCCTGGTGACCGGACTGCCCCTGCATCCGCTGGAAGAGACCGTCCACCGCGTCGAGGCGGTCGAGGCCGCCCTGTTCGGCACGGCCCTGGCGCTCACCGGCATCGCGGCCGCCGCCTGGGTACGGATCTCCCTGAGACCGCTGCGCCGGGTCACCGCCCGGGCCGCGGAGGTTGCGGAGCTGCCCCTTGCGAGCGGCGAGGTCGCCATGCCGAGCCCGCTGCCCGACACCGACCCGCGCACGGAGGTCGGCCAGGTCGGCAGCGCCCTCAACCGCATGCTCGGCCACGTCGAGGACGCCCTCGGCCGCCGTCACGCCAGCGAGGAGCGCCTGCGCCACTTCGCCGCCGACGCCAGCCACGAACTGCGCACCCCGGTCGCGAACATCCGAGGCCACGCCGAACTCGCCCTGCGCCACCGGGGCCCCGTACCCGGCGACGTCCGGCACGCCCTGGAACGCATCGAGGCGGAGTCGCAGCGCATGACCTCGCTCGTCGACGACCTCCTCCTGCTCGCCCGGCTGGACGCCGGGCGGCCGCTCGAACGCGCGGCGGTCGACCTCACCCTGCTCATCCTCGACGCGACGGCCGACGCCCGGGCCGCCGGCCCGGGCCACCACTGGCGTCTCGACCTCCCCGAAGAACCGGTCGTCGTCACCGGCGACGCCCGCGGTCTCCAGCAGGCCGTCGGCAACCTCCTCGCCAACGCCCGCACGCACACCCCGCCCGGCACCGAGGTGACCGTCACGCTCGCTACCGGACCGGGAAGGGTGACCGTGACCGTAACGGACGACGGGCCCGGCATCCCCGACGAACTCCAGCCCGAGGTCTTCGGCCGCTTCGTCCGGGCCGACCACTCCCGCTCCCGGGCGACCGGCAGCACCGGCCTCGGCCTCGCGATCGTCCACGCCGTCGCCGCGGCACACGGCGGAACCGCCACCGTCACCAGCCGCCCCGGGCACACCCGGTTCCGCCTGACACTCCCTCTCGCCTAAACGGGTGCGTCGACGGTGCTGTCCAGCTCCGTCCGGACGTCCACGACCCCCTCGACCGCGCGGATCGCCCGCGCGAGCAGGGGTGCCAGGGCACGGTCCCGTACCCGGACCCCGTGAAGCACCTGCACGAAGCTGCCCAGCACGACCGGCTCGCCACCTCGGGACCGTACGCGCGGGTGCGCCACCCCCAGTACGACGGCCTGCTTCTGCTCATGACCGGCTTCCTGCTCCAGTGGCCGACCGTCCCGACCCTGGTGTTCCCGGTCCTGGTGCTGCCGGGCAAGGCCGGACGCCGGAGAATGGAAGACGCGGGGTCTGCCGTGTGACCTGCGGCGGAGGAGGCTTCGCCGACGGCGGAGCTGTCCGATCCCTCGCGTCACGCGCGTGACCAGAGGAAAGGCAGTCCCCATGACCAGCATCGCCAACCGCATCGCCACACTCTTCCGGACCAAGGCGAACACAGCGCTGGACCGGGCGGAGGATCCCCGCGAGGTCCTCGACTACTCCTATGAGCAGCAGCTTCAGATGCTGCAGCGGGTACGGCGCGGGGTTGCCGACGTCGCGACCAGCCGTAAGCGCGTCGAACTCCAGGTGACCCAGTTGCAGCAGGCCACGCGGAAGCTCCGGACGCAGGCACAGCAGGCCCTCGCGGCGGGGCGGGAGGACCTCGCCCGGGAGGCGCTGACGCGCCATACGGGGGTCGCTGCGCAGATCACCGACCTGGAGGGCCAGCTGACCTCGCTGCGGGAGCAGGAGGAGAAGCTGACCCTGGCCGCACAGCGGCTCGAGACGAGGGTGGACGCGTTCCGCACCCGCAAGGAGACGATCAAGGCAAGCTACACGGCTGCCGAGGCCCAGACCCGTATCACCGAGGCCGTCACGGGCATCGGTGAGGAGATGGGCGATGTGGGCCTGGCCATGCAGCGCGCCCAGGACAAGACCGAGCAACTCCAGGCTCGTGCCGGCGCGCTGGACGAGCTGATCGCCTCCGGTGCGCTGGAGGACGCCACCCTGCCGGCCGGGCGTGACGCCATCCAGGCCGAACTGGACCGGGTGAGCGGGGGTGGCGAGGTGGAGGCGGAGCTGGCCCGGATGAAGGCGCAGCTGCCCGCCTCCTCCGCCCCGCCCGCGGTGGAGGGCCCCGCTGCGTCGAAGGACCAGCCGGACCGGGAGGCGACGTC
Source organism: Streptomyces sp. NPDC085524 (assembly GCF_044541755.1). Taxonomy (NCBI): domain Bacteria; kingdom Bacillati; phylum Actinomycetota; class Actinomycetes; order Kitasatosporales; family Streptomycetaceae; genus Streptomyces; species Streptomyces sp. NPDC085524. The sequence continues at coordinate 112,523 of NZ_JBITTH010000009.1, forward strand.
ATGATCATGCGGATCCTCGGCGAAGGCCAGTACGAGATCGCCGACGAGCACCTGGGCAAGCTCAACGAGCTGGACTCCACTCTTCAGGCTGCCGTCGACGCGGACGACGAGACCGCCTTCGCGAGCGCCCTCTCGGCCTTGCTGGACGCTGTTCGCACATTCGGCGCGTCTTTGCCGGACGACACCATCACCCCGTCCGACCTCGTGGTGCCGGACATGGGCACCAGCTTGGCGCAGGTGCGCGAACTGCTCTCCGGCGAGGGCCTGATTCCGGGGTGACGGCCATGCGCAGCCGTTTCGAGCCCGACCGGCAGCTGACCGTCCGCATGGCGGTCACGATGTTCCTGCTGGGGCTGGTGTACGTGGCGTTCATCGCCACGTTGATCGTGCTGCTCAAGTCGACCGTCCTGGTCGTCGTCATCGCCGCCGCACTGCTGGGGGTCCAGTTCTGGTACTCGGACCGGATCGCCCTGTACGCGATGCGAGGGCAGATCGTCACGGCAGAGGAGCAGCCCGAGCTGCACGGGGTCATCGACCGGCTGTGCGCCACGGCCGACATGCCCAAGCCGCAGGTTGCCGTCTCGCACATGGACCTGCCCAACGCGTTCGCGACCGGGCGCAACGCCGACCACGCCGTGGTCTGCGTGACCACCGGCCTCATGCGCCGCCTGGAAACCGAGGAACTCGAAGGCGTCCTCGCCCACGAACTCTCCCACGTCGCCCACCGCGACGTCGCGGTGATCACCATCGCCTCCTTCCTGGGCGTCATCGCCGGACTCGTCGTCCGCTTCGCCTTCTACTCCCAGATGTTCGGCGGACGCGACCAGCGTGACCAGAACACCGCCGTCGCATTCATCGCCGTCATGGCGGTCTCCGCCCTCGTGTACGCCGTCAGTTTCCTGCTCATCCGGGCCCTGTCCCGCTATCGCGAACTGGCCGCCGACCGGGCGGCGGCCATGCTGACCGCCAAGCCGTCCGTGCTGGCCTCGGCACTGACCAAGGTCAGCGGCGACATCGCACGCATCCCCACCGAGGACCTGCGTACCGCCCAGGCGTTCAACGCCTTCTTCTTCGCCCCGGCCCTCGGTCCCGGCACGGCGGTGGCGAACCTGTTCTCCACCCACCCGAGCCTGGAACGCCGGCTCGAGGCCCTCGCCGAGATCGCAGCCGAGCTGGGTGGACCAGGCGGCGGGACACCGTAAGAGGGAGCTGAGGCCCCATGGGTTTCTGGGACACGCTGCTCGGGCGGTCCAAGCCGGTCAGACCCGACCTGGACCAGCTTTTCGGCCTGCCCTCGGCGGCCATCACCCTCCAGGCGGCCATCGGCTTCACACCGACCGGAGCCGGCTCGGTCTGCTTCGCCTCGATCGAGGGCGGCGCCTTCACCCGGGTACAGCAAGAGGTACGGGCCCTGCTGGAGGCGGACTCCGAACGCGGCGGCGCACCGGTGGAGTTCAGCCGTGACGGTTACGGCTATTCATGGCTGCTCTCCCGCCGTGCCCCGGACGACCTGCCCGCGCTGGTGGGGGACCTGCACGCGGTCAACACCGCGTTGCAGGACAGCGGCTTCGGCCCGCAGCTCCTGTGCTCCCTGGTCTCTTTCCGCGACGCCGAGCTGCGCCCCCTCGCCCTCGTCTACCTCTACAAGCGCGGCACCTTCTACCCCTTCGCGCCACAGTCCGGCGAGAGACGCGACAACCCCCTGGAACTCCAGGTCAAGGCCGTGATCAAGGACGACCTGCGCATCGAGGAAGAGCTGGGCCGCTGGTTCCCGCTGTGGGGAGCCCCCGGCCTGTGAAAGGGCCGACGGCGTCATCCGAGCCCGGGAAGCGGCACGTGACAGGAGCCGACGGGCCGCACGCTCCGGCGGCGGTGCCGGCCGGCACGGGCCTGACGAAGACGTACCGGCACAGCTTCCGCCCGGGCCGTCGGCCGGCTCCGGTGCTGCGCGGAGCGGACCTCGAACCGACGGCCGGTGAGGTGGTCGGCCTGGTCGGAGAAGGCAGCTCCGGCCAGAGCACCCTGATGCAGCTCCTGAGGGACAGCTCGCGGGCGTCATCGCCATGATCGAGGCCGGTCGTGACTGCAAGGACGTCGTCACGCAGCTCGCGGCAGTCTCCCGTGCCCTCGACCGGGCTGGCTTCAAGATCGTCGCGAGCGGCATGCGCCAGTGCCACCCCGGCCACCCCGACGAGCACCTGTCCTTCCTGCTCCCCGACGGCGCCCGAGGTGCTCGCCGACCACGGCGCCCGGCCGGCGCCGCTGACCGACCCGGACGTCCACGACCTGGTGGGCGCGCCGATGCGCCCCGCTAGTGAGCGCTTCGACGGGCGAGTGGCTGACCAGGAGCCGAGGCGTACTGCAGTTGCCGCGCCGAGCCGCGAGAGCGACGCTCGAACGTATGGGCAGGAATGGTCTCAAACGTGGGCTGACTTCATTCGGTACGGTGACTTGCGCACTGGCCGGTTACGTACTGCTCGTACGGCCACGGCTGCTGACCTGGGGCGCTACCCCCGACGAAGTCGCGCGCACCTACCCAGGTGACGACCTCATCCCCGATGCCGGCAGCTCGTCGATCATGGCGACGACGCTGCCCGCGCCTCCCGAAGAAGTCTGGCCCTGGCTGGTCCAGATGGGCTGTAATCGCGGCGGCTGGTACAGCTGGGACCGGCTGGACAACGGCGGACGGCCGAGCGCACGCCGTATCGTCCCCGACTGGCAGAGCCTGGAGGAGGGGCAACGTCTCAATGCGGTGTCCAGTGGCCACTCCTGGTTCACCGTGGCCCTCCTCGTACCGGACCGAACCCTGGTGCTCCGCTCAGACGTGGAGCTGCGTTCCGGCCGGAGCTTCGACATCCGGTCCGAACCCCTGCCCAGGGCGTACGTCGATTCGTTGTGGGGCTTTCACCTCGGGCCGGCTCCCGGAGGCCAAACCCGCCTCGTGGTCCGGGGACGAGGCCGAAGCCGGCCACGGCCGTTCACCCGGTCCGCTGACCTGCTGTTCTGGGAGCCCGCTCACTTCATCATGCAGACCCGCCAGTTCCATAACCTGCGCGAACGGGTCACTACGCGCGCGTGACACAGCCCTGTCCGTGCTCGTCCCCGCGGGGATGGTGCGAGGGGCCGCACGCGTGGCTCGCGCCAGCGGGGCATTTCGTGCAGTCTGCTGCACACTATTGGCATGGCCGAGGACGAGGCGCAGCTCAGCCCTCCTGAGTCGCTGCTGCGGTTGATCGACAACCTCGCGCGGTTCCACCGCCAGCACGAGGAGTATTACTCGCAGGCACCTTTGCAGCAGGCCGGCGATCTGCAGGAGCGGTCCCGGGTGCTGAAGGCGCTGGCTGACCGCTGGAGCGTGGTCGGAGTACGCGAGCAAGCCCCGTCGGTCGCGTTCGCCGGCGCGGAGGACCTCAATGCTCCAGGACTCGTCGCGGAGTCGGGCGTCCTTTTCATGGAAGGGGAGGGCGAACCAGCAGAACTGCAGAGGATGAGGCGTGAAGTCGGGCTGCTGGCGGATGATGTGGAGCAGACGGGGGACTGGCTCGCCAACGCGATGGAGCAGGCATGGGGCCTTGCGGGGGCCTTGGCCGCCTACCCCGCGCTGGCCGACCTGCTGGGGGAGCGGCACCGGATCATTGCCAATGATTGGCAGTCGGCCGCTCTGCAGTCTCTGATCTCGCGGCTGCTGCGACGCGCACTTGACCTGCTGGCCCGTGTCGATTTCGCACCGGCGGCACTGCGGGCCGACCTGCGAGGCGCACGTGAAGCCCCCGCCTACCTGTATTCGGCTTCCGAGCTGCTGGACCGGGCGGCGGATCTGATGCTGGAGTCGGCAACACTGGTGCATGACAACGAGCGCCGGTGGCGTATCTTCCGTGCCCGAGTTCGGGAGTTGGAGTCGGCGTAGGCAGGTCAGGATCCGTCGTTTGCGTCGGCGTCGCGGCCGCGGACGACGTCGACTGCCGCCCGGGGTGGCTGTTCGGCGAGCCGCCGTACCCTCGGCGGGGCCCGCTGGTAGGCAGGCTTCCAGCGGTGGTGCGCCCTCTGCCTGTGGGGACGAAGGGACGTGTGCAGTCCCGGCGGAGCTGGGCGGCGTGACGTCCGCCCAGCTACTGGAGGCCGGACAGTCAGGAGGGATGCGGGATGACCTGGGCGACGACCGTCTTGGGTGTGGCGCTGGTGCTGATCGCTCTGCGGGACGTGTTCCACACCCTGTGGCACCCTACGCGCCACGGTGGCCTGAGCCGTGTGATCATGACCGCCCTGTGGCGCCTGTCGAAACTGTCTGCCAGGCACCGGGCCGCCGGGCTCGCCGCACCGGTCGGCATGGCGGCAGTTGTCGCCACATGGGCCTTGACGACCGTCGTGGGCTGGGCCCTCGTCTACTGGCCCCACATGCCGCACGCCTTCACCTACGCGCCCGGCCTGAAGCCGGCCGATCATGCGGGTTTCCCGGATGCGGTCTACGTGTCCCTGGTCCACATCTCGACCCTGGGGCTGGGTGACATCGCGCCGGCTGTGGGCTGGCTGCGGATCGTCGCGCCCATGGAAGCCCTGGTCGGCTTCGCCCTGCTGAGCGCGACGGTGGCCTGGACGCTGGGAATCTTCCCGGCTCTGGCACGCCGCCGCGCTCTCGCGCTGCGGATCTCACACCTCGTCCGTACCCGTCCGACCACGGAGCAGCTGGATGCCGACGCAGGCGCTGCGATTCTCGACAGCTTGGCAGCAGACGTGTCCGTGATCTCCGTGGACTTCCTGCAATATGCCGAGTCCTATTACTTTCAGGACGGCGACGACCACATCTCGCTCGCAGGCCAGGTCACGGGCGCCGTCAATCTGGCGGACCAGGCATCGGTCGCCCGCCATCCCGACGTGAGGATGTCGGCAGCCGTCCTCCGCGCCGCCCTGGACGACCTCGCCGTCATCCTGGACGACCGGTTCCTGCGGACCAGGGGGAGCACACGCCAGGTCTTCGGCGAGTTCGCCCGCGATCACGGCCGTCCCGAGCCCGCTTGTTGATGCATGTCGGCGTGCCGTCGGCCGGGTCAGGCGGCGGGCTGGGGCCGGCGCAGTTCTGCCTGGCCGAAGAGGAGGGCGTAGCCGTCGGGGAGTTGGGTGAGGATGCGGGCGATTAGGTCGGGGCCTGCCAGGCGTGTGACGACGGCGAGTACGGCGCCGGTGTCCCAGCGGGCGGTGGCGGGGGTGGCGCCGGTGCGGGCGGCCAGGTCCTTGATGAAGCCCCAGCCGGTAAGGTGTTCGGTGTCGGGGATCTGGGCGGTCAGGGTGAGGGCGGCTTCGAAGGGCAGGCGCTGGGCGAGGTCGACGCGTTCGTCGCCGGTGAGCTGGCGGCCGAGGGCGGCCAGGACCTGGTGGACGGCCTCTGCGGCGCGCTCGCGGGTGGGGTAGGCGCCCTCGTAGCGCACGCGTTCCAGCATCTGGTCGAACGTCATGACGGGCCGGGACGGGTTCGCTCGAGGCTGGTCGTACACGACTGCGGTTGCCTTTCTGTGCGAAGGATCCGGCGTCGGGCCGGTAAGTGTTCAGGTGGGTTCGGGGTGGCCGAAGAGGAGGTCGTAGCCGGGTGGGAGCTGGAGCAGGATCTCGCGGGTGAGGGCGTCGCCGGCGGCGTCGGCCGCGGTGGACAGGACCGCGCTGATGTCCCACAGGGCCGTCTTCTCGGTGGCGCCTTCGATCCAGGCCGCGGTCGCGCGGACGAACCGCTGCGGTGACAGAGGTTCCGCGGCCTGCAGGGGGTTCAGGAGGATCAGGGCGTAGGTCTCGGGGAGCCGGGCGGCCAGCTCGGCCCGCACGGTGCCGACCAGGTGTGCTCCCAGCAGGGCCAGGACGACGCGGGCGGCCCGTTCGGCCTCTTCGGCGGTTCGGTACTCGCCGCGTTCTTGGACACGGGCCAGGAACGACTCCCTGCGCATCGACATCGACATCACCTCCGGGACGGGGTGAGGAAGATCCAGGGGGGCGGAGGGCGGGTGCCGGAGGGGGATCGGGTCTTCCCGCCCTCCGCGTCCGGCTGGTGCGGGTGGTTCAGCCGGAGATCTGCTTGCGGCCGGACTCGCCGATGCTGATCTTGCGGGGCTTGGCGCGCTCGGCGATCGGGATGCGCAGGGTGAGGACGCCCGCCTCGTAGTCGGCCTCGATGCGCTCGGTGTCGAGGGTGTCGGCCAGCATGACCTGGCGGGAGAAGACGCCCAGCGGCCGCTCGGAGAGTTCCATCTGCACGCTGTCGGCCTTCGCAGCCGGGCGGCGCTCGGCCTTGACGGTCAGCATGTTCCGCTCGACGTCGATGTCGATCGCCTCGGTGCTCACACCGGGAAGGTCGAAGGCGATCACGTACGCGTCGCCCTCGCGGTAGGCGTCCATCGGCATGACGGACGGCTTCGACCAGGTCCCCGACGTACCCGACAGCTGCTGGACGATCCGGTCCATCTCGCGGAACGGGTCGGTGCGCATCAACATCGCGAAACACCTCCAGTTGGTTCAGGCAGAAACTGCCAATGCGCTTCAACGTGCTCCCGTTGTAACATGTCATCGGAACGATGACAAGCAGGGTGTCACCCGAACGATGACTTAGTGACGGAGAGAGCATGAACGATCCCACCCGGCCGGCCGCACCCCCTTCCTTCACCGCCACGACCACAGCACTGGAGACCATCGGCCAGGCCCTGAAGGACGCCGCCCGGCATCCCGTCGCAGCCGCGACGCCGGCCCTCACCACGCCGGACCCCGATCCCGGGCCGCACACCGCCCTGGCCGCACTGACTGCGCTGCGCGAAATCCGTGAGCAGCTCGCCGGCTGGGAGAGCGGCCTCATCGAAACCGCCCGGGGCCGGGGCGCGAGCTGGGCCGACCTCGCCGCGCCCCTCGGAGTGGCCAGCCGCCAGGCCGCCGAACGCCGCTACCTGCGCCTGCGCCCCGGCACCGCCGGCAGCACCGGCGAGCAGCGGGTCCAGGCAACCCGCGACTCACGCGCCGCCGAACGCACCGTCACCACCTGGGCCCGCGACAACGCAGCCGACCTCCGCCGCCTCGCCGGACAGGTCACCTCCCTCGCCGGCCTGCCCGCCACCGCCCAGAGTGCAGTCGGCGACCTGAACACGGCCCTCGCCGACAACGACGCCGCCCGCCTCGTCCAGCCCCTCACCGACAGCCGCCCCCACCTCCAGCGCCCCGAAGACGCCGAGCTCGCCGACCGCATCGACGCCATGACCCGCCACACCGAGCAACTCCGCCAGGACAGCCACGACCAACGCAACAACTGAACACGGGCCGGCGAGCACTCCCGCCCGTTCTGGGTCCGCCGGGCCGGGCGCCGGGCCGGCCCGAGCCATCAAGCGCCGATGTCGGCGGCTCGTGCGGGCGCGGGAGTCCCGGCCATCCGTGACCGGGTTCCAGGGAGTGCCCTCATCGGGGTGGAGGCCGCGTCCGGGGGCCGGAGTGCAACCCGGAGGAGGGAGGCTCCGACCTGGGGTTCCAGCCACTTGGCGGGGTGCATCCGACGATCGTCGGATGGCCGAGGGGAGGCGTGGGCCTCAAGGCTGGTGGCATGACACGGCGTGCGCACGAGAAGGATCCCGAGACCTTCAGCCGGCTTCCGGCCTGAGCAGGGGGTCGTGGGAACGCCGGGCGGCGCGGGAGCGCGCTCTGGGAGTTCCTCGGCATGGTGCTGGCGGCGAGCGGCCTCTGTCTGGCCGTCGTCAGCCCTGACCTCCGCGAAGCCGTGGTTCACACGCTCGCCGGGCTGGTCCGCTGAGCCGAGCGTCACGGCCCCGTGCGGGCCGACGCCCGCCGCCCCGCGGAGCGCGTGCCCCCTTGGGCCGTCGACGCGGGCCTCGTCGCGCTCGCCGTGCTCGACGCCTGGATCAACCTCTACGACGAGGGAACCCCCCTCGTGTGGGCTTGCGTCGCCCTCGGCAGCGCAGCGCTGTTCCTGCGCAGGCGCTTGCCGTCTTCCTGCCGACACTGCCCATGACCGTATTCATGGACGTCGCGGTTGCGCCGATCACCGCCCTGTACACGCTGGCCGCGTCCACCCGCAATCGCCCGCTGCTGGCCGGCTGCGCCCGAAGAGGCCAAGGAACACGAACGCGCCCTGCACGCCCAGAGCGTCCTCGCCCGTGAACGGGCCCGGCCGGCCCGCGAGATGCACGACGTCGTCTCCCACCAGGTCGGCCTCATCGCCGTACAGGCCGGCGCCCTGCAGGTCGCCGCCAAGGATCCCGACGCCCGCGAAGCCGCCCGCACCATCCGCTCCCTGAGCGTGGACACCCTCGACGAACTCCGCCACATGGTCACCCTGCTGCGTGCCTCCGGCGGCAGGGAAACCGAGCTCGCCCCCCAGCCAACCCTCGCCGATCTCCAGCAGCTGATCGCCAACAGCGGCATCGAGACGACCCTGACCGGACAGCTTCCGGCCGACATCAGCACCACCGCCCGACGCGCCGTCTCCCACACGATCCAGGAAGCACTCACCAACGTGCGCAAGCACGCCCCCGGAGCCCGCGCCGACGTACGCCTGTGGCACGACGCGCACCACTTCGGCGTCACCGTCACCAACGCCGCCCCCCACCCGCCCCACCGTTGCCCTGCCCAGCGCCCGGCACGGCCTCATCGGCCTGAAGGAACGCGCCGAACTGCTCCACGGCACCCTCACCACCGGACCCACCCCACAGGGGGGATACAGGACCGAACTACGAGCCCCCACCCGGCCCGCCTGAACCCGGCCCGCCCTTGACCAAGGGCTTCACGATCCGGGCGCGGCGATGGTCTCCTCGTAGGTCAGGCGGGCCCGCCAGCCGCTGACGTGGTCGTCCGGCATGGACGCCAGACGGGCTATCTCCGCGTCGCTCCGCCCGTCGGACCAGGCCAGGATCCGTGTCACGGTGCGGTTCCGCGCGGCGCGGAAGTCCTTGAGCATGTTCTCGAGGCGTTCGACTTCGTCGGCTTCGCGGACGAGCTGCAGATCGACGGCGGAGCGTTCCTCGGCACGCAGCCGCCGCAGGTAGGCGTCCAGGCCTGTCAGGACCAGCCCCTCCTCGTGCGCGGCGTTCTGGAACCCCTCGGCCAGGGCCGCCAGGACGCAGTCGGACACGTCGGCGAGCGTGGCACCGAGGGGCTTGGCCGCCTCCCAGGTGCCTCTGCCCGCCTCCGTCATCTCCAGCCAGACGCGCGCGTCGGTCGGCGTACGGTCGCCGCACGCCTGGGCCCGGTAGGAGTACAGGGCGGCACGGTGGCCGTAGAAGGTGAAACCGTCCTCGATCCGGCGGTCGCCGGCGCGGCACATCCGTCCCGGTACACCGCCGTAGCCGGTGTCAGGACGGTAGTCGGCGTACGCGTCGAGTTCCGCGTCCGTGGCCACTGCCCAGGAGGGGTCGCACAGGTCGGGGTTCATGGCGAGGAACGCGCCGACCTCTACGCGCCATCCAGGGGTCGGGGTGGTCCGCAGCCCGGGGGAGACGAGCCTTCCGGAGGGATCGAAGGTGTGGGTCGCGGCCTGCGCGATGTCGTCCCAGGCGGTGGCGGCCTCAGCCGACCATTCCAGTTCACCGTCCGGCCCGACCCGGTGGATCGAGTCCACGAGCCGCTGCACACCGGGCAGTATGCGCAGCGCGAGTTCGTGCAGCTCTTCGGCGGTGAAGAAGCGCCAGGAGCAGCCGCGCACTTCGTCATGGGTCAGGTGGTCCAGCAGCTGCACCACGATTCCGGGGGCCGGGACGGCGCCGTCGCCAAGCACCTGGCGGGGAGGGCCGGGGAGCCGGCCGGCGAGGTCCTCTGCCGGGGCCCGCCAGTCGGTGTCGCCGAACCAGACGGCGCCGTCGCCCGCGTCCACTGCCAGCCACTGGCGGTAGCCCGCTCCCGGGCCGTAGCGCTGTTCCTGCTGCTCGGCGTGCTCGTCGTGCCATACGTACTCGGCCGGAGGCGGGTCCAGCTGCACGGCCATGAAGGCGTCGTCGGGGCGGTAGCCGGGGAGGACGCGGGCCGTTCCCGGCGTGCTGTCGTCGGCGGTCATGAGGGGTTTCCTCTCGGTGGAGGGCCAATCGCCGCAAACGTAGTGCGCACGCCACAAGATAGTTCAACTTTCAGCCATTGTGACCGGTGGCCGATCCTGCCGGAGATCCTGACGCGGCGGTGAGGTCTACGCGCGTCCGGCCGGCGCCAAGGTTGGCCGTATTGCGCACGGCCCCCACGATCCGGGGCGGTGCGCGGGCCAGCGTGCCGAGGGGAGCGGCCGAGCCGCGCGCCGCGCGGGGTGTCGATTGCGCAGGTGGCGCACGCTCCAGCCGGTTTCTGCCGCTTCCATGGCGAACGCCGGACGGTTCCGGCCGTCGGACGGAAGGTGCGCATGGTGCGAAGCTCGCCGGGCCGGGCTTTCCCGACACGGATGTCTTGACACCTTCTGGTGCAGGCCGCAAGATCGCAGCGTGAACCTGTCAGACAGCCAGACAGGTGGCCAGGGGCCGCGGCGCGTCAGCGCCATGGAAGCGGTCTTCGGCCACCTGCGCAGCGCCATCGAGCGCGGTGAGTACGCAGTGGGTGACAAGCTCCCCTCCGAAGCGGAGTTGTGCCGGACCCTGGAGGTCAGCCGGCCCGTGCTGCGGGAGGCACTCAGGGCCCTGCAGGCCATGGGCCTGACCGTCTCCAAGACCGGCAAGGGCACCTTCGTCCTGGCCAACACGGTCGAGGACCCCACGTTCGGCGACTACGCCGCCAGCGACCTGCTGGAGGTGCGCCGGCACGTCGAGATCCCGGTCGCCGGGTACGCCGCGCTGCGCCGCACCCCGGAGGACCTGGACCATCTGCGTCATCTGCTGGACCGGATGGAGCGGGAGACCGACACGACCGCGTGGGTGGCGATGGACACCGTCTTCCACCTGGCGGTTGCCGAGGCCTCCCGCAACCCCGTCTTCCGCCGCGTCATCGAGGAGATCCGCGACGCACTGGCGCGTCAGTCGGCCTTCCTCAACGAACTGGGCGGCCGGCGCGAGCAGTCCAACTGCGAGCACCGGGCGATCCTCGAGGCGCTGGTCGACGGTTCCGAGCACGACGCGGTGGAGGCCATGTCCCACCACCTCCTGCGGGTCGAGACGACCCTCACCGACATCGTGCGCCCGCAGCGCACGGCCCCACCTACGGAAGGCAGACCCGAGGCGTGAGCGAGCAGTTCCTCAAAGACGAGAAGCGCCCCACGACCCGTCACGTCGACGCCGGGGACACCGGCTACAGCAAGTCCTTGAAACCCCGGCACGTCAACATGATCGCCATCGGAGGTGCAATAGGCACCGGGCTCTTCCTCGGCGCCGGCGGACGCCTCGCCGACGCCGGACCCTCCCTGTTCGTCGCCTACGCCGTCTGCGGGATCTTCGCGTTCCTCGTCGTGCGCGCGCTCGGCGAGCTCGTCCTGTACCGGCCCTCCTCCGGCGCCTTCGTCTCCTACGCCCGGGAGTTCCTCGGGGAGAAGGGCGCCTACACCGCGGGCTGGATGTACTTCCTCAACTGGGCGACCACCGGCATCGCCGACATCACCGCCGTCGCCACCTACACCCACTACTGGCACCTGTTCTCCGACGTCCCGCAGTGGGTGATCGCCCTCATAGCCCTGGCCGTGGTCCTGACCGTGAACCTCATCTCGGTGCGGATCTTCGGCGAACTGGAGTTCTGGTTCGCCATCGTCAAGGTCAGTGCCCTGGTCGTCTTCATGGGGATCGCGATCTTCCTCCTGGCGACCCGGCACCCCGTCGACGGCACCGTCCCCGGCCCTGCGCTGATCACCGACAACGGCGGGATCTTCCCCAACGGCCTGTTGCCCATGCTGCTGATCATCCAGGGCGTCGTCTTCGCCTACGCCTCCGTCGAGCTGGTCGGCGTCACGGCCGGTGAGACCGAGAACCCCGAGCAGATCATGCCCAAGGCGATCAACTCGATCATGTGGCGCGTGGGCCTCTTCTACGTCGGCTCGGTCGTCCTGCTGTCGATGCTGATGCCCTGGAGCAGCTACAGCGCCGGCCAGAGCCCGTTCGTCACCGTGCTCTCCCACATCGGCGTCCCGGCGGCCGGCGACGTGATGAACCTGGTCGTCCTCACCGCCGCCATGTCCTCGCTCAACTCCGGCCTCTACTCCACCGGCCGCATCCTGCGCTCGATGGCCGTCAACGGCTCCGCCCCGCGCTTCACCGCCCGGCTGAGCCGCACCCAGGTGCCCTACGGCGGCATCCTGCTCACCAGCGGCATGTGCGTCCTGGGCGTCGGGCTCAACTTCGTGGTCCCGGCGGACGCGTTCGAGATCGTCCTCAACCTCGCCGCGATCGGCATCCTCGCCACCTGGGGGATGATCATGGTCTGCCACCTCCTCTTCTGGCGCAAGACCCGTGACGGTGAACTGACCCGCCCCGCCTACCGCCTGCCCGGCTCTCCCTGGACCGAACTCGTGACGCTGGCCTTCCTCGCCTCCGTCCTGGTCCTCATGTACGCCGACGGAGGGGCCGCGCGCACCACCGTGCTCTGCGTGCCGCTGATCGCCGCGGTGCTGGTCGCCGGCTGGTACGCGGTCCGCGGCCGCGTGGCCCAGGCCGCCGCGACGAACGACGGCTGAGCCGGAGGCCGGCCCCGCCCTCCCGCCAGGGCGGGGCCGCCGCCTGCCACCGGTCCGAAGCAACCCACCACCGAACGAGGCAGTGATGCGCAGCCCTCTCCTCGCGGACGCCCCCGCGATCCGTGAACCCCGACACGCCCCGGTCGCCCACGTCACCCGGGGCGGCATGGTCGAGGGAATCCACTACGGCTCCGTCGTCGTCCTCGACGGCGACGGCGGCGTCCGGTCGGGCATCGGCGACATCGAGGCCGCCTGCTACCCGCGCTCAGCGCTCAAGCCCGTCCAGGCCGTCGCCATGGTGCGGGCCGGGCTGCCCCTCGACGGCGCCCTCCTCTCCCTCGCGATGGGCAGCCACTCCGGAGAGGAGCGCCACCTCACCGGCACCCGGCGGATCCTCGAACTGGCCGGCGTCACCGAGGACGGCCTGCGCAACGTTCCCGACCTGCCGTACGCCCCGCGGGTACGGGACACCTGGGTCCGCGAGGGCCGCGGGCCTTCCCCGCTCGCCCAGAACTGCTCCGGCAAGCACGCGGCGATGCTGTACCTGTGCAAGCTGTCCGGCTGGCCCCTGGAGACCTACCTCGACCCGGCCCACCCGCTCCAGAGGGCGATCTCCGAGACCGTGGAGGAACTCACCGGACAGCGCATCGCCAACGTCACCGTCGACGGCTGCGGATCCCCGCTGTTCTCGGTCTCCCTGCACGGCCTCGCCCGCGCCGCCGCCAGGATCGCCACGGCCGCTCCGGACACCGCCGAGCGCCGGGTCGCGGACGCGCTGCGCGCCCACCCGGAGATGGCCTCGGGCACCGGGCGGGACACGGCCGAACTGATGCGCGCGGTGCCCGGGCTGCTGGCGAAGGACGGCTTCGAGGGCGTCCAGGTGGCCGCACTGCCCGACGGCCGGGCCATCGCGGTGAAGATCGCCGACGGGGCGGACCGGGCGCGCATCCCGGTGGCGGCCGCCGCCCTCGCACTTGCCGGGGTCGACCCGCGGCTGCTCGCCCGGTTCGCGGGCGAGCCGATGACGGGCGGCGGCCGGCCGGTCGGCCGCATCCGGCCGGTGGCGCTGGACCCGAGCTCCGTGCCCGTCCCCACCTGACCCGACCGGCTCCAGACCCCTGACCCCACCCACTCCAGAAGAGGACCGCACGACCATGACCGCCGCCACCCGCAGCGAACACGACCTGCTCGGAGACCGCGAGGTCCCCGTGGACGCCTACTGGGGCGTCCACACCCTACGCGCCACCGAGAACTTCCCGATCACGGGCACACCCATCTCCGCCTACCCGCACCTGGTCGACGCCCTCGCCGCCGTCAAGGAGGCCGCCGCCCTCGCCAACGAGGAACTCGGCCTGCTGGAGCCCGCGAAGGCCGCCGCGATCGTCACCGCCTGCCAGGAGATCCGCGGCGGGAAGCTGCACGACCAGTTCGTCGTCGACGTCATCCAGGGCGGCGCCGGCACCTCGACCAACATGAACGCCAACGAGGTCGTCGCCAACCGGGCGTTGGAGCTGCTGGGCCACGCCAGGGGCGCGTACCGGCACCTGCACCCCAACGAGGACGTCAACCTCGGTCAGTCCACCAACGACGTCTACCCCACCGCCGTCCGGATCGCCACCGTCTCCGCGGTGCACGGCCTGCTCGACGCCATGGCCGTCCTCCAGGAGGCCTTCGCCCGCAAGGCCCTCGAGTTCCGCGACGTCCTGAAGATGGGCCGCACCCAGCTGCAGGACGCCGTGCCGATGACGCTCGGGCAGGAGTTCTCCGCCTTCGCGGTCATGCTCGACGAGGACCGCAGCCGGCTCGCGGAGGCCCTGGAACTGATCCACGAGATCAACCTCGGCGCGACCGCGATCGGCACGGGCCTCAACGCCCCCGCCGGGTACGCCGAATCGGCCCGCCGCCACCTCGCCGACATCACCGGGATGCCGCTGGTCACCGCGGCCAACCTGATCGAAGCCACGCAGGACTGCGGTGCGTTCGTCCAGATGTCCGGCGTGCTCAAGCGTATCGCCGTCAAGCTGTCCAAGACCTGCAACGACCTGCGCCTGCTGTCCTCCGGACCGCGCGCGGGCCTCGGCGAGATCAACCTGCCGCCGGTCCAGGCGGGTTCGAGCATCATGCCCGGCAAGGTGAACCCGGTGATCCCCGAGGTCGTCAACCAGGTCGCCTTCGAGGTGATCGGCAACGACGTCACCATCACCATGGCCGCCGAAGCGGGGCAGCTCCAGCTCAACGCCTTCGAGCCGGTCATCCTGCACTCGTTGTCGGAGTCCATCACGCACCTGCGCGCTGCCTGCCTCACCCTCGCGGAGCGCTGCGTGGCCGGCATCACCGCCAACACCGAGATGCTGCGCGCGACCGTCGAGAACTCCATCGGCCTGGTGACCGCCCTGAACCCGCACATCGGGTACACGGCCGCCACTGACATCGCCAAGGAGGCCCTCGCCAGTGGCCGGGGCGTGGCCGAGCTCGTCCTGGAGAGGGGCCTGCTCCCGGCCGAGACGCTCGCCGCCCTGCTGCGGCCCGAGGTGATCGCGGGAACCGGCGCGGCCGGGGCCTGACAGGACGGCCGCCGCCCAGGCGGCCGTCGGCGCCGGGTCCGCACCGGACCGGCGCCCCGATGGGGTGGATGAGCGTCCCGTGATGCCCGGCCGGACCCCCTCGCGTTCCGGCCGGGCTAACGGTGGTGCGGAGGGTGGGGCGGCGGTGGCGGGACGGTGGCCGTGCCCGGCGCCGTCTCCGGCCAGACCAGCAGGACCGGGCACGGGGCGTGGTCGACGACGAAACGGCTTCTGGGGCCGAGACTGTGCGGTCCGAGGTGGGTGCGGTCGCCGTCGCGGGCGAGGACGAGCAGGTCAGCGCCTTCGGCGGCGGCCACGACCTCGCGTTCGACACGGCCCGAGCGTTCCTGCCGGGTGCACGGGCGTCCCAGCCTCTCGGCCGCACCGGCCAGGAGCCGTTCGCCCGCCGCAGCGGCCAGGTGCTCCACCCGTGTGCCCGGATCGCGGTCGGGGCGTGCACGGCCCAGCAGACCGGCGTAGGCGCCGTGCGCGGCGCCCGGCACCTCGGGGCCGGCCACGTGCAGCAGCACCACGTCGGCGTCCTGGGGCGCGTGGGCGCGCGCGGCGTCGACACAGGCGGGCCAGGTGCCCTCGACGATCCAGACGATGACGGTCACCGTGTTCAGCCTCCGATCGTGTGGAGTGACACCCACAGTGCCACCACCGAGAGCAGCAGGGCGGCCGGCGTGGCCAGCAGGCCGAGCCGGGTGAACTCTCCCAGTTGCACGTCAGTGCCGTGTTCGCGCACGACACGCCGCCACAGCAGCGTGGCCAGGGACCCGGCGTACGTGAGGTTCGGGCCGATGTTCACGCCGAGGAGCACGGCCAGGACCGCGCCCGGGCCGGTGGGGGCGGTCAGCGGCAGCAGCACCAGGACGGCGGGCAGGTTGTTGATGACGTTCGCGAGTACGGCCGCCAGTGCTGCGACGGCGAGGAGGGCTGCCAGGCCGGAGCCGGCCGGGATCACGCGGCCCAGTGCGTCCGCGAGGCCGTTGTCCACCACCGCCCGGACGACGACGCCCAGCGCCAGCACGAAGACGCAGAACGGCAGGGCCGCGGCCCGCACGATCGCCACGGGGGTGGTGCGCCGCCGGGCCAGGGCGCGGGCCGCCAGGACGGCCGCACCCGCGGCCGCTGCCCAAGCCGGGTCGATGCCCAACACCGAGGCCAGCAGGAAGCCCACCAGCGTGCCCACCACCGTGAGCAGGGCGAACAGCGGAAGTTCGGGCGGCTCGGCGGCGGGCGGGGCGTCGGCGCCCGCGTCCAGGTCGGTGGCGAAGAAGCGCCGGATCACCACGTACTCGGCCCCGATGGCGGCCAGCCAGGGCAGCGCCATCAACGCGGCGAACCGGGTGAAGGTCAGGCCACTGGCGGCGAATGCCAGCAGGTTGGTGAGGTTGGACACCGGCAGCAGCAGCGAGGCCGTGTTCGACAGGTGGGTGCAGGCGTACACGTGCGGCTTGGCACGGGCGCCCAGCCGGGCAGCGGTGGCGAAGACCACCGGAGTCAGCAGTACCACCGTGGCGTCGAGGCTGAGGACCGCGGTGATGAGGGAGGCCATCACGAAGACGAGGACCAGCAGGCGGCGGGGCCGGCCCTCCGCCCGGCGCGCCATCCAGGCGCCGCAGGCGTGGAAGAGTCCCTCGTCGTCGCACAGCTGGGCCAGGATCAGGACGGCCGCGAGGAAGCCGATCACCGGGCCCAGCCTGGCGGTCTCGGCCGCGGCGTGGTCGAGGGAGATCGCTCCCGTGGCGATGACCACTCCGGCGGCGGGGACCGCCACGACCGCCTCGGGCCAGCCCCAGGGCCTGATCACCGCGCAGGCCAGGACGGTGAGGAGGAGGACGACGGACAGTGCTTCTGCGAGCGAGGAGTTCAGGGTCGGAGCCTTTCGGGTGCGGTCCCGGCGCGGAGGGACGAGTTCGTTGTACAGCCTCACGCACTCCCGCACGCGTACCGTCGCCACCGTGGCCGGCGCGGACGCCGAACCCGCGAAGCCCGATTCCGCGCCGGCGCTGCGGCAGGTGTCGACTCGTGCGCACGCCCGCGGCCGGTCACGAGCGGTGTGTGCGTGGACGGTCGCCCGCCGGCGCTGGACGGCCTCGGGTTCGGCACTGGGCGAGCCCGGTGTGCTCGGCCCCACCTGCTGTCCGTGCGTGCCGACCCGGAGGCCGCGACTCCGGATGGCTGCGGGCGCGGCGCCTCATCGTGCCGGGGTGAAGCCGCCCCAGACCGAGAGGGCGCCGCGCGGACCGGTTGCGTCGACGCGGTAGCCGTCGCGTCCGGTCTCGCGCTCGCCGGCGGCGTGGTTGTACTGGCCGGCGAAGACGTGCTGTCCGGCCGGGACCGTACGGCCCGGCTTGAGGATCCAGCGGTAGACCACGACTCCGCCTTCCTGCTGCACGGTGACGGTGAAGTCGTCGGCGGGCAGCGTCCGCCAGTTGCCGGTGCTCTGCACTCCGGCCGTCTGCGTGATGCGCAGCTCCACGGTGAGTGCGGTGAGCGGCTGGGCGGTCCTGAGGGTGATGTTGCTCTGCGCCCAGTAGGTGTTGCTGCCCGCGTCCAAGGAGCCGGCCGACCACAGAGGCCCGTCCTGTACGTGTGCGCTGCCGGGCCGGGCCGGGCCCGTGCTCCCCGATGCCTCCGGGCCGGCGCTCGTCGAGGACGAGCGGTCCGGCACGGTCGGGCCGCCGGTGGTGGGCGCCGGCGGCGTCGCGTGGGGCGTCCAGGGCGCGGACGGCGCGGACGGCGCAGCGGGGGCGGCCGGGACGTCCGGCCGGGCCGGCGGCGATTGGACGATGGAGGCGACGGCGAAACCACCGCCCGCCAGAATGCCGGCCGCGGCGAGGGAGGCGAGCGCCACCCTGGGCCAGGGCCTCGCGCCGGACGACTCGCCGTGGCGGTCGGGGGCTGCGGACATGCCGCGTTCCACGCGTGCCAGGATCCGGGCGCGGTCGGGCTGGTGGGCCTCGGCGGCTGTGCGCAGCCGTCCGCTGAGCTCCTCGTTCATCGGCTCCTCCTCCCCGCCAGCAGTTCCCCGGCTGCTGCCGTGGTGCCCAGCATCCGTTCCAGTTCGGCCATCCCCTTCGAGGTCTGGCTCTTCACCGTACCGACCGATATTCCGAGCGCCAGAGCGGTGTCCTTCTCCGAGAGGTCGAAGGCGTGCCGCAGGACCACGCACGTCCGCTTACGGAACGGCAACCGGGCGAGAGCCGTGCGTACGTCCACCACGGCGGCCACGTCCGGGCCGCCCGACGCCTCCGCACCGCGGGACCAGAACAGGGCGATCCGGCGGCGCTCGCGGACCGCGCTGCGGATCCGTGACCGCGCCAGGTTGGCGACCACGCCACGCGCGTAGGCGAGCGGGTGCTCGGCCTGGCGCATCCGGTCCCAGCGCTGCCACAGTGCGATCAGGGCGTCCGCGGCCAGATCGTCGGCACCGTCCGTCTCGCCCGTCAGGAGATGGGCGAACCGGGAGAGTTCGGCGTAGTGGCGTTCGAAGAAGTCGTGGAACTCCGCGGACGCGTCATCGAGGACCATGTCCGTCGCTCGCCCCCTTCGAAAATGTGTGCGTTAACATTCGGTCGGCAGCGTACCAGCGCCCGGTCGATCCACGCGCCTCGATGCGCCGCGCCCCGGGTCACTCACCCGGCCGCGGTGCGGTTTCAGTGCGGGGCGAACTGGACCCGGGTCGGTTGTGCGACGTCCGGCAGCAGTGCGGTCCCGTCGACCGTCAGCTGCTCTCCGTAGATGTCGGTGATCCTCATCGCGCCGCCGCACCCGCTGCCGTCGGCGGAGAGGAAGTAGTTGTAGTCGGTACGGGGCAGCCTTCGCCAGCCCTTGGCGGTGCGCACCTCCAGTCGTGCGACCGGATTCCGGTGGTCGATCACCTGGATGCCGCACCAGTGGGGGCTTGACCCGGTCTTGTACCGGATGGAGAGCGTGCCGGACGTGCGGGGGCTGAGCAGGCTCCAGGTGATCGGGATACGGCCGAGCCGGGGATCGGCCAGTTTCGCGAAAGCCTGTTCGCTGAGGTCCAGTTGTCCGGGTGCGCAGGGCAGTGGGCACTCGTTGGTGATCCGGACCGTGATCGAGGCGCCGCTCGCGGCGCGTACACGTACGTACGCACCGCACGCCCTGGACGACTCGTAGTCGGTGGTGTTCATCGCCGCGATCATGAGGTCGTTGCTCGGGCCGAACAGACAGGCGCCGTCGCCGTCTCCGGCAGCGTAGGCGGTGGCGACGCCCTTGTATGTGGTCCCGGGCTGGATGCGCCCTGCCGACGGTGCCGGGACGGACGCCGCCGGTGGGGTCTCCTTCGCCGAAGGCCGGGGCGCCGCCGCGGTGGTCGCCCCGACGGCCGCCGTCGGGATCGCCGCGCTGTGCGAGCCGTCCGCCGGGGGCGGAGGGCCCGTCGGGGCCGGGGGAGTGGCTCCCGCCAGGGTGGCAGCAGGGGCCGCCATGCCGGCCCGGCCCCGGGCCCCGGCCTCGTCCTCGGGGCTGGGGAGCATGGCTGTCACCAGGCAGAAGAGGGCGCCCGCGGCGGTCAGCAGCACCGCCGTTCCCCTCATCAGCCTGTGTCTACGCCTGCGCTGCCGCGCGACCTGCCGTGCAGTCTGCATGTCCGTCCGTTCGAAGATCCGAGTCGAGGTGCACTGCCCGGTCGCCGCAGGACGCGAAAAGGTTGCCGCCGGATCCGCCACCGAGCGGCCCACAGCTCGGCAGCGGCCCGTGCCGCGGTGTTCGGCGAGGCAGCCGGCCAACGCCTCCTGCAACTGGACGGTGAGCGAATCGAGATCGGGGCCCGCGTCCTGGACCATCGGAACGTCGGCAGGCGAGGCACCCCTCCTCGTCGGCGGCGGGCCGGGCCGAGGAGGGGCCGGGTCAGGCTCCGGCCTTGCGCTTGTTGTAGACGTCGAAGCCGACGGCCGCCAGCAGGACCAGGCCCTTGATCACCTGCTGGTAGTCGGTACCCACGCCCACCAGCGACATGCCGTTGTTCAGCACGCCCAGCACCAGACCGCCGGTGAGCGCACCGAGGACGGTTCCCACACCGCCGCTCGCGGAGGCGCCGCCGATGAACGCGGCGGCGATCGCCTCCAGCTCGAAGTTGATGCCGGCCTGCGGCGTACCGGCGTTGAGCCGCGCGGCGAAGACCAGCCCGGCCAGGGCCGCCAGGACGCCCATGTTCACGAAGGCGAGGAAGACGACCCGCTTGCTCTTCACCCCGGACAGCCTCGCCGCCGCCTCGTTGCCGCCGATGGCGTAGGTGTGCCGGCCGAGGACCGAGTTGCGCATCACGTATCCGAAGCCGACCAGCAGGACGCCGAGGATCAGCAGGACGATCGGCACCCCGTGGTAGCTGGCCAGCAACAGCGTGAAGGCCACCACGGCCGCGGTGATCGCGCCGAGCTTCACCAGGAACAGCCCGGCCGGGAGCGGTTCCAGCCCGTACGAGGCCGCCCGCCGCCGTCCGCGCACCTCCTGCAGGATCGCTACGGCCAGCACCGAGAGGCCCAGCACCAGGGTGAGGTTGTGGTAGTCGGTGTGCGGGCCGACCGCGGGGAGGAAGCCGCTGCTGATGTTCTGGAAGCCCTTGGGGAACGGCGCCACCGACTGCCCCTGCAGGAGGATCTGGGTCCCACCGCGGAACAGCAGCATGCCGGCCAGCGTGACGATGAACGAGGGGATCCCGAGATAGGCGATCCAGAACCCCTGCCAGGCTCCGGCGAGGGCCCCGATCAGCAGCGCGACCACCAGCGCCACGGGCCACGGCATCTTGTGCTCGACCATCATCACCGCCGCGGCCGCCCCGACGAAGGCGGCGAGCGACCCGACCGACAGGTCGATGTGCCCGGCGATGATGACGATCATCATGCCGATGGCCAGGATGAGGATGTAGCCGTTCTGCTGGATCAGATTGGTGATGTTGAGCGGCTGGAGCAGGATGCCGTCCGTCCAGAACTGGAACAGCAGCACGATCAGCGCCAGCGCGACCAGCATCCCGTACTGGCGCAGGTTGCCGCGCAGCGCCCGGGCCAGTACGGCACCGGCTGATGATCGTCGGCCGGTTTCCGGGGTACTGGGCGCGGTCTTCGGGGTGGTCTCGATCTGGGCCATGCCTCACACCTGCTTGTCGGGGTATGCCGCGCTCATGGTCATGAGCCGCATGAGGGATTCCTGGGTGGCCTCGGCGCGGGTCGCCTCACCGGTGATCCGGCCTTCGGCCATGGTGTAGATCCGGTCGCACAGGCCCAGGAGTTCGGGGAGCTCGGAGGAGATGACGAGTACCGCCTTGCCCTGGGCCGCGAGTTCGGCGATGACGGTGTAGATCTCCGCCTTGGCGCCGATGTCGATGCCCCGGGTGGGTTCGTCGAGGATCAGCACCTCCGGATCGGCGAAGATCCACTTGCTGAGGACGACCTTCTGCTGGTTGCCGCCACTGAGCTTGCCGGTCTCCGCGAACACCGAGGGGGCCTTGATGTTCATCGTCCGCCGGTACGTTTCGGCGATCCGCGTCTCCTCGTGCCGGTCGACCCAGCCCCGCCGGGCCACCTTGCCCAGGGCGCTCAGCGAGATGTTCCGGCTGATGTCGTCGCCCAGATTGAGGCCGAGCTGCTTGCGGTCCTCGGTCACGTACGCGATGCCGTGCCCGATCGCCTCCGGAACCGTCCGGGTGCGGATCTCCCGGCCGTGCAGCCGCACCCGGCCGCCGGTCCACCGTCCGTACGAGCGGCCGAAGACGCTCATGGCCAGCTCGGTGCGGCCGGCGCCCATGAGGCCGGCGACGCCGACGATCTCACCACGACGGACGTTCAGCGAGGCGCCGTCGACCACCCGGCGCCGGTGGTCGATGGGGTGTCGGACGCTCCAGTCATCGATTTCGAAGGCGACCTCGCCGATCTGCGGGGCGCGCTCGGGGTAGCGGTGTTCCAGGTCGCGGCCGACCATGCCGCGGATGATCCGCTCTTCGGAGATGCCGTCGGAACCGATGGCGATGGTCTCGATGGTCCGCCCGTCGCGCAGGATGGTGACGGCGTCGGCGACCCGGGCGATCTCGTTCAGCTTGTGCGAGATGAGGATGCAGGAGATGCCCTGGGCCTTGAGTTCGAGGATCAGGTCGAGCAGCTTGCGGCTGTCCTCGTCGTTCAGGGCGGCCGTCGGCTCGTCCAGGATGAGCAGCTTGACCTTCTTGGCGAGCGCCTTGGCGATCTCGACCAACTGCTGTTTACCCACGCCGAGGTCGGCGATCCTGGTGTGCGGGCTCTCGTCGAGTCCGACCTGCCGGATCAGCGCCGCGGCGTGCGTCAGCGTCCGGTGCCAGCTGATGACACCCCGGGTGGCGTGCTCGTTGCCGAGGAAGATGTTCTCGGCGATGGACAGATACGGGACCAGCGCGAGTTCCTGGTGGATGATGACGATGCCGCGCTGCTCGCTGGCCCGGATGTCCCGGAAGCGGCAGGGTTCGCCCTCGAACCGGATCTCGCCTTCGTAGCTGCCGTGCGGGTGGACGCCGCTGAGTACCTTCATCAGGGTGGACTTGCCGGCGCCGTTCTCACCGCAGACGGCGTGCACCTCCCCCGTGCCGACGGTCAGGTTGACCTCGGAGAGAGCCGTGACACCGGGAAACGTCTTGCTGATCGACCGCATTTCGAGAACGGGTCGGGCCATGGTTGTGCTTCCGTATCGTCGGGGCGGTGCGGTGCCGGGCGGTCTCCCGGGCGCCGCACCGCCGGTTGGGCGTCACCGGACCCGTGGGACGGGCTCCGTGGGCTACTTGAGCTGGTCGGCGGTGTACTGGCCGCTGTCCACCAGGACCTTCCGGTAGTTCTCCTTGTCGACGCTGACCGGCTGGAGCAGCTGCGCCGGTACGGTCTTGACGCCGTTGTCGTACTGACTGGTGTCGTTGACCTCGGGCTTGCCGCCGGTCAGCAGTGCGTCACCCATCTGGACCGCGGCCTTGGCCAGTTGGCGGGTGTCCTTGTAGACGGTCTGGGTCTGCTCGCCCGCGATGATCGACTTCACCGAGGCCAGCTCGCCGTCCTGGCCCGTGACGACGGGAAGCGGCTGGCCGGCGCCGTAGCCGACGCCCTTGAGCGAGGAGATGATGCCGATCGAGATGCCGTCGTACGGCGAGAGCACCGCGTCGACGCGGGCGGCGGTGTACGACTTGCTCAGCAGGTTGTCCATCCGGGACTGGGCGAGACCGCCGTCCCAGCGCAGGGTGGCGATCTGGTTCAAGGAGGTCTGGCCGCTCTGCACGACCAGCTTCTTGTCGTCGATGTACGGCTTCAGGACGCTCATCGCACCGTTGTAGAAGAACGCGGCGTTGTTGTCGTCCGGTGAGCCGGCGAACAGCTCGATGTTGAAGGGACCCTTGCCGTCCTTGAGGCCGAGTTTGTCGACGATGTAACTGCCCTGCAGGACACCGACCTTGTAGTTGTCGAAGGTCGCGTAGTAGTCGACGTTCTTCGTGCCGCGGATCAGCCGGTCGTAGGAGATGACGGGGACGTGGGCGTCGGCGGCCTTCTGCAGCACATTGGTGAGCGAGGAGCCGTCGATGGCGGCGATCACCAGCAGCTTGGCCCCCTTGGTGATCATGTTCTCCACCTGGGAGACCTGGTTCTCCACGACGTTGTCGCCGTACTGGAGGTCGGTCTTGTAGCCCTTGGCCTGAAACTCCTTGACCATGTTGTTGCCGTCGTTGATCCAGCGCTCCGACGACTTGGTCGGCATCGCGATGCCGATGAGGCCCCCTTCGGCGTCTTTGCCGGCCCCGCCGTCGCCCGCTCCGTTGGCGCTCTGGCCGCAGGCTGCCAGCGACAGCGTGAGACCGAAGGCGACGAGGCCCGCTGAAAGCTTCCGCACAGTTCCTCCAGTGATGTTCCGCGACCGGCACAGTGCGACCCGGCTGGGTGACCGGAAGCGGTCGAGCGGAGCCGGCCGGGATTCGTCTTCTCGCGCTGTGTGAAGTCGGGCGTCGCAGCGGCTCCGGCCTGGCGATACCTGAGTGTTAACGCTCACAAGTGTGCCGTCAAGGGTCTGTTCGGATCACCGTCGGCTTGACGGCGGCGGAGGCGATCGGCCCCCTCGGCGAGGGCACCTGCGCATCGGGCACGGAACGGGTACGTCGACCACGAGCGGCTTCTGCCGCCTCGGGCGAGGCGTTTGGTCCGCGAGTACCGGATCGCGGTCGTGGGCCGCACGCCGTGGCGGCCGATCGCCGCCGCGGCGGCGAACGCGGTACCGCCGCCGCGTCCGCTCGTCCGCCAACGTTCACGCAGCCCTCCTCGGCGGCCGGTGGCGTACCGTAGCCGGAGTCGAGGAGGGAAGTGCGAGTGGGAAACGACAGTGGCGGGACCGAGCGGCGCCACCCCGTGATGGCGGACGTGGCCAAATTGGCCGGCGTGTCCCACCAGACGGTGTCCCGGGTGCTCAACGGCGCCCCGCACGTGCGGCCCGGGACCCGGGAGCGGGTGCTCGCCGCCATCCGTGAGCTGGACTACCGGCCCAACTCCGCTGCCCGCGCCCTGGTCACCCGCCGCTCGCAGACTCTCGGCGTGGTCAGCTTCGAATCGACCCTGTACGGTCCCGCCTCGATGCTGCACGGCATCGAACAGGCTGCGCGCAGTGCGGGGTATTTCGTCAGCGTGACAAGTCTGCGCTCCCTGGACGGCCGCTCGGTTCAGGAGGCTGTCGACCGCCTGCGCGACCAGGGCGTGGAAGGCGTCGTCGTGATCGCGCCCCAGATCTCCGCCGTCAGCGCGGTGGCCAAGCTCTCCAGCTCCGTGCCGGTCGTCGCGGTCGGACCGGGCAGCCAGTCGCGGGTTCCGATGGTCTCGGTGGACAACCGGTCCGGCGCCGAAGCGGCCACCAGGCACCTGCTCGATCTGGGCCACCGCACCGTGCACCACCTGGCCGGCCCGGCCGGCTGGCTGGAGAGCCGGGACCGCCAGGAGGGCTGGCGCGGTGCGCTGGAGGCTGCCGGAGCCCCCGTGCCGCGTGTCGAGCCCGGCGACTGGAGCGCGCGCGCCGGCTACCAGGCGGGCTTGCGGATCGCCGAACTGGGCGACGTCACCGCCGTCTTCTGCGCCAACGACCACATGGCGCTCGGCCTGCTGCGCGCCCTGCACGAGGCCGGCCGCTCGATCCCGGGCGACATCAGTGTGGTCGGCTTCGACGACATTCCCGAGGCCGCCTACTTCACCCCGCCCCTGACCACCGTGCGGCAGGACTTCGGCGAGCTCGGCCGCCGGGCCCTGGAACTGCTCGTCGAGGAACTGGAGGGCGTCGCGCAGACCCGTGCTCACGTGCGGATTCCTCCCGAGATGGTGCTGCGTCGCAGCGCGGGTCCCGCCACCCGCCGTTGAGCCGGCGCCGGCCGACCCGGGGCCGGCCGCCCCGGCGGCCCGTGCTCACCGCCGCCTCGGACGCACTCACCGGAGCGCCCCCGCAGGCCTCCCCCTTGACAGGGGCGCATTGTTAACGCTAACAATCTCTCGGAGCGATGTTCCCCTTCAACTCCGCTGGAACGCATGCCGGTTGCCGGTGCGAAGGATGAGAAAGTGACCTTGATCCCTGCCGTCCGGGGCTCGGACAGGTACGTCATCGGCACCGCCGCCGGCTTCACCGCAGGTACGGTCCAGCCGGTGGCCGCCGGCAGTGCCGACGCATACGTGCCCGCGGTGGCCGCCCGGCACCTTGGGAACGGCCGACTCCCCGCCCTCACGGGCACCTCCACCTGCCACGTCGTCAACGGCCCGTCGGCGGGCACGGCCTGGTGGCGCTCGACCGGATGGACGGAAACCGCTCCGCCCCGGTCGGCCACCACCGCCCGTACGGCGGGCGTCGCTCCCCTCCCCGCCGCGTTGAACGGAGTAGTCGCGTGTCGCGAGATGCACTCGTATCCCATGGTGAAGTGACGGTGGCCCAGGAGACTGCCGCAGAGCTCCCGGACGGGCGGCGCATCACCCGCTGGACGTTCAGCTCCCCGCAGGGCGTGGCGGCGGAGGTGCTCAGCCTGGGAGCCCGCTTGCAGGCCCTGCACGCGCCGGACCGGAACGGGAGGCGTGCCAACGTCGTCCTGGGCTGCGAGAGCACAGCGGATCTGCTGGGGGAGGCTGCCTACTTCGGCGCGACGGTCGGCCGCTACGCCAATCGGATCGCCGGCGGAACGCTGACCCTCGACGGCACGACGCACCGGCTGGCCACCCAGCAGGACGGCCACACCCTGCACGGCGGACCGGACGGCTTCGCCACTCGCCTCTGGGACGGCGTGCCGGTTCGCGTGGGCCGGCGGGCCGGCGTCCGCTTCCGTATGGACAGCCCCGACGGCGACCAGGGATTCCCCGGCGCCCTCACGGCCGAGGTCACCTACCTGCTCGGCCCCGACGGCGAACTCTCCCTCGCCTACCGCGCGACCACGGACGCCCCGACGGTCGTCAACCTCACCAACCACATGTATGTCAACCTGGCCGGCGAGGGTTGCGGGACGGTGCTCGGCCACCTGCTGCGTGTCGAGGCCGCCCGTTACACCCCCGTGGACGCGGAGCTGATACCGCTCGGTCCGGCCGAGTCCGTCACCGGCACGCCCTTCGACCTCCGCGAGCCCCGGACGATCGGTGCCCGCATCACCGAGGAACACCCGCAGATCCGCCGGGCCGGCGATGGCTTCGACCACAACTGGGTGCTCGACGGCACCGGTCTCAGGCGGGCCGCCGTCCTGAGCCACCCCGCCAGCGGCCGCCGCGTCGAATGCATGACCACGGAGCCGGGGCTCCAGGTCTACACCGGCAACCACTTCGACGGGTCGCTGACCGGCCGCTCCGGTCGCCCGTATTTCGCGTACGCGGGCATCGCGCTGGAGACCCAGCGCTTTCCGGACTCGCCCAACCGGCCCGAGTATCCCTCCAGCCAACTGCGCCCGGGGGAGGAGTACCGCTCGATGACGGTGTACCGCTTCTCGGTCGAGTAAGGACAGCTGCCCCTCGACCGCTGACGCCGCCCGGGAAGTTCCGGGCCGTCGCGGTGACCGACGCGGGCAGGGTGAGACCGGCGGCCCGTCCGGGGGGCGGGCCGCCACCCCACCCCACCCCACCCCACCCCCCACCTGTGCCCTTACCGGCGGGGGCAACGCTCCCTGGGCCCGCCGAGCTCAGCACCAGCTGAGCACCATCGAGGTCGACGACGTGCGCTTCCCCGGCTGGAAGGGCGAGCCGGGGGCCGCCTGGCTGCTGCGCCCGCGCAACACGGCAGGCTGCGCGCGACTCGTCGTCGACAGCCGGGGCCAGGGCCACGACACACCGGACCGGGGCGTGGGCGACGGCCCGCAGTGGGCCGAGGGCTTCATGACCCGCGGCATCGACTCTCCCGACCACTACTGCCGGCGATGGGTCACCGACGCCGGACCGTGGAACGCCACGGCCCGGCTCATCGACCCACCGGCTCAGCGGGCGCCGAGGAGGTGTTCGAGGGCGAGCTGGTCGAGTTGTTCGAAGGCCATGCCGCGGCGGGCGGCGGCCTCGACGTCGAACTCGTCGAAGGCGGACCTGTCGGCGAGGAGAGCGGCCAGGCCGTCCTCGGCGGTGGGGAGGGCGAGTTCGGGCAGCCGGGAGGCGGCGAGCGCGGCCCGGACCTCCGGATCGGACCGGAAGGCGCGGGAACGCTCGGCCAGAAGCAGGTAGTTGCGCATGCAGGCGGCCGCCGAGGCCCAGACCCCGCCGGAATCCTCGGTGCGCGGCGGCTTGAAGTCGAAGTGGCGGGGGCCGTCGTAGCCGGCCGACTCCAGCAGGTCGACCAGCCAGAAGGCCTGGCGCAAGTCACCCGCGCCGAAACGCAGGTCCTGGTCGTACTTGATGCCGGACTGGCCGTTGAGGTCGATGTGGAACAGCTTGCCGTGCCACAGGGCCTGGGCGATGCCGTGCGGGAAGTTCAGCCCGGCCATCTGCTCGTGGCCGACCTCCGGGTTGAGGCCGACCCGCTCGGGCCGGTCCAACTCGTTGATGAACGCCAGGGCGTGGCCGATGGTGGGCAGCAGGATGTCACCGCGCGGCTCGTTGGGCTTGGGTTCGATCGCGAAGCGCAGGTCGTAGCCCTGGCTGGCGACGTACTCGCCCAGCAGGTCGAAGGCCTCCTTCAGCCGGTCGAGGGCGGTGCGCACGTCCTTGGCCGCGCCCGACTCGGCGCCCTCGCGGCCGCCCCATGCGACGTAGACCGAGGCGCCGAGTTCCACGGCCAGGTCGATGTTGCGGATCGTCTTGCGCAGCGCGTACCGGCGGACGTCCCGGTCGTTGGCGGTGAAGGCACCGTCCTTGAAGACGGGGTGGGTGAAGAGGTTGGTGGTGGCCATCGGCACCTTCAACCCGGCCGTGTCGAGTGCGGTCCGGAAGCGCTTGACCGCCTGGTCGCGTGCGGTGTCGCCGGCCGCGAAGGGGATCAGGTCGTCGTCGTGGAACGTGACGCCGTAGGCGCCGAGCCCGGCCAGCCGCTCCACGGTCCGGGCCGGGTCGAGGGCGGGCCGGGTGGCGTCGCCGAAGGGGTCCCGCCCCTGCCAGCCGACGGTCCACAGGCCGAAGGTGAACCTGTGCGCGGGAGTGGGGACGAGCGGGTCGCTGGTCATGGGGCGCTCCGGATCCGGGCCGAGGGCTATTTGTAATGACGGAAAACAAATTAGTATGCGGAGACGCCAGAAGGAACCCCACCGGAGGAACGCATGGCTGCTCAGCGTGTCGTGATCGGCGTGGACAGCTCGACCCAGTCCACCAAGGCCCTCGCCGTCGATCTGGAGACCGGCGCCGTTCTGGGCGAGGGCCGCGCCGCGCACGCCGTCAGCGCGGGCGCCGGACGCGAGAGCGACCCCGAAGAGTGGTGGCGGGCGCTGGGCGCGGCCGTGGCGGGCACCGGCTGGGCGGACCGCGTCGCCGCATGCTCGGTCGCCGGCCAGCAGCACGG
The DNA here is from genome assembly GCF_044541755.1 of Streptomyces sp. NPDC085524. NCBI lineage: Bacteria > Bacillati > Actinomycetota > Actinomycetes > Kitasatosporales > Streptomycetaceae > Streptomyces > Streptomyces sp. NPDC085524. Next base: position 141,641 of record NZ_JBITTH010000009.1, read on the forward strand.
CCTGGTCACCCTCGACCCGGCCGGCCGGCCGGTGCGCCCGGCGCTGCTGTGGAACGACGTCCGCTCCGCGCCGCAGGCCACCGGACTCGCAGCCGCCTTCGGCGCGGCAGAGCTCGCCCGCCGCACAGGCAGCGTCCCGACGGCCGCCTTCACCTCCGCCAAGTGGGCCTGGCTGCGCGCGAACGAGCCCGCCGCCGCCGACCGCGTCACCGCGGTCCGGCTTCCCCACGACTTCCTGACGGAGCGGCTGACCGGCGAGGCGGTGACGGACCGCGGTGACGCGTCGGGAACCGGCTGGTGGGGCCCGGACGGCTACGACCGGGAGGTCCTCGCCCGGATCGGACTCGACTCCGGGCTGCTGCCGCAGGTCCTCCCGCCGGGCGCCCGGGCGGGCCTCGTCCGCGCCGGCATGCCCCTGCGCGAGGGCGCGCTGGTGGCCACCGGGACCGGGGACAACATGGCCGCCGCCCTCGGGCTGGGCCTGACCCCCGGACGCCCGGTGCTGAGCCTCGGTACCTCCGGCACCGTCTACGCCGTCGGCCGGACGCGGCCCGCCGACCCGAGCGGAACCGTGGCCGGCTTCGCCGACGCGCTCGGCGGTTGGCTGCCGCTCGCCTGCACGCTCAATTGCACCCTCGCCGTCGACCGCTTCGCCGCCCTCGTCGGCCGCGACCGCGAGGCCGTCGAACAGGGCGGCACGGTGGTGGTGCTTCCCTACCTCGACGGCGAGCGCACCCCGGACCTCCCGGGCGCCTCCGGCCTGGTCCACGGTCTGCGTCACGACACCACACCGGGACAGCTGCTGCAGGCCGCCTACGACGGCGCCGCCCACGCCCTGCTCACGGCGCTGGGCGGCGTACTGCTCGCCGGAGGCGAGGACCCCGCCCCCGGCGAACCCCTGCTGCTGATCGGCGGCGGAGCCCGCGGCGCGGCCTGGCAGCGGACCGTCCTGCGGCTGTCCGGCCGGGCGGTCCAGGTGCCCGCGGCCCGGGAACTGGTCGCGCTCGGGGCCGCCGCCCAGGCCGCCGCCCTGCTCACCGGTGAGCCGGCCGACGCCGTCGCCCGGCGCTGGCGGACCGCCGAGGGCCGGGTCCTGGAGCCCGTACCCCGGGACGACGACACGCTCGGACGGATCACCAGTACGCTGCGGCGGGCGCGGGCGCTGCAGGAGGTGTCGCCGGAAGAACGATAGGAGGGCCGGCTTCGATGGCGGGGATCGGCAGGGTGGGCGGGGGCGTGGAGGACGCGCCCGCCTCGCAGCAGGGGATGCGTCGGCAGAACCTCGCGGTGGTGATCGGCGCGGTCGCCGCGCACGGTCCGCTCTCCCGGGCGGACGTCGCCGGGCGCACGGGCCTGACCAGGCCGGCCGTCTCCTCCATGGTCGACGAGCTCATCGGCCGCGGCGCGCTGACCGAGACGGAGACCGCGCCCAGCGGACGCGTCGGCCGCCCCGGGCGGGCCCTGGCCCTGAACGACCGGGGTCCCGCCGGCCTCGGCCTGGAGATCGGCGTCACCCATCTCGCCGCGTGCGTCGTGGACCTGCGCGGCGAACCCCGGGTGTGGCGCCGCGTGGAGCGGGCCAACGCGGGCCGGCCGGCCGGGCAGGTACTGGCCGAGGCCGCCGCGCTGGGCTCCGACGCGGAGTCCGAGGCCGCCGCACTCGGCCTGCGTGTCGAAGGCCGCGTCCTGGCCGTGCCGGGAGTGGTGCCGAACGCCCCGGGCGGACTGGTCGAGAACGCCCCCAACCTCGGCTGGCGGGCCGTCCGACCCGCCGACCACTGGCCGGACCCCGCCGCCGTGCCCGAGCCGGAGAACGAGGCCAACCTCGGGGCGCTGGCCGAGCAGTGGCACCGGGGACACCCCGCCGAGACCTTCGTCCACGTCTCCGCCGAGGCCGGAATCGGCGCCGCCCTGGTCATCGGCGGGCAGCTGTTCCGGGGCGCCCGCGGTTTCGCGGGCGAACTGGGCCACCTGCCCGTCCACCCGGAGGGCGCACCGTGTCCCTGCGGGGCACGCGGCTGCCTGGAGCAGTACGCGGGTGAAGCGGCCGTACTGCGCGAGGCAGGGCTGGGAGGCGCCGGCGACCCGGTGGCCCTGCTGGCCGAGCGTGCAGCCGCGGGGGACGCGGCGACCCTGCACGCCCTGGACCGCGCCGGCCGGGCCCTGGGCCTCGCCCTCGCCTCGGCGGTGAACCTCATCGACCCGGACGGCCTCGTGTTGGGGGGCGCCTACGCCGAACTCGCCGACTGGCTCCTCCCGCCGGTACGCGCCGAACTCGCCGCCCGGGTCACCGTCCGGCCCTGGACCCCGGAGGCGGTACGGCCCTCCGCCCTGGGGCGGCGCGGACCGGTGCTGGGCGCGGCATGGTCGACCGTCCGGCAGATCATCGCCGATCCCACCCGCCTGCCGGCCCGCTAGCGCCGCGACCGCGCGGGTCCGCCGCGCGTCCGCCGGGCGGGTGGCCGCCCGGTGCGGCGGGCCGCTCCGGTCGCACCGGTTCACAGTCCCTGTGCCAGCCGGTAGTACGCCTGGTTCCAGCGGAGATCGCGCCGGAACTGCTTCGGGGTGGTGGTCCCGTCGATGAGGGCGAGTTCCATCCGGAGCATCTCCGCCAGGTCGTCGAGGTGGTCGGAGGTGAGGGCGGTACTGAGGACGGTGTGGTGCGGTCCTCCGGCCGTCAGCCAGGATTCGGTGGAGGTCCGCAGGTCGGGGCGGGGCCGCCAGACCGCGCGGGCAACGGGCAGGGCAGGCAGGGGGTGGGGGGGTGCCACCACGTCGATGTCGTTGGCGATCAGGCGGAAGCGGTCGCCGAGGTCCGCGAGGCCGACCACCACGGCCGGACCGGGGGCTGCGTCGAACACCAGGCGCACCGGGTCCTCCCGCCCGCCGATGCCGAGGGGATGGATCTCGCACCTCGGCCTGGCGGACGCGATGGTGGGACAGACTTCGAGCATGTGCGCGCCGAGGATGAGCTCGTTTCCGGGTGTCAGGTCGTAGGTGTAGTCCTCCATGAAGGAGGTGCCGCCCGGGAGGCCGGCGGCGGCGGCCTTGAGGGCGCGCAGCAGGACGGCGGTCTTCCAGTCGCCCTCTCCTCCGAAGCCGTATCCCTGGGCCATGAGCCGCTGGACCGCGATGCCGGGCAGCTGGCGCAGTCCGCCCAGGTCCTCGAAGTTGGTGGTGAAGGCGCCGAAGCCGCCCGCTCCGAGGAAGGTCCGCAGGCCGGCTTCGATGCGGGCCGCGTAACGCAGGGCGTCGTGCCGGTCGCCGCCCGGCCGGAGTTCCGGCGCCAGGTCGTACAGGTCCTGGTACGCCTCGACGAGGGAAGCCACCTCGGTCCCGTCCGCGCTGTCGACGACCTCCACCAGGTCGCCCACGCCGTACGTGTTGACGGAGACGCCGAAGCGCAGCTGGGCCTCGACCTTGTCGCCCTCGGTGACGGCCACGTCGCGCATGTTGTCGCCGAAGCGGGCGACCTTGAGGGTGGCCAGTTCGGAGCGTGCGGCGGCCGCCCGCGCCCAGACCTCGACGCGTGCGGTCGTCGCCGGATCGGTGACGTGTCCGGCCACGGTCTTGCGGGGGACGCCGACACGGGCCTGGATGTGCCCGAACTCGCGGTCTCCGTGAGCGGCTTGGTTGAGGTTCATGAAGTCCATGTCGATGGTGTCCCAGGGCAGGGCCACGTTCGACTGGGTGTGGAGGTGCAGCAAGGGCTTGCGCAGCGCGTCCAGTCCGGCGATCCACATCTTGGCCGGCGAGAAGGTGTGCATCCAGGCGATGAGCCCGATGCACCGGTCGTCGGTGTTGGCGTCGAGGCACACCCGGCGGATGGCGTCGGCGTCGGTCAGTACCGGCTTCCACGCCACTCGCGCGGGCATGCCGGAGGCGTCGGCCAGCGCGCCGGCGAGCTGCCGCGACTGTTCGGCGACCTGCTTCAGCGTCTCCTCCCCGTACAGACCCTGGCTGCCGGTGAGGAACCAGATCTCCTGGGCGGGGGATGTTCGGCTGGGCACATGGACTCCTGAAGGTGACGTCCCGCGGCGGGCCGGCGGGAGGGAGGGGAAGCGGGAAGGGGGGACGGGCGTCAGCCCGCCGTGCGGGCCGTATCGCGGATGCGCCTCAGGCGGTGCAGCGGGCCGCCGGCGGCGAAGTGGTCGTGCAGGAGCCGGTACTCGGCGAAGAGGGCGTCGTAGGCGTCGGCTCGGGAGGCGTCGGGCGTGAAGACGGCAGGCCGTCGGCGGCCCATGGCCGCCGTGGCCCTGCGCACGTCGGTGTGCGCGCCGGCGGCCACGGCGGCGTGGATGGCCGACCCGAGGGCGGGTCCCTGGTCGGACGCGGCGAGGGAGACCGGGCGGCGCAGCACGTCGGAGTAGATCTGCATCAGGAGTTCGTTCTTGGCCAGTCCGCCGGCAACGATGAACTCGTGCACCGGGACGCCGCCCTTCTCGAGGGCCTCCACGATGACGCGGGTTCCGAACGCGGTTGCCTCGAGCAGCGCACGGTAGACGTCCTCGGGACGGGTCGCGAGGGTGAGCCCCACGACGACTCCGGAGAGGTGGTGGTCGACGAGGACGGAACGGTTGCCGTTCAGCCAGTCGAGGGCGACCAGTCCATGGCCGCCGACCGGCTGCAGGGCGGCTTTCCGGGTCAGCAGGGTGTGGAGGTCCTCGCCGCGGTCGGCGGCCTCGGCGAGGTAGTCCGGCGGGACGCCCTGGTCCAGTACCCAGGCGAAGATGTCGCCGACCGCGCTCTGACCGGCCTCGTATCCGTAGGCTCCTTCGACGATCCCGCCGTGGACGACACCGCAGATGCCGGGGACGTCGGCGAGGACGGGAGCGTTCACGACGTGGCAGGTGGAGGTGCCCATGATGGCGAGCAGTTGACCGTCCTCGACGGCCCGGGCCGCCGCTGCGGTGACATGGGCGTCGACGTTGCCCGCGGCAACGGCGATGCCGGGGCGCAGCCCCGTCCAGGCCGCCGCCTCCGTGCTGAGCGAGCCCACGCGTGAGCCCAGCGCGGAGAGGGGGTATTCGAGGCGGGTACGTGCGAAGTCGGCGAACCGGGGGTTCAGCGCGGCCAGGTACTCCTCGCTCGGGTAGGCGCCGTCCTGGTGGATGCCCTTGTATCCGGCGGTGCAGGCGTTGCGGGACTCGGCTCCGGTGAGCTGCCACACGATCCAGTCGGCGGCCTCGATCCACCGCGCGCAGCTTTCGTAGACGAGCGGATCCTCCTCCAGGACCTGGAGGGCCTTCGCGAACTGCCATTCCGCGGAGATCCGGCCGCCGTAGCGGGTGATCCATCGTTCTCCGCGGGCGTGGGCGAGTTCGTTGATGCGGTCGGCGTGGGGCTGGGCCGCGTGGTGCTTCCAGAGTTTGGGCCACGCGTGCGGCCGTCCGGCGAGCTCCGTCTCGGCGAGGGGAGTCCCGTCGGCCAGCGTGGGCAGGACGGTGCAGGCGGTGAAGTCGGTGGCGATGCCGATCACCGCGGCAGGATCGACTCCGGCCGCCGCCACGGCCTCCGGGACGGCGTGACGCAGTACGTCCCGCCAGTCCTGCGGGTGTTGCAGGGCCCAGTCCGGAGGCAGTTGGGCACCGCCGTGCGGCAGGTGCCGGTCGATGACGCCGTGCCGGTAGGCGTGGACCGCCGCGGCCAGCTCCTGACCGTCGCGGACCCGCACCACCACGGCGCGGCCCGACAGGGTGCCGAAGTCCACGCCGACCGTGTACTGCTCCGATTCCTCGGAAGGCGGGGTGGGCGCGTGGGGAGGGGGTGACGTCAACGGAGTGCCTTTCGAAGGAGCCGTGGGGTGGTGGGCGGCGCGGCCCGGCAGCCGGAGATGCCGTCCCGGCAGTTCCGGCGGCCGGCGGAGGCCCGCCGCCAAGGCATTGTGAGCGCTAACAATGTCGATGGGCAAGAGCTCTGCGTGGATCATGTGGGGAGGTCACCCGATGTGGCGGCCTTCGTATACGGGGGCTCGACCCGATCTGGCTTCGATCCGCCGCTGGTTGATGCATCCGGTCGGGATGGCGAAGTCGGCGGTCTCGCGAACGGGTGAAGTGGGCCAAGTCGCCGCGCGCGGCGCGCGGTAACGGACAGGTAACGCACACAAGGGGGTTGAGAACCAGGCTTGTTAACGCTCACAATGCGACGGCGCCCCCTCCCGAGGGCAACCGTCTCCTGTCGACCCCGGCTCCGAAGCTCGGCTCCGACCCGGCCCCGCCCCTGCCCCCCCCGGCACAGCCCGGCCCCGGCCGTGCGGAGCTCTTCCGTACATCCGAAAGGACACCCGTCATGGCTCGCAGAGCAGCTCTCGTCCTCACCGCCGCCCTCCTCGCCTCCTCCGCGCTGACCGCCTGCTCCACCGAGGGCCCCGCCTCCGCCCCGGCCTCCGGGGCCAAGGCGCACTCCGGCGGCACGATCACCATGGGCTTCGCCCAGGTGGGCGCCGAGAGCGGTTGGCGCACCGCCAACACCAAGTCCGTCCAGGAGGCGGCGAAGAAGGCCGGGATCGAGCTCAAGTTCTCCGACGCGCAGCAGAAGCAGGAGAACCAGATCAAGGCGATCCGCACCTTCATCCAGCAGAGGGTCGATGTGATCGCCTTCTCGCCGGTCGTGGAGTCCGGCTGGGACACGGTGCTGAAGGAGGCCAAGGACGCGGGCATCCCGGTCATCCTCACCGACCGCGCCGTGGACACCAAGGACACCTCCCTCTACAAGACCTTCCTGGGCTCGGACTTCGTCAAGGAGGGCAAGTCCGCGGGCGAGTGGCTGACCAGCGCGTACGCCAACGAGCAGGGTCCGGTCAACATCGTCGAGCTCCAGGGCACCACGGGCTCCGCACCCGCCAACGACCGCAAGGCCGGCTTCGCCGACGCCATCCGCGCCGACGGCAAGTTCAAGATCGTGGCCTCGCAGTCGGGCGACTTCACCCGGGCCAAGGGCAAGGAGGTCATGCAGGCGTTCCTGAAGTCGCAGAAGGACATCGACGTCCTCTACGCCCACAACGACGACATGGCGCTCGGCGCCATCCAGGCCATCGAGGAGTCCGGCAAGAAGCCCGGTACGGACATCAAGGTGATCTCGGTGGACGGAATCAAGGACGCCTTCGTCGCGATGACCGAGGGCAAGATCAACGTCGTGGTGGAGTGCAACCCGCTGCTCGGCGACCAGCTGATGGAGCTGGCCAAGAAGGTCGTCGCAGGGGAGAGCGTGCCGACCCGGGTCGAGACCCAGGAGGGTGTCTTCCCGCAGGACAAGGCCGCGGCCGCGCTGCCTTCGCGGAACTACTGACGCGGCCGGCCGGTGCCGCGGGAGGCCCGGCCCGGGTCCTCCTCAGGATCTTGCGGGGGCCCGCGATCCCCGGCACCGCCAGTCCGCTCCACCACCCCATCCACGAGAGGAGGGCGGATGGCATCCCCGTCCACCCCGCGGCCCACGGACTCCGGCGACCCGCGGCCGGTCCTGGAGGCCCAGGGCATCCGCAAGCAGTTCCCGGGCGTGCTCGCCCTCGACGGAGTCGCCCTGCGGCTCTTCCCCGGTGAGGTGCACGCCCTGATGGGCGAGAACGGCGCCGGGAAGTCCACCTTGATCAAGGTGCTCACCGGTGTCCACCCCGCCGACGGCGGCACCATCCTCGTCGACGGCCGGCCCCACGCGTTCGCGGACCCCCTCCAGGCGCAGCGGGCCGGAATCAGCACCGTCTACCAGGAGGTCAATCTCTGCCCGAACATCTCGGTCGCCGAGAACATCCTCATCGGGCGCGAACCGCGCCGGTTCGGTCTCATCCACTGGTCCGCGCTGCGGCAGCGGGCGACTGAGCTGCTGACGGAACTGGACCTCGACCTGGACGTCACCGGTCTGCTCGGTTCGCACTCCCTGGCCGTTCAGCAACTGGTCGCCATCGTCCGGGCGGTGGACGTCTCGGCGAAGGTGCTGGTGCTGGACGAACCCACCTCCAGCCTGGACCGCGAGGAGGTCGCCCAGCTCTTCACGCTGGTGCGGCGCCTGCGTGACCGCGGTGTGGCCATCCTGTTCGTCACGCACTTCCTCGACCAGGTATTCGATGTCTGCGACCGCGTCACCATCCTGCGCAACGGCCGGCTGGAAGGCGAGTACCCCATCGGCGAACTCACTCCGGTGACGCTGGTACAGCGAATGATCGGCGGAGAGCTGGCCACCCTCGACCAGTTGTCCGACCGTGCGCGCGAGGAAGCGGCCGAACGGGCGGCCAGTGAGCCGTTCCTCCAGGCGCGACGACTGACCCGCGCGGGCTCGATCGAACCGTACGACCTCGACATCCATGCCGGTGAGGTCATCGGACTGGCCGGCCTCCTGGGCTCGGGCCGCACCGAGGTGGCGCGCCTCCTGTTCGGAGCGGACGGCGCGGACTCCGGAGAAGTGAGCATCGAGGGCAGGACGGTACTCCTGCGCACCCCGCGCCACGCCATCGCCCGGGGCATCGCGTTCTGCTCCGAGAACCGCAAGTCCGAGGGACTGGTGGGAGACCTCACGGTCCGCGAGAACATCGTCCTCGCCCTGCAGGCCGCCCGCGGCTGGACCAGGCCGCTGACCCGGGCGAAACAGGACGAACTGGCACGGCACTGGATCGGAACCCTGGACATCCGCCCCGCCGACCCCGAAGCGCAGGTGCGCCACCTCAGCGGAGGCAACCAGCAGAAGGTCCTCCTCGCGCGGTGGCTGCTGACCGCACCCCGGCTCCTGATCCTCGACGAACCCACCCGGGGCATCGACATCGGGGCCAAGGCGGAGATCCAGAAACTCGTGGCCCGTCAGGCGGGCGACGGCACCGCCGTGCTGTTCATCTCGGCGGAAATCGAAGAGGTCCTGCGCCTGAGCCACCGCATCGCCGTGCTCCGCGACCACCGGATGGTGGCCACCCTCACGAACGACGACACCGTCACGCCCGAACGCATCCTCACGACCATCGCCACCGGAACGGACTCATGACCACCCAGCCTGCCCAGCCCAAGGCGGTCGGCGGAGCCGGGAGACGCCTGGCGGGCCACCGCCTGCTGTGGCCCACGCTCATCCTGCTCGCGCTGCTCCTCGGCAACCTCGCGTTCCACCACGACTTCCTCACCGTCCGCGTACGCGACGGCCACCTCTACGGCAGCCTGATCGACATCCTCCAGTTCGGCGCGCCCCTCACCCTCGTGGCGCTCGGCATGACCCTCGTCATCGCCACCCGGGGCATCGACCTCTCCGTGGGTTCGACCGTCGCCATCGCCGGCGCCCTCGCCTGCGGGCACATCTCCACCGCCGAACGTCCCGGCAGCGTCGCCACCGTGCTCGCAGCGGTCGCCCTCGCGCTCGGCGTCGCCCTCGTACTGGGCCTCGCCAACGGGTTCCTGGTGTCCGGGCTGGGGGTGCAGCCCATCGTGGCCACCCTGATCCTCATGGTCGCGGGCCGCGGCGTCGCCCAGCTGATCACCGGCGGCCAGATCATCACGGTGACCAGCGCCCCCTACAAGATGATCGGCGGCGGCTACTGGCTGACCTTCCCGTTCGCCGTCCTCCTGGCCGCCGCCCTCGTCGCGCTCACCGGTTTCGTCACCCGTCGCAGCGCACTCGGCATGCTGATCGAGTCCGTGGGCGGCAACCCCGCCGCCAGCCGCCTGGTCGGCATCCGCGCGGGCGGTCTGCTCGCCCTGGTCTACGTCTTCAGCGCGCTGTGCGCCGCGGTCGCCGGGCTGATGATCAGCTCCAACGTCTCCAGCGCCGACGGCAACAACGCCGGCCTGTGGATCGAACTCGACGCGATCCTCGCCGTGGTCGTCGGCGGCACGGCCCTGACCGGAGGACGCTTCTCCCTCGGCGGCACCGTCCTGGGCGCCCTGATCATCCAGACCCTGTCCACCACCGTCTACACCCTCGGCGTCCCACCCGAGACCACCCTCGTCTTCAAGGCCTTCGTGGTCATCGTCGTCTGCCTCGTCCAGTCCCCGGTCTTCCGGGCCAAGGTCCTGCGCCGCCGCAGGGCGACCACACCCCGATCCCACACCACGCCGGGCGCCGCCCCGCAGGAGCAGGAGGTACGCGCATGAGCACCGGCATCGCGAGCGCCGCCGCTGCGCTCACCCGCCCCCTCGCCACCGTGTCCCCGCGCACCCGCACCCGTATCCCACTGATCGTCACGGCCGTCCTGCTGGTCGTCATGTTCAGCGTCGGGTCGGTGCGCTACGAGGGCTTCCTCTCCGCGCAAGTCGTGCTCAACCTGCTGATCGACAACGGATTCCTCCTCGTCGTCGCGGTCGGGGCGACCTTCGTCATCCTCACCGGCGGCATCGATCTGTCCGTCGGCTCCATGGTGGCCCTGTCGACCACGCTCACCGCCTGGCTGGTCGAGTCGCACGGCTGGCCCCTGGCCGCCGTCATCCCGCTGGTCCTGCTGGTCGGCGCCGCGAGCGGGACGTTCATGGGCTGGATCATCCACACCTTCGAGATCCAGCCGTTCATCGTCACCCTGGCCGGCATGTTCCTCGCCCGCGGGCTCTGCTACACCATCAGCACCGAGTCCATCACGATCAGCGACCCCACCACGGCGGCAATCGCGCAGACCCGGCTGTACGGCCCGGGAGGACTGTTCGTCTCGATCCCGGTGGTCATCGCCCTGGCCGTGCTGCTGGCCGCCTTCGTCGTACTGCACCACACGGGCTTCGGCCGCAGCGTGTACGCGCTGGGCGGCAACGAGGCCTCCGCACGCCTGATGGGTCTTCCCGTGGGCTCCACCAAGATCGCCGTATACGCCGTCAGCGGTCTGTGCTCCGCACTCGGCGGCCTGCTGCTGACCTTCTACATGCTCTCCGGCTACGCCCTCCACGCCATGGGCATGGAACTCGACGCGATCGCCGCCACCGTGATCGGCGGCACGCTGCTGACCGGAGGTTCCGGCTTCGTCCTGGGCACCGCCCTCGGCGTGCTCGTCCTCGGCATGATCCAGACGGTCGTGAACTTCCAGGGCACGCTCAGCTCCTGGTGGACCCGGATCGTCATCGGCGCCCTGCTGCTCGTGTTCATCGTGCTGCAGCGTCTGATGAGCGGCCGGCGCCCCGCCGCCGACTGAGTCCGGCTCCGCAGCCCGTCAGCCCGTTCCACCGCGCTCGCATGCTGCCCGCACGGCTTGCTCGCCACCCAGGAGACCGGGCACACGCTGCACGGCGGTCCCGACGGGGTCGACCAGCGCCTGTGGCGGTGCGAACCCTTCCACTCCGTGCACCGCACGGGTGTCAGCCTGTTCCTACGCAGCCCCGACGGTGACCGGCTACGCGGGGGTCGTGCTGGAAACCCGGCACGTCGCGGACTCGCCGGGCCGCCCCGACTGCCCGACGGTCCTCCTGCGCCCGGGCGAGCTGTACCGGTCGACGACGATCCACAGCTGTATCCGTCGGGTGTGGCGGTTCGTGATCGTCTCAAGGAGCTCACGCCGGGGGATGAGGAGGTGTTGCGTCTGGTCGGCGCACACATGAGTGCGCTGGCTTCCCGTGATCTGAAGGCGCGCTGTGCTGATGGTCTGGAGCATTCCGCCCAGTCGTGGGCGATGCGTAAGCGGGAGCTGACGTCGGTGTCGTCGTCGCGGTGGGCAGGTGCGGTCACGAAGGCGACGCACGATCAATGGGCGCTCGCCCGTCGTGGCCAGGCCGCGCACATCCAGAGTCTGGAAGCCGGGGTCAAGACCGTCGAGTACCGGTTGTCCCTGCCGGTCGGGACGAAGGGCAGCAAACGCGGCCCCGGTGGTTACCGGTCGAGGGCTGAGTGGTTCGCGAAGTCGCGTCGTCTGTGTGTCCTGGAGGACCGGCTTGCCGCTGTACGCGGCGACCGTGAGGCCGGTCGGGTGGGGTCGTGCGGGGCGGCAAACGCCTGCTGAACACCCGCCACAACCTCACCGAGGCCCAGTTGACCGAGGCGGAGTGGCGTGAGAGGTGGGAGGCGGAGCGCTGGTTCCTGACCGCTGGCGGCGAATCCGGGAAGCGTTGGGGGAAGAGGTGTGGTCGGTGTGGACATGAACGCCGACCACCTCGCCGCCTGGCAGCTCGATGCCCATGGCAACCCCATGGGCGATCCCTGGCGCTTCTTCTACGACCTTTCCGGCACCGCGCCACACCGCGACGCCCAGGTACGCCATGCCCTTACCCGGCTGGTCAACTGGGCCCGGCGCGTGGGTGTGACGGCGGTCGCGATCGAGGACCTGGACTTCACGGCGGAGAAGACCCGCGAGAAGCACGGCCGCAAGCGCCGGTTCCGGCAGCTGATCTCCGGGATGCCCACCGGCAGACTCCGCGCCCGGATCGTCTCCATGGCGGCCGAAGCCGGACTCGCGATCGTTGCGGTCGACCCGGCGTACACCAGTGTGTGGGGTGCGCAGCACTGGCAGAAGCCCCTCACCAGCCAGACCAGGAAGATCAGCCGTCACGACGCCGCGAGCATCGCGATCGGCAGGCGCGCCCCGGGACACTCGATCCGGCGACGGACGGCACCGCCCCGCGACGACCAGAGTGATCGTCGCGGGCATCGGACCGCCCAGGCCCGACCGAGTAACCCAGGACGTGAGGAAACCCGCCCCCGCATCCCCGGACCACGCACACGATGCGCGCCGCCCGGACGCGGAGCGAAAGCGGGCGACCAGCGTGCCCAATACCGTTCGGGACACGCGGCTGAGTATGGGTCCTGGCAACAGGACTCACTACCGCTCAGTCTCTAGGAACGGTCATTCGCCGGGTGGAGCGATCCTGCGGGCCGTACTGGCGCGCACGATGAGCTCGGGCGCCACCACCAGGTGCGTCGACTCGTCGGTCCGGCCTTCGATGTGGTCCAGGAGCAAGCCGATGCTGTCGCGGCCGAGCGAGGCGAAGTCCTGACGGATCGTCGTCAGCGGGGGTGGGAAGAACTCCGCCTCGGGGATGTCGTCGAAGCCGGCCACCGCCACGTCCTCCGGTGTGCGCAGGCCCGCTTCCCGCAAGGCCCTCAGGACACCGAGGGCCATCTGGTCGTTGGCGACGAACACCGCGGTGAGGCCCGCTTCCTGCCCTCGTGCCGCCCGTACCCGACCCGCGAGCTGCTGACCGGCCTGGTACCCCGACAGCGGACTCCAGTCGCCGCGCAGCAGGGGCGGCACCTCGGCGCCGGCATCGCGCAGCGCCTCCTCCCACCCCTGCGTGCGGGCCTCGCTCTCGAGCCAGTCGGGAGGGCCTGCGACATGCCACACGGTGGAGTGGCCCGAGGCGAGGAGGTGTTCCGTGATCAGGCGGGCACCGAGGTTCTGGTCCAGCGACACCCCCGGCAGGTCCAGGGTGTGGCCGCCTTCCACGGTGACCACCGGGCAGGGTGCTTCCAATGCCGCCAGGGCTCTGACAGCGGCGCGCTGGGGAGTGACGGCGACGATCCCCTCCACGCCCCACCCGGCGAGGTGCTGCATGGCCTCGGCGAGGGCCGTCTGCGTGGCCGTCCGAAGCGTGACGGCGGAGGTCAGGTAGCCCCGGTCCCGAGCCGCCTCCTGAACTCCCGCCACGGTGCTGGCGGGCCCGTGCAGAGTGGTGTTCACCGCGATGACGCCCAGTGTGTGGGTCCGGCGCGTGGCCAGAGCACGGGCCGCCGAGTTGCGGCGGTACCCCAGCTGCTCGATGACCTGCGTCACCGCGGCCCGGGTCTTGGCGCTCACGTTCGGGTGGTCGCTGAGCACCCGTGAAACGGTCTGATGGGACACACCGGCGACGCGCGCGACGTCCGTCATCGTGGGCGCGCGCGAGACGTCTGGGAGCTGGGTCAACTCTCTTCCTTTCCTCATCGAGCGGCCTTCCTTGAAGGTATCGAACCCGCCCCGGCCCGCCACGTCTCGGACCGACCGGGAGATTGTCGACGAGCCATCGATGTTGGCGTTCACATTATGCAGCGTTGCCAGCAGGATGTGGGCAGGAATCCTCTCGCATGTCTTGAGATTGAAGGGTGTTAGCGCTCACAATTTGACGGGGCTGCCGTGATGGCGCAACCGCGATGCCTGGTGTGCGGCCCCCGATCGGTCCAGCCCACTCGTGGGCGACCGCGGGGCCTGCCGGACGCCGGTCCCGGGAAACCGCCGCCCATGTCGAAGAGACGGTGAGAGTGTAGTGAGCGAGACGAGCCTCAAGGACCTCCGTCGCGAGGTGCTCGCGGCCAACCTGCGTATCCCGGAGGCCGGGCTGGCCACCCTCACCTGGGGAAACGTCAGCGGAGTGGATCGAGGCGCCGGCGTCTTCGTCATCAAGCCGTCCGGGGTCTCCTACGCCGACCTCACCGAGGAGGACCTGGTGGTGGTGGCGCTGGAGGACGGGCGGGTCGTCGACGGGCACCTCAGGCCGTCCACCGACACCGAAACCCATCGGTGCCTCTACCGGGCCTTCCCCTCCATCGGTGGTGTCACCCACACGCACTCGGCGCATGCGGTCGCCTTCGCCCAGGCGCGCCGCCCGATCCCGGTCCTCGGCACGACCCACGCCGACACCTTCAACGGGCCCGTCCCCGTGACGGCGGACCTCACCGCCGAGCAGTGCGCGCAGGACTACGAGTACAACACCGGACAGGTGATCGTCGCCCGGCTGGACGGCGACCCCCGTCGGGCCGACGAGGTCCCCGGAGCGCTCGTCTCACGACACGGCCCCTTCACCTGGGGCGCCACCGCGAAGGCTGCGCTGGAGAACGCCATCGTCTGCGAGGCCGTGGCGGAGATGGCGCTGCACACGCTGGCCCTGGGGTCCCGCCTCGGGAGCACCTCCGAGCCGCCGAAGCACCTGCTGGAGCGGCACTTCACACGCAAGCACGGACCGGACGCCTATTACGGCAACGTCCCTCACGCCCCGGGCACCTGAGGCCGCGCCGCCCCGGGACGACACGCGAGTCGTACCGGGGCGGCGCCCAGGGGATCTCCACGGTGGGGGCCGGACGGTGAAGGCGGGTCGGCCGGGGCTCACCGCCACCACGGCGGCGGCCCGGGACCACCGGCGATGGCCCGGGACCGCACCGTGGTCCTTCAGTGGTTCAGGTGCGGGTCCAGCGCTGGTTACTGCCGTTCGAGCAGGAGTAGAGCTGGATCATGGTGCCGTTGGCGGTGCCGTTGCCGGTCGCGTCGAGGCAGAGGCCGGACTGGACCCCGACGACGGATCCGTCGGAGTTGAGGCGCCATTTCTGGTTGTCGCCGCCCCAGCAGCTGTAGATCTGGACTTTGGCGCCGTTGCCGGCGCCGGCGGCGTCCAGGCACTTGTTGCCGTAGACCCTGAGCTCGCCTCCGGCGGTGTACGACCACTGCTGGTTGGCGCGGTTGTTGCAGTCCCACAGGTTGACCTGGGTCCCGTCGGTGGTGACGGCACCGGGTACGTCCAGGCAGCGTCCTGACCCGACGCCCTTGATCTGTCCGGAACCGGGCGAAGGGGTGGGAGTGGGGGTGGAGGAGCCGGCGTTGAGTGCGCCCAGCACGGAGGTGTAGGCGGGCTTCTTGCTGCCGTTGCCGTCGAACAACAGCGGCGATTGCTCCGATCGCCAGGAGTCGGTGTCGCGTACACCCCAGACGGTGATGCCGAGGCAGCGCGGGACGGCCAGGCAGTCGTTGGTCACGTTGGCGTAGGTCGTGGCCGAGGCGCCCTGGATGTCGAGTTCGGTGACGGCCACATCGACGCCGAGGGCGGCGAAGCTCTGCAGGGTGGTGCGGAAGTTGCCGTTGTAGGGGCTGTCGTTGTTGAAGTGCGACTGGAAGCCGACGCAGTCGATCGGCACGCCGCGCTGCTTGAAGTCGCGGACCATGGCGTACACGGCCTGGGTCTTGGCCCAGGTCCAGTTCTCTACGTTGTAGTCGTTGTAGCAGAGCTTGGCGGCCGGGTCGGCGGCGCGTGCGGTGCGGAAGGCGACCTCGATCCAGTCATTGCCGGTGCGCTGCAGGTTGGAGTCGCGCCGGGCTCCCGAACTGCCGTCGGCGAAGGCCTCGTTCACCACGTCCCATTGGGCGATCTTGCCTTTGTAGTGGGCCATGACGCCGTTGATGTGGTTGGTCATCGCCTGGCGCAACGCGCTGCCGCCGAGGTTCTGCATCCAGCCGGGCTGCTGGGAGTGCCAGGCCAGGGTGTGGCCGCGTACCTGCTTGCCGTTCTGCACCGCCCAGTTGTAGACGCGGTCACCGGCGGCGAAATTGAACTGGCCCTGTTGGGGCTCGGTGGCGTCGATCTTCATCTCGTTCTCGGGCGTCACCGAGTTGAACTCGCGGCCCGCGATCGTCGTGTACGCCGAGTCGCCCAGCCTTCCCGAGGCGATGGCCGTGCCGAAGTAGCGGCCGCTCTGTGCCGCCGCGCCACCGAGCGTGCTCTCGGCGGCGTGTGAGGTCAGTGGCGCCACCAGCGCGGCAGCCGAACCGAGGACGCCGACGACCAGGGCCGTACGCAGACCGCCGGTCTTCCGGCGGACGGTGGATGGGGGAATGGCATGTGAGCCCATGAAAGAGCCTCCAGGACAGAAAGAAGAAAGGATGGGAGCGCGGCAGAGTGCATCCGCGTGAATGACGCGCGTCCAGCGAAAAAGGTGACGCTCACCACCGGGACGGAGAAATCGAGGGCCGGTACCCTGGCGCCCGGACACGGAAAGGCGGACCACCCCGGGCCTCAGTCTGGAAACCCTGCCGAAACAAGTCAAGAGTTTCGAAAGGGTTTCGAGAATGCGCGCCTCTCTTGTCGGCTCAATTTCCGCTTTCCAATGAGTCATCGCCATCGAAAACATTTCGATGGCGATGACTCATCGATCATCCGCGATTTCCTGGCAGCCCGTTGAACTCCAGTGCGGGATCGGCGTTCCGGACGAGGGACGTGGCCTGTTCCGGCCACCACACCCCGGCCGCGGGATCGACGATGCCGTACTCCGGGTCGATGGTGCCGCCCGGGATGCCGCGGTTGCACTGGCCGTCGGACTGGCCGACGGTCTTGATCCACAGATAGGCGTCGACGAGCGCGATACGGGTGTTCGCGGTCGGACGCGCGCCGATGCCGCGACCGGGAGCGTTGCACCAGGTCTGCGGGTCGCCGGTGTACTTGCCCGCGGGCGGGGTCCAGGCGCCCCGGCCGTTGCGGCTGGTGTCGACGACGAGGTGGGTGAGCTCCTGCGCGGGCGGGGCGCCGACGTTCTGCTGGAACCACAGGTCGGTCCAATGCCACGTGGACGGATCGTCCACGTTCACGGAGTTCCCCGGCTGCCCGTCGTTCGGTGCTGAAGGGGAGTAGTACTGGCTCGCGCACCACTCGGGGTGCCCCTCGGCCCGGTCCGGGCCCTTGGTGGCGAACCAGAGGCACTGGGAGACCCAGGTGCCGTAACGGGTGGACAAGTCCGTGGCCAGATGGTTGGAGACGTTCAGCGAGAAGCCCTGGGCGCGGGCGACACCGGCCTGGAGGAGGCGTTGTGCGATGTCGCCGACGCTGCGCCAGTGGCTGTTGCCGGCGTCCAGGTAGACGACGCTGTTCGGCTGCCGCTCCAGGACGTCGATCGCATGGTTGAGGTCGGCGAAGCGTCCGGTGGTGATCGCGCCGGTGGGGTCGCTGCCGGGACCGCAGTCGGAGGGGAGGTTGGCCAGCCCGTCCGGTTCGAGGACGACGACGGCCTTGCTGCGGCCGAGCCCCCGGGCGAAGGCGCTGATCCAGGCCTGGTACTCGGCGTCCGACTGGGCACCGCCGGAGGAGTACTGGGAGCAGTCGCGCAGCGGGATGTTGTAGGCCACCAGGACGGGCACCGTCAGGGTTCGCTCGGCGCGGCGTACCAGGTCGCGTACGCGGGACTCGACCTGCTGCGGGGTGCCGTCGGTGAACCAGGCGGCCTCCGGCCAACTGGCCAGCTTCGCCATGGAAGCGGCGCCGTCGAAGTCCCCGTGGAGCAGATCGGTGACGGCCTGGTGGGCCGCGTCACCGTCGGGATCGACGTAGAAGCGGGTGTTCGCGGGAAGCGTGTGGGAGGCCGGCACGGAGCTCGCCTCGGCAGGGGCCGGGGCGACGGCGCCGAGGAGCAGCGTGAGTGCGCTCGCTGCCAGGAGCAATCGGTGCAGGGGTCTGCGCACGGGTTTCCTCCGGTAGGGGTTCGGCCTGCGGCGAGCGGGGAGGGGTCAGTAGCCGTAGATCATCTTGTAGGCGACCTCCGGCAGGAACTGCCCGGCCGAGGAACCGGCCCCGACACCGCAGTTGCCGTCGGACTCGCCGGGGAGCTTGATCCACAGCAGCATCTCGGCGCCGCCTGCGCCGCGCCGGCTCGGAGTACCGATCCGGCGGCCCGCGGGGTTGCACCACTGGCCGTCGGAGCCGTTGCCGTTGCGGCTGGTGTCGACGACGAACGGCTTGGTGTAGCCGTAGGAGCCCAGGGCGGAGTTGACCGCGTTGCCGTAGGACGTGTTCTGGTCGGTGGTGAAGTAGTTGGAGACGTTCAGCACGAAGCCGCGAGCCCCGCCGACACCGGCGGCGGCGAGCTGCCGCGCCATGGTCGGGGCGTCGATCCAGCCGGGGTTCCCGGCGTCGAGGTAGACCCAGGTATGGGGTGCCTTGGCCTTGAACTGGGCGACGGCGTTCTTCAGCATGGCGTTGCGCTCGGCGATCTGATCGGCCGTCATGCAGCTCTCGTGGCCGAGCGCGTCGGGTTCGAGGACGACGACGGACGGGCGGTTGCCGATGCCACTGGCGAAGGCGGCGATCCAGGCGTCGTACGCGGCGCGGCTCCCGGCGCCGCCGCCGGAGTGACCGGCGCAGATGTCCCGGTTGGGGATGTTGTACGCGACCAGGATCGGCAGCTTGTCGTAGGAGTCCGCGCGGCCGACGTAGGCGCCGGCGGCCGTGCCGATGTCGCCGCTCCAGTTGCCGAACCAGCGGGCCGCCGGGGTGTGGGCGATGGACGTCCGGATCGCCGGCGCCCGCCCGTCGCCGGGGTTCGCGTCGGCCCACCGCAGGGCGGAGTTGTCGGGGTCGGCGTAGAAGCCGCTGGTCATGGTGGTCGGGTCGGCGGCGTACGCCGGGCCGGCCTCGATCAGGGCGGAACCGGTGGTGAGGACACCGGCCAGCAGGGCCGATGCGGCTCGGACGGACTTGCGCATGATGCTTCCTCCGGGAGGTGGGGAAGGTGTGGAAGCGCTTCCAGTTTTCGGGACGGGTCGGACCGCGCTGATGGGATGATTGGGTTCGCCGCCAGGGCGTGTCAAGAGGTTGAACGCGAAACTGCCGCCGTCGCCGTCATGGCGTGATTGGTTGGAAGCGCTACCGAATCGAGACCGAGTGTGCGACCCGTACGCAGGTCCGAACTCGGTGTCGTGCGTGGAATCATGGCCGCTGTTCGCCGTCCGCGTGAGCACGAGGAGCAGTTCTCCCATGGAACCGTCACCCAAGCGCATGCCGACTCTCGACGAGGTGGCCGCACGAGCCGGTGTCTCGCGCACGGCGGCCTCCCGTGTGATCAACAATGCCCCGCACGTGAGCCGCGCCAAGCGGGAGGCGGTCCAACGGGCGGTGCGCGAGCTGGGTTTCGTGCCCAATCCGACCGCGCAGGCCCTGGCGACCCGCAAGGTCGGAGCGGTGGTGCTGGCCGTCTCCAGCGACGAGCCGGCCCTGTTCGCCGACCCGTTCTTCGCGGAGGTCGTCGTCGGCGTCAGCGCGGCGCTGGAGCAGACCGAACTCGAACTGGTCCTGGTGCTGGCCAACACCCCTCGCGGACGGGAGAGGTTCGAGCGGTTGCTGCGCTCCCGCCGGGCCGACGGCGTCATGCTGATGGCGCTGCGCGGCGACGATCCCCTGGGACGCCTGTGCGACGAGGTCGATCTCCCCGTGGTCTTCGGCGGACTTCCGCTCGCCGGGGAGCCCACATGGTACGTGGACGCCGACAACCGGGGCGGTGCCCGGCTGGCCGCCGAGCACTTCGCGCGTACGGGCCGCCGACGGCCCGTCATGATCACCGGGCAGGTGGATGCCAGGGCCTCCGTCGCGCGGGAACAGGGGTTCACCGACGGTCTGACCCTGTCCGGTCTGCCGCTGCTCGGGGTCGAGCCCGGACAGTTCACCGAGGACGGCGGCGCCGGGGCGATGGAGCGACTGCTCCGGGCGCACCCCGACCCCGACGCGGTGTTCGCGGCCTCCGACGCGATGGCCATCGGCGCCCTGCGCACCCTGCGGGAACGGGGGCTCCGGGTGCCCGAGGACGTCGCGGTGATCGGCTTCGACGACCTGGCGAGCGCCCGGCACACCAGCCCGCCGCTGACCACGGTCCATCAGCCGGTACGGGCCCTGGGGCAGGAGATGGCCAGGATGCTGATCCGTGCCATCGAAGGACACCGCCCCAGCCCGCTGATCCTCCCGACCCGCCTGACCGTCCGCGAGTCCGCCCCCGATCTGCCCGCGCCGGCCTGAACGGCGGGCGGGACCGGGGGTCTGGCCGCCGGCTCACCGACACCGGCGTCCCGGCGGTTCCCGGCGGCTCGCGTACGTGATGCCGAACCACGTGAAGTGCGCTTGGCCGGCGGAGGGGCGGCCGCTGGAGGTGGCGTAGAGGCCGAGCTGGACGCTGGTGAACAGCGGTACGAGGAAGGTGGCTTCGACGGTGGTCAGGTCCTGCCAGGTGCCGCCGGGTGCCGCGTGGGCGAAGGTGTGGCTGAAGCCCCGGATGCGGACCCCCAGGCGAACGGGGCCCGGGGGGACGGGAGTGCGGGCGAGGACCTCGGGCCCGCGGCGGAGGCTCAGTCCTTCCGTGGTGCGAAGGAAGAGAAGGTGGCTGTCGTCGTCCAGGACCACGGCGAGGCCCGCCTGTTCGCCCGGTGCGGCGGGGGTGAAGTGCAGTTCGGTGGAGACGTCGCAGTCGGGCTGTTCCTGGGGGCGGGCCAGGAGGGACGGGGTGGTGCGCTCGCCGAGGCGTTCGGGGCGGAGCCGGAGGCGGAGTCCGTCGCCGGTGGTCCAGAACCGCACGGGTGGGGTGCGCAGGGTGCTCCAGTCGGCGGAGAGGGTGGCGAAGTCGTCGTGGAGCGGGTGGCGGAGGTCGGTGTGGACGACGGGGGAGAAGACCGGCCAGCCCTCCTCCCAGGTGATCCGGCTGAGGAAGGTCTCGCGGCCGAGGGCGGAGCCCGGGCGGACGCCCAGGAGGACGGCCCGCCATTCGCCGTACGGGGTCTGGACGAGGTCGGCGTGACCGGTACAGGTGACGGGGCCCTCGGCGGGTGGTAGCACCGGGTTGCCGGGGGCTCCCTCGTACGGGCCGGTCACGTGGTCGGCGCGGGCGGCCACCACGCTGTGGTCCACATCGGTGCCGCCCTCGGCGGTGAGCAGGAGATAGGTGCCGTCGATCTTGTAGAGGTGCGGGGCTTCCGACCATCGCGCGCCGGGGTGGCTCCCCGACCACAGGACGTGCTCCGGTCCCGTGAGCCGTCGTTCGCGGGGAAGGTATTCGCGCATCCAGATCTCGGTGCGGCCGGCGCCCTCGTCCACCACGCGCGCGGCGGTGAACCAGGCCCGGCCGTCGCCGTCGCCGTCGCCGCCGTTGCCGTCCGGCCCGTCGTCGAAGAACAGCGACGGGTCGAAGCCCTCGCCGTCCAGCCACTGCGGCTCCGACCACGGCCCCGCCGGATCGGTCGCCGTGACGACGAAATGGCCGGGGCCGTCCATCAGGGTGCAGACGAGATGGAAGACCCCGGCGTGGTGCCGGATCGTCGGTGCGAACAGACCCCGTGAGGGCTCGCACCCG
The DNA here is from genome assembly GCF_044541755.1 of Streptomyces sp. NPDC085524. Classification (NCBI taxonomy): domain Bacteria; kingdom Bacillati; phylum Actinomycetota; class Actinomycetes; order Kitasatosporales; family Streptomycetaceae; genus Streptomyces; species Streptomyces sp. NPDC085524. The sequence goes on from NZ_JBITTH010000009.1 coordinate 163,355, forward strand.
TCGAGGTCGAGCTGGGACTCCCGGTCGAGGGCGGAGCCGATGCGCCGCCAGTTCACGAGATCGCGGCTGTGGAACACGGGAAGGCCCGGGAACCATTCGAAGCTGGACGTCACCAGGTAGTAGTCCGCTCCCACTCGACAGACGGACGGGTCGGGCCGGAACCCGGGCAGCACGGGATCACCGGAGACGGGATCATCGAACAACGTGGTCATGGAACCGGGACGATCTCGGCCGGGACGGACAGCACCCGGTCGGCCCCGGGGTGACGTACCGGGCCCTCCAGAGTGAAGGAGCCCTGCAGTGGAAGATCGCTGCTGGACCGTCCGACGGCCACGCCGATCTCGCCGGGCTCCACTCTCCTGCGCAGGTCGAGCCCCGTGAAGGAGGTCCGGTCGGCATGGACGGAGAAAGTGATCCGGGCGGCCCCGCCGGGCTGCAGTCCGACCCTGGCGAATCCCGCGAGCCACCGCTGCGGCCGGACGACGGACGCCACGGGGTCGGTGAGGTACAGCTGGACCACCTCGGTCCCGGCCACCCCGCCGACGTTGCGTACGGTGACCGAAACGGCGACGGTCCCGTCCGTCGCGGCGACGGGATCCACCGAGAGCTCCGAGCAGGTGAAGCTGGTCCAGCTCAGCCCGTGGCCGAAGGGGAACAGCGGGGTCGGGTCCACCGAGCTCCAGTCGGTGTGCCCGCCGAGCCTGGCGTGCAGGTAGGTGCCGGGCTGCCCGCCGACCTGGCGGGGGATGGAGACGGGCAGCCGACCGGACGGTTCCGCGGCCCCGCTGATGATCCGGGCCAGCGCCGTCCCGCCCTCCTCGCCGGGGAAGAAGACCTGTACCACGGCCGATGCGCGCTCGGCCAGCGTGCCGAGCGCGTAGGGCCGTCCGGAGACGAGGACCAGGACGGTCGGCACCCCCGAGTCCAGGACGGCGCAGGCGAGTGCGGCCTGGTCGCCGGGCAGGTCGAGGGTCTCGGCGTCGCAGCCCTCCCCGGAGGTGCCCCGGCCGAACATGCCGGCCCGGTCCCCGAGCACCAGCACGTTCACGTCCGGCTCGTCCTCGGTGACCGTGAACCCGGCAGCGGTGAGCGCCTCGCCGAGCGTCGGGATCTCCAGCCCGAGGTCGCCGGGCAGCGCGACGTGGTTGGGGAAGGAATAGCAGCCGAGGAAGGACCGGGGGTCGTCGGCGTACGGCCCGCTGACCGCGACACGGCACGGCCGCAGCGGCAGGGTGCCGTCGTTGGCGAGCAGCACGGTGGACCGTTCGGCCAGGAGCCTGGCCAGTGCCCGGTTCTCCGGCGGGTCGAGGTCGACCGGCTCGGGCTTGAGGGGTTCCCAGTCGGGGTCGAGCAGGCCGAGTTCGGCCTTCTGCAGCAGGACCCGTGCCGCGGCCCGGTCGATGAGCTCCTCGGACAGGCTTCCCGACCGCACCAGTTCGGTGAGCGGCTCGCCGTAGCAGCGGGCCGTGGGCAGCTCGACATCGATTCCGGCGGTCAGCGCCAGGGCGCCGGCCGCGCCGCGCGATCCGGTGACCCCGTGCCGGGTCTCCAGGAAGGAGACGGCGTAGTAGTCGGCGACGACCACACCGGTGAAACCGAGCTCACCTCTGAGCAGCTCGGTCAGCAGCCGTTCGTCGGCTGCCACCGGGACGCCGTCCACGTCGGTGTAACTGTTCATCACCGACCGGGCGCCTCCCTCGCGCAGTGCCCGTACGAAAGGCTCGACCAGCACGTCCATGAATTCGCGCGGCCCCGAGGAGACGGGGGCCATGTTCCGGCCGCCGCGCGAGGCCGAGTACCCGGCGAAGTGCTTGAGGGTCGCCACGATCCCGGCGCCCTCCAAGCCCTGCACGTAGGCCGTGCCGATCGCTCCGACGAGGTAGGGATCCTCGCCGATGCATTCCTCGGTCCTGCCCCACCGGTAGTCGCGGACGACGTCGAGCACCGGAGCCAGCCCTTGGTGGACGCCGACCCGCCGCATCCCCGCGCCGATGGCGGCGGCCATCTCGCGCACGAGCCCGGGATCGAAGGACGCGCCCCAGGCCGGCGGCCCGGGGAAGACCGTCGCCCCCGACGTCATGAACCCGGTCAGGCACTCCTCGTGAGCGACCGCCGGGATCCCGAACCGGCCGGATCCGGTCACCTGCCGCTGGAGCGAGGCGAGCCGCTCCATCCCGGCTTCGGCGGTGATCGGCGCCGTGCCGAACACCCGGGTGAGCTGGCCGAGCCCGTGGGCGACGATGTCGTCGAGGCCGGGCGCGGACTCCCCGGAATCGTCCTCCATCGGCGCGACCGGTGTCCCCGGATCCGAGGGCAGCGCCCAGAAGCCGGCGAGCTGGCCCGCCTTCTCCTCCAGCGTCATCCGTTCCAGCAGATCGGCGACTCGCACGGACACGGGCAGGAGGGGGTCACGCCAGGGCTCGGTCAAGGAGTTCTCCCTAGATCGCGGGGCGGGGCGGTGGAGAGCCGGACCTTGAGCTCGGTCGAGAGCTCCATCCGGGGGCTGACCAGGGGCTGGCCGTCCAGGAGCTGGAAGAGCGTGCGGGCGGCGAGCCGGCCCATCTCCTCCAGCGGCTGGCGCACGGTCGTCAGCGGCGGTGACAGCCATTCGCACATCGGCAGGTCGTCGAAACCGACCACGCTGAGGTCCTGCGGGATGCTCAGGCCGCCCTGCCGGGCGGCTTCGTAGACGCCCATCGCCTGCTGGTCGCTACCGGCGAAGACGGCGGTCGGCGGCTCGGGGAGGGCGAGCAGTTCACGGGCGTGCTGGAACCCGCCCTCGTGCTGGAAGTCGCCGAACCGGATCAGGTCGCGGTCGACCTCGATCCCGGCCCGCTCCAGCGCGGCCCGGTACCCGTCGATGCGGGCCTGGCTGCAGAGCATCTCCTTGCGCCCGCCGATCGTGGCGATCCGGCGGTGCCCCAGCTCCAGCAGGTGCTCGGTGGCGGCGAGGCCGCCCGCCCAGTTGGTCGCGCCGATGCTCGGCACACCATTGCCCGGGAGGTCGATCGGGTCGATGACGACCAGCGCCACTCCGGCCTGTTCGATCTGGGCGAACTGGGCCTGGGTCACCGAGGCGGTGACGAGGATGACGCCGTCGCTGTGGTGAAGGACCGGCAGCGCGGCCCAGCTCGACGGCGTCGCCTCGCCCGGCGGGACCAGCGACACGACGGTGCCGACGCTCCGCTGGGCGCATTCGGCCTCGACGCCGCGCAGTATCTCCACCGCCCATGCGCTGTCCAGACCGCCGATGATCAGGTCGACCAGGCCCGACCTGCGGGCCCTGCCCTGCCGGCCGGGGTGCAGGTAGTTGTGGGAACGCAGCAGGCTCTCGATCCGTTCGCGTGTCGCGGGTGCGACATCGGAGCGACCGTTGATCACCTTGGACACGGTGGCCTGGGAGACCCCTGCCTCCGCGGCGATGACGGCCAGGGTCGGACGCTGCTCGCTCAACTTCGCTCCTCCGCGCGGACGCCGTGGGATGGCGACACATATCGCAAACTTTCGAAGAGTCTCCGGTTGGCGTGACCTGGTTGTCAAGCCTCCAACAGCGCTGCTGCCAACGGAAATTCGGTGAGAAGGCTTGACCGGTGGGCTCCGCGTTCCTAGTTTGTGGCAGCACGAATTCGAGAATGTTACGAAACATTTTCGAAGTCGAACCGGCATTCCTCACCCCGGAGGTCCCATGGCCAGCACACCACCGAGTCGACGAAGCTTCCTGGCGCTCTCGGGCCTGACCGCTCTGTCCGTCTCGTTGACCGCGGCCTGCGGCGGCGGGAACTCCGGCTCGGGGCCGGAGGCCGATGGCGACGTGACCTTCGCGTGGTGGAACATCGCCACGACGGAACCGGGCAAGTCCCTCTTCCCGCAGATCTCCTCGGCGTTCACGGCCGCCCACCCGAACATCACGATCAAGACGACCTCGTTGGAGAACGACGCGTTCAAGTCCAAGCTCACGGCCACCACTTCGTCGGGCAGACTCCCCGACGTCTTCCAGACCTGGGGCGGCGGCGTTCTGCGGCAGCAGGTCGACGCGGGGCTGGTCGAGGACCTCACCGACGCGTTCGGCTGGGCGTCCGACCTCACCCCGGTCTCGCTGCAGGCCTATCAGTTCGAGGGCCGGACCTACGGGGTGCCCTACGACGTCGGCATGGTCGGCTTCTGGTACAACAGGAAGCTCTTCGCCCAAGCGGGGATCACCACTCCGCCGGCCACCTGGGCCGAGCTCCTCGAAGACGTCAAGAAGCTCAAGGCGGCGGGCATCACTCCGATCGCCCTCGCGGGCAAGGAGAAATGGCCGGGCCACTACTACTGGGCCTACCTCGCGATGCGCGTCGCAGGCCTCCCCGCGATGCAGCAGGCCGCGACCACCAAGGACTTCACCGGCACCGGCTTCGTCCGGGCGGGCACCCACCTCAAGGAACTGGTCGACCTCCAGCCGTTCCAGACGGGTTTCCTCGGCGCCGGCTACTCCACCCCCGGCGGCCAGGCCGCGACCATGGGCAACGGCAAGGCCGCCATGGAGCTGATGGGGCAGTGGGGGCCGTCGGTCCAGAAGGACGCGGGCGCCGACCTCGGAGCGGACCTGGGCTTCTTCCCCTTCCCGACGGTCGACGGCGGCGTCGGCCGGGCCACCGACGTGTTCGGCGGTGGCGGTGGCTTCGCGCTGCGCAAGGGCGCGCCGAAGGAGGCGCTGGAGTTCCTGAAGTTCTTCGTCCTGGAGAACGAGTCCAAGCTGTTGGCCTCCAACGGCTACCTGCCGGTGGTCAAGGGCGCGGAGAGCCAGCTCGCCGACGCCAACAGGAAGGTGGTGGCCGACAGCCTGGTCGAGGCGACGGGCTTCCAGCTCTACCTCGACCAGGCCTACCCGCCGGCGGTCGGCCAGGAAGTCAACGACAGCGTCGCCGACCTCATCGCCGGCAAGAAGACGCCCGAACAGGTCACCAAGTCGATCACCGAGGCTGCGAAGGGTGCCTAGCTCCGTGTCCACGCTGACCGAGGAGCGGACACGGGACGCCCTTCCGGTGGGCCCGCCCGCCCCTGCACGCTCGCTCCTGCGAGGGTTGCACAGCTGGGCGTCGGTCGCCTGGTTCCTCGTCCCGGCTCTGGCCCTCTTCCTCGTCTTCGTCCTCGCCCCGATCGCCGTCGCCGTCTGCACCGGCTTCTTCAAGTGGAGCGGGACCGGCCCGATGGACGACTTCGTGGGCATCGGGAACTACGTCAGGCTGTTGGACGACCAGGTATTCCTCGGCGATCTCGGGCACGGGCTGTACCTGATCGTCCTGTCGGTCACGGTGCAGTTGCCGTTCGCGCTGTTCACCGCCGTCCTGCTCAACCAGAGGCTGCGCGGCCGGGCCGTCTACCGGATGCTGTTCTTCGCGCCGTACATCCTGTCCGAGGTGGTCACGGCGGTCCTCTTCACGATGATCTTCCTTCCCGGTGCCGGCATGGCCGACCACCTCGCCGGTGCCCTCGGCCTGGAGGGCCTGCGGGGGAAGTGGCTCGCCGATCCCTCCACGGTCATGCCGACCCTGTTCGTGGTCATGACCTGGAAGTACTTCGGCTTCCACATGATGCTCTTCCTCGCCGGACTGCAAGGCATCCCGGGCGAGATCCTCGAGGCCGCGTCCATCGACGGCGCCGGCGTCTGGCAGCGCTTCCGGCACGTGACGCTGCCGCTGCTCGGCCCGACGATCCGGATCAGCGCCTTCCTTTCGGTCATCGGGGCCATCCAGCTCTTCGACCTCGTCTGGGTGATGACCGCGGGCGGGCCCAACCACTCCTCCGAGACGATGGCGATCTCGGTGTTCCAGTTCGGGTTCAAGCGCTACCAGGTCGGCTACGCCAGTGCGATCAGCGTGGTGCTGTTCATGATCAGTCTGGTCTTCTCCCTCTTCTACCAGCGCTACGTGCTCCGCCGCGACCTGGTCGGGGCCGTCACCCCGGGAGGTGGCCGATGAACGCCCGCAGGACGGCACGAGGCCTGTCGCTGCACGCCGTGGTCTGGCTGATCGGCGCGTTCGTCGTCGTGCCGCTCGTCTACGCGGTGATCTCCGGGTTCAAGAGCACCGGCGAGCTGACGACCAACCCGTTCGGGCTGCCCGCGCACTGGAAGACCGGCAACTACACCGGCATTCTCGGCGACGGAATGTTCTGGCGGCAGATCGCCAACAGCGCGGGCATCGCGATCGGCACGACGTGCTGCACGGTGGCGGCGTCCGCGATGGCGGCGTTCGCGCTGGCCCGCTACGCCTTCCGGGGCAGGGAGCTGTTCTACGCGCTGTTCACGATCGGGCTCATGTTCCCGTTCGCGGTGGCCGTCCTGCCGTTGTTCCTGCTGCTGCGGACCTTCGGCCTGCTCGACAACCCGCTCGGAGTGATCCTCCCGCAGGCGGCCTTCGGGCTCCCCGTGACGATCATCATTCTGCGGGGCTTCTTCCGGACCATCCCGGCGGAGGTCGAGGAGGCGGCCGTCATGGACGGCTGCGGCAAGTTCCGCTTCTTCTGGACGATCCTGCTGCCGATGGCGCGTCCGGCGCTCGGCACGGTGTCGGTGCTGGCGATCGTCGCGAGCTGGAACAACTTCTTCCTGCCGCTGCTGGTGTTCAACGACCCGAAATGGCAGACGATCCCGGTCGGGGTCCAGCAGTTCCAGGGCCAGTACTCGACCGACTACGCGCTCGTCCTCGCGTACATCGTGCTCGCGATGGTCCCCGCCCTCGCGTTCTACGCCGTCGCCGAGCGGCAGCTGATCGGCGGCCTTACGGCGGGCGCCACCAAGGGCTGACCCGTCCCGCGCGACCTCCACCCCCGAGGAGACGTTGTGAAACGCCTGACCGCACTGACATCCCCATTTTTGTTAGCGCTAACAATACAGGGTGGCCGCCTGATGCGCGGCCGCCTTCACACCCATCCCCTCCCCGACCGCCCGACGCGGCCGCTCCGCGGTCCGTCGGGGTCACCTCACCCCCACCCCCCGAAGGAGCTCTCCTGATGTGGCTTCGCCATCCGTCCCCGGTCCACCTGGGACGACGCCTGCTCGCAGTCCTCGCGCCCTTGCTGCTCCTGGCGACCTTCCTTGACGTCCAGCCCGCCGGCGCGGCGCCGATCATCGACACCAACGCCTCGTACGCGCTGGTCAACCGCAACAGCGGCAAGGCCCTGGACGTCTACAACCTGGCGACCGGCGACGGCGCCCGCATCACCCAGTGGACCAGGAACGATCAGGACCAGCAGCAGTGGCAGTTCGTCGACTCCGGCGGCGGTTACTACCGCATCAAGTCCCGCCACTCCGGCAAGGTGCTGGACGTCCAGAACGGCTCCGCCGCCAACGGCGCCCCGATCGTCCAGTGGGCCGACGCGAACGGGACCAACCAGCAGTGGCGGCTTTCCGACAGTTCGGACGGCCACGTGAGGTTCATCGCGCGCCACAGCAACAAGGCCCTGGAAGTACAAGGCGGCTCCACCGCCGACAACGCGAACATCGTCCAGTACGACGACTGGGGCGGCAGCAACCAGCAGTGGCGGCTCGTCAAGGTCGGTGCCGGCAACCCGGGCCCGTGCGGTCTTCCGTCGACGTACCGCTGGACCTCAACGGGCGCGCTGGCGCAGCCCAAGCCGGGGTGGGTCTCGCTCAAGGACTTCACCGTCGTCCCCTACAACGGCAGGCAACTCGTCTACGCCACGACCCACGATACGGGGAACAACTGGGGCTCGATGAACTTCAGCCCGTTCACCAACTGGTCGGAGATGGCCTCGGCCAGCCAGAACACGATGTCGACCGGCACCGTCGCGCCGACGCTGCTCTACTTCGCGCCGAAGAACATCTGGGTGCTCACCTACCAGTGGGGTGCGACCGCGTTCTCCTACCGGACGTCGAGCGACCCCACCAACCCCAACGGCTGGTCATCACCGCACGAGCTCTTCTCCGGAAGCATCGGCGCCGGAGCAGCACCCATAGACCAGACGCTCATCGGTGACGACCAGAACATGTACCTGTTCTTCGCCGGTGACAACGGCAAGATCTACCGGGCGGGCATGCCGCTCGGGAACTTCCCGGGCAGCTTCGGCTCCTCGTACACGACGGTCATGAGTGACACGGTGAAGAACCTGTTCGAGGCGCCGCAGGTCTACAAGGTCAAGGGTCAGAACCAGTACCTCATGATCGTCGAGGCGCGGGGTGCGAACGAGCAGCGCTACTTCCGCTCGTTCACGGCCTCCAGCCTGAACGGTTCGTGGACCCCGCAGGCCGCCACCGAGAGCAGCCCCTTCGCCGGCAAGGCCAACAGCGGCGCCGCTTGGACCAACGACATCAGCCATGGCGAACTGATCCGCACCGGCGCCGATCAGACGATGACCGTCGATCCCTGCAATCTTCAGCTGCTCTACCAGGGACGCAGCCCCAGCTCCGACGGCGTCGACTACGGCCTCCTGCCCTACCGGCCGGGCCTGCTGACACTGCAGCGGTGAGAACGGACAGGAACCCCAGCCGGCGCACGGCTGGGGTTCCTCGGCGACGGTGAACCGGTCAGGTCACCGCTGCAGGGTGAGGAGAGCCGGCCGGTACGGCAGTCGGTCGTAGGGGCCGTCGGCGGCGGGGGACTTGCCCTGGTAGAGGAACTGCAGGTTGCAGGGGTCGACGGTCATGGTCTGGTCGGGGTTCTCGCGGACCAGGTCACCGTGGCTGATGTCGTTGGTCCAGGTGGCACCGCTGTTGGCCTTGCCCGCGAAGGGGTTGCTCTCGGTCGCGGCCTGGGGCGTCCATGAGCCGTTCAGGCTGGTGGCCGTGAACGAGCGGAAGTAGCGCCCGTTCGCACCCCTCGCCTCGACGATCATGAGGTACTGGTTCTGGCCCTTGACCTTGTAGACCTGCGGGGCCTCGAACAGGTTGTCCGGCGTGTCGCTCATGACCGTCGTGTACGAGGAGCCGAAGTTGCCCGGGAAGTTCCCGATCGGCATGCTCGCCCGGTAGATCTTGCCGTTGTCCCCGGCGAAGAACAGGTACATGTTCTGGTCGTCAGCGATCAGGGTCTGGTCGATCGGGCCGGTGGGGGAGTCGGTACGGGGGATGCTTCCGGTGAACAGCGGCTGCGCCGCGGACCAGCCGTTGGGGTTGGCCGGGTCGCTCGACGTGCGGTAGATGAAGGGCCATGCGCCCCACTGGTAGGCCAGCACCCAGATCTTCTTGGGCGCGAAGTAGAACAGTGTGGGCGCCACCGCGGTCTGACTCATGCCGGACTGGCCGGCCGACGCCATGTCCGACCAGTTCGTGAAGGGACCGAACATCATCGAGCCGTACGACGATCCCGAAAAGTTGGACCCGTAGACCAGGTGCTTGCCGTTGTACGTCACGCTGGTGAAGTCCTTCAGCGAGGCCCACCCGTTCGCCGGCTGCGCCAGCGCACCCGTCGACGTCCACCGGTACCTTGACGGAAGAGCACACGTGCCGCCCGTCGGCGCAGGCGTCGTCGGGGCAGGCGTCCCCGACAGGCCGGTCCACTTCTGGTTGCCGCCGGACCAGCAGGCGTACAGCTGGATCTTGGTGCGGTTGGCGGTGGCCGCGCCGACGGCGTCGAGGCACAGCCCCGACTGGACGCCGGCGATCGTGCCGTTGGTGTTGATGTTCCACTGCTGGCCGGCGCCGCCGTTGCAGTCCTCGATGACCACCGCGGTGCCGTTGCCGGTACCCCTGGCGTCCAGGCACTTGTTGCCGTAGATCATCAGCTGCTTGCCGGAGGTGTAGGTCCAGCGCTGGTTGGTCCGTCCGTGGCAGTCCCACAGCTGCGCCTGGGTGCCGCTGTCGGTGGTGGAACCGTTGATGTCGATACAGCGACCGGAGGCGACGCCCTTGATCGCTCCCGTACCGGTCCCGCCGGCGGCGGCGGTCTTGAGGGCGTTCACGACGGCGGTGTGGGCGGCCTTGGGCTTGCCTTCGTTGTCGAACAGCAGCGGGCTTTCGCCTCTGCGCCAGGAGTCGCTGTCACGGATGCCCCATACCGTGATGCCGCTGCACCGGGCGACGGACAGACAGGCCTTGACCGTGTTGGCGTAGTGGGTGGGCGACGCCTGGGCGATGTCCAGCTCGGTGATCTGGACGTCGACGCCCAGGGCGGCGAAGTTGGACAGGGTGGTCTGGAAGCCGGCCGGCGGCCCGCCGGTGCCGAAGTGGCTCTGGAACCCGACGCAGTCGATCGGCACGCCACGCGACGTGAAGTCCCTGACCATGTTGTAGACGCCCTGGGTCTTGGCGTCCGACCAGTTCTCGATGTTGTAGTCGTTGTAGCAGAGCTTGGCCGAGGGGTCGGCCGCCCGGGCGGTGCGGAACGCTTCCTCGATGAAGCCGTTGCCCAGCACGTTCTGGAACACCGAGCTCCTGTGCTGGGTGGAGCCGTCGGCGAACGCCTCGTTGACCACGTCCCAGGCGTAGACCTTTCCTTTGTAGTGGGTCATCAAGGTGGTGATGTGGTGGTTCATCACGCCACGCAGCGTGTTCGCGTCGCCGATGGAGCTGACCCAGGACGGGAGCTGCGAGTGCCAGACCGCGGTGTGGCCGCGCAGGCGCTGGCCGTGGGCCGTGGCACGGTTGACGATCTGATCGGCGGGGCCGAAGGTGAAGTTGCCGCGGGAGGGTTCGACGGCGTCCCACTTCATCTCGTTCTCCGGGGTGATCATGTTGAACTCCCGGTCCGAGATGGCGGCGTACGTCGAGTCGCCCAGCCTCCCGGCAGCCACGGCCGTGCCGAAGTACCTGCCCGAGGGGGTCGCCTGCGTACCCAGGCTCGCCGCTCCGGCAGACTCGGGGAGAAGCGTCAGGACGCCGGCCAGCAGCGTCGCGGCCGACAGGCCTATCGTCAGGGTCCGGCCGCGCCGGCCGAGCCGGTGCAGGCCCTTCGTGATTCTCCTCGGGGACCGCAGGTCGCCTTGGGAGCCGTGATCGTGGGCGCGTCGGCCCGTGCGGCCTGATCTGTGTCGGGTCATGGGAGGCGCTTTCTTCAGCAGATGCATCGACGGGGAAGTGGGGGAACCTTCCACGCCGGCACACGTGGTGAACGGCGGGAAGAACACCCCACGAAGTGGAGGCCCCCGAACTCGTGGTCGCGTAACGAAAAAGTCGCGCCGCACCGACGATTTCCCGGTGATGGATCTCGCAGGGAAAAAGCGTTATGCCGGGCCCTGCGGCCTGGTCGGCCCGTGCGTCACCCTGGACATCGGTGGCGAAGACACCGTGCGGGATCACCGGCTGTCACGGCGCGACCCGGTCCGGAATGCCCAGGGAGCGGTGTTCAGCCGAGGCCCCCGCGCACGATGAAGGAAGCCTGGTCGGCGAAGGCCCGTGTGCCGTCGGAGCCATCGAGCCAGATGCCACCGTCACGGTGGCGGATGACCGATCCGGGATAGTTGTACGCGTGCAGGGTCACCGACCCGGCGGCCGATCCGGCGCGTGCACAGAAAGTGGCGTCCTCACGGAACAGTTCGCTGCCGTCATCGGTGCTCATCCGAAGCCGCAGTTCACGATGGCGCAGATAGCGGCCGTCGGCGGCGCGGAAGGTCACGCACCGCGCGTCGGCCAGCCCCCGGAGGACGGTGAACGTGGCCCGCTGCCGTGCCTGCCCGCTGCTGGACGCCGGGACCCGGCCGAGCGTCGCGAAGTCGCCCGCGTACGCCAGGTACAGGGCGGGTTCGTCCACGGCCTCCAGTGTCCGTGCGCCCAGCGGAACAGCGCCTGCGTCGGCGGACGGATTCACCGGGGACGGTTCGGCCGGCGTGGTGGTGCTCGACGGGATCGGCGTGGGGGTGCCGACTGTGGGAGCGGCCATGACGCCGGGCGCCCGATGCGCCGGTTCGGGCCAGGCCGCGTAGGTGGCGGCCCCGGCGACGAGCACCGCGCCGGTGGCGAGGCCCGCCAGCTGATGAGCGGTCACCGCAGGGAGTTTGGCGATCAGCGAACTGTACAGACTGCCTCCACCCGTCGCCGTGCCCAGGGCGACGGGTGCCATGGCCGGCCCGGCGGCGCTCGCGGCCGCACCTGACAGAAGGCCCTTGGCGGCCAGGGCGGCGACGAGTCCGGCCGGGACGGCCAGCGGCGCGAGGCTGAGGAGCAGGAGTTCAGCAGGGACCCGCTGCGTGGTCGTCGCCATGCAGACCTGGCAGTCGCGGGTGTGCCGTGCGATCCGCTTCCGCCACACCGATGTACGAAGCCCGTCCCAGCCGACGACGGTCTCACCCAACTGCGGACAGCGCGGGTGGGCCTCCAGCGCGGCGACGATCGTCCGGCTCAGGTCCAGCTGCTCGCGCATCCGTTGCAGGCGTACCCCGACGTGGGCGACGGTGAGCCCCGTCGCGGCGGCGATGTCGTCGCGGCTCAGCAGTCCGGCGCACTCCTGCCACCACAGCGACAGCAGCACCTGATGGTCCGCGTCGAGCCACCGGCCGGCCTCGACGACCTGGCGGCGCTCGTCCGACGCATGCAGCCGCAGGATCGTGATGTCCTCAAGTCCGGCGCCGGCGTCCGGTATCCGCAGTGCCTCGTCGATGACCGTTGTCCGGCCGGCGAAGGCGCGTTGTCGGTGCCAATGGGTATTGATCTGACGGAGCGTGATCGACACCAGCCAGGACCGGAAGCTCTCCGGCGCACGCAGGGCAGGCAGGTCGCGCACCACGCGCAGCAGGGTTTCCTGGACGACGTCGTCGACGTCGGCCTGGCCGTTCAGCGCTCGCCGGACGATGTTGTAGAGCAACGGCAGGTACGCGGCGATCAGTTCCTCGCGCGCCCGATCGTCACCGGCCCGCGCCGCGACAACCAGCCCCGTGTGATCCGTTTCCATGAGACCCATTCCCACCTCCCTCAGGCGAGCGATCCGCCCGAGTGCGGCGCAACACCTTGACGTCGGCAAGGGTATGCGGGCGAAACCCGTGCCTTGGGCCGGGGTTGACGCCCGCGTTCCAGCCGTCGCACCGGCCGTCGGGCCCGGCCGCTGATCAACGCCCACCCCCGCTCCGAAGTGATCTGTGGAAGTTCCCGGATCGAGGCAACCCTTTGCGGGGCCTGTGACCACAAGGAGTCGGATCCGGCCGTCCCTAGCCGGATCCACCTTTCCTCCGGTGGCATGCAAGGAGAACAACCCCATGAAGAACCCCACGAACGGCGGGCGCCGCGGGCGTCACCGCCGTCGCTGGACCGCGACCGGTCTGCTGCTCGGTGCGCCCGCCGTCCTCGTGCCGTATCTCCTGTTCGTGCAGGAGGACTCGCAGGCCGCCACGGTCGACGGCGATGCCTACTACCGGCTGGTTTCCGTACGCAGCGGCAAGGCGCTGGACGTCAACGCCTTCTCCACCGCCGACGGCACCCGCATCCAGCAGTGGACCGACCAGAACACCGCCAACCAGCAGTGGAAGCTTCGATCCGCTGGGGACGGCTACTACGAGCTGGTGAACCGCAACAGCGGCAAAGTACTGGGCATAGCGGGTGATTCGACCGCTCCGGCGGCCGCCGCCGAGCAGCAGACCGACAGCTCCTCCAGCTCGCAGGAATGGCGGATCGACGACGTGAGCGGTTCCGACGCCGTCGTCCTCACCTCCCGCAGGAGCGGCCAGGTCCTGGACGTCTCCGGTGGCTCCACGGCCGACGGCGCGGCAGTCATCCAGTACCGCGGCCACGGCGGCACCAACCAGCAGTGGAAGCTGGTGAGGACGGCCGAGAGCCAGGCGCCCGGATCCGGACCGTACACATGGCGAAACGCCCAGGTGGTGGGCGGCGGTTACGTCACCGGGCTGGTGTTCAACCCGCGGGAGAAAGGCCTGCTGTACGCGCGAACCGACATGGGCGGCGCCTACCGCTGGGACACCGGAGCCGAGCAGTGGATCCCGCTGACCGACTGGCTCGGCGAGAAGGACTGGAACCTGCTGGGCATCGATTCGCTGGCCACCGACCCCGTCGACCCCGACCGGCTCTACCTCGGAGCGGGCACTTACACCAACGAGTGGGCCGGCAACGGCGCGATCCTGCGCTCCACCGACCGGGGCCGCACCTTCAAGCGCACCGATCTGCCCTTCAAGCTGGGCGCCAACGAGCCCGGCCGCGGCGCGGGCGAACGGCTCGTGATCAACCCCTCGGACCCCGGTACCCTGCTGCTGGGCACCCGCAAGAACGGCCTGTGGCGCAGCACCGACCACGGCGCGACCTGGAATCAGGTCTCCTCGTTCCCCGTCAAGGACGGGGCGAGCAGCGGAGCGGGCATCTCCTTCGTGACGTACGGCCCGGCCGGCAGCAACACGGTCTACGTCGGCGTCAACGACAGGTCCACCTCGCTGTACCGCTCCACCGACGGCGGCAGCAGCTGGCAGGCCGTCTCCGGGCAGCCCACCGGCCAGATGCCGCAGCACGGCGTGGTCTCCGGTGACGGCTCGCTCTACCTGTCCTACAGCAACAGCATCGGCCCCATGGACGCGACGGCGGGCTCGGTGTGGAAGTACACGCCGTCCGGCGGGGCGTGGAAGAACATCTCCCCGTCCCAGGGCAACTACGGGTTCTCCGGTCTGGCCGTCGACCCGCAGAAGCCGTCGACGGTGATGGTCACCACCCTCGACCGCTGGTGGCCCGAGGACGAGGTCTACCGGACCACCGACGGCGGTGCGACCTGGAAGGCACTGGCCGACAAGTCGGTGCGGGAGGCCTCCGGCGCTCCTTACGTCGGCACCCACACCGGGCACTGGATGACGGCCCTGGCCATCGATCCCTTCAGCTCCGGGCACGTGCTGTACGGCACCGGCAACGGCATCTGGCGCAGCAAGGACGCCAACGCCACCGACAGCGGCGGCACCAGCCACTGGACCGCGGGGGCCCGCGGGCTGGAGGAGACCGCGCTGATGGACGCGATCGCCCCTCCCGGCGGCGCCAGCGTCGTCACCGCCATGGGCGACCAAGGCGGATTCCGCCACGACTCCCTGACCGAGGTGTCCGCCGGGCGGCTGAAGAGCCCGATGATGAGCAACAGCACCGACATCGACTTCGCCCAGTCCAACCCCTCGATGATGGTCCGCGTCGGCAGTGGCGGCGAGCAGGACGGTGCCTACTCCACCGACGGCGGCAGCACCTGGAACGGTTTCAAGGCAGAGCCGGTGGCCGGCGCCCGGGACGGCCATGTCGCGCTCTCGGCGGACGGCTCCACCATCGTCTGGACCCAGGCCGGCCAGTCCCCGTACCGCTCGACCGACAAGGGGGCGAGCTGGTCGAAGGTCAGCGGCCTGGGCACCGACGCCGTGGTCGTCGCCGACCGCTCCTTGGCCAAGACCTTCTACTCCCTGGCCGACGGCAAGCTCTACGCCAGCACCGACGGCGGCGCGACCTTCACCGCCCGCGTCGGCAGCCTGCCCTCCGGCCGGCTCACGGCCGTCCCCGGCGTCGCCGGCGACCTGTGGATCTCCGGCCACGGCAAGGGCCTGCTGCACTCCACCGACGGCGGCCACACCTTCACCACGCTCACCACGGTGCAGTCCGCCTCCGCCCTCGGCTTCGGCAAGGCCGCACCGGGCGCCTCCTACCAGGCCCTGTACCTGATCGGCACGGTCAAGGACGTCACCGGCGTCTTCCGCTCCACCGACAAGGGCGCCACCTGGCTCCGCGTCAACGACGACGCCCACCAGTGGGGCAGCATCGGCGGCACCGGCGTCATCACCGGCGACCCCGACGTCTTCGGCCGCGTATACGTCGGCACCAACGGACGCGGCCTGCAGTACGGCGACCCGTCCTGACCCGACGCACGGGCGGGGCCGCAGGCTCAACGCCGCGGCCCCGCCACGGTCGAGGGACTCAGACACTGCCGGCGGTCCGCACCTGCGAGCGGAGGGATCGGGCCACGTCCACGTCGAAGGGTTCGGTGCTGGGGGTGAGCATCGCTGCGGCGGCTGTGGCCACTCCCAGCGCGCAGGCACTGACGGGGTCGTCACCGGCGGCCAGCCGTGTGGTGAGGGCAGCGACCATGCTGTCTCCCGCCCCTGCATCGCTCAGGGGCTCGCCGGGCAGCGGCGGCACGTAGAGCTCGGTGTGGCCGTGGCTGGTCGAGCACAGCGCGCCCAGTGCTCCGAGGGTGGTGACGGCGACCTCGGCGGCCCCCGTGGTGAGCAGGTGCTCGTTGAGTGCCCGGGCGTCGTCGAAGCTGTTGACGGGGCGGCCGGTCAGGCTCTCGGCCTCTGTCCGGTTGCACCGGAACAGGAACACACCCTCCGCGAGCGCTGCCGGGAGCGCCGGCCCGGAGGTGTCCAGGATCAGCCGGGCTCCGGCTGCCCTGACACGGCGGGCGACGGCCGCGTAATAGGCGTCGTGCAAGCCGCCGGGCAGGCTGCCGCTGGCCACGACGTACGCGCGACTGCCGATGAGCTGCTCCAGCACTTCCAGGCACCGCTCTCCCTCGCGCTGGTGCAATCGCGGACCCGGCGGTACGACGTGGTAACTGCGACGTGATCCGGTCTCGAACAGCACGAGTGCTTCGCGGCTGTCGTCGTCGATGCCGACGGCGACGTGGTCGATGCCCTCTTCGTCCAGCAACCGGTTGAGGCGCAGGCCGACCTCACCTCCCGCGGTGTGGAGGGCGGTGGCCCGTGCTCCGAACCGCGCGATGTGACGGGCGACGTTGATCCCGCCGCCCCCGACGGCGACCGACCTGACGCGTGCACGGTTCTTGCCGGTGACCTCCAGGTGTTCGACCTCCCAGCAGAGGTCGATGGTCGGATTCATCGTCAGGGTGACGATTTCCGGGCCGGCGGTTCGCTCCGGCCTTCCGACACCGTCGGCCGTCCCGGCGGTTGAGGGGTCCGGTGCCGCAGCTGTGCTCATGGCGGTGTCCTGGTGTTCATGGTTCGGTGTGCGCCGTCAGCCGGGAGCGGACGTCGACGACGCCCTCGACGGACCGGGCCAGGCGCTCGGCCAGGGGGATCAGGTGATCGTCCCGGACGCTGCCCGTCAGAGTGGCGATGCCGTGAGTGACGGTGACGGTGACCCCCTTGTGCGAGAGCGGGAAGAGGCGTTCGACGACGCTCTGGCGGATGTCTTCGGTGAGTTCGTCGTCGCTGCGGAGGAACACCTTGAGGAGGTCGGCGCGGCTGACGATGCCCTTGAGGGTGCCGTCGGCGTCGACGACCGGGAGGCGCTTGATGCGCCGGTCGGCCATGAGGCGGGCGGCCCGGGGGAGGGTGGCGTCGGGGCGGATCGTGACGGCGGGGGTGGTCATGAGGGCTTCGGCGCGGGTGGAGCCGGCCTTGGCGGTGTCGCCGAGGCGGCGCATCTGTTCGATCATCCCGGGGCGGTGTTCGTGGAACTCCTCCTTGGGCAGGAGGTCGGCCTCGGAGACGACGCCGACGACGTGGCCCTCGCCTTCGATGACGGGGAGGGCCGTCACCTTCCAGCGTTCCATGGCGGCGGCGATGTCCTTGAAGCCGGTGTCGGGAGTGACGGCGATGACTTTGGTGGTCATCACGTCGGCGACGGTGTACGGGGTGGAGGTCATGGCGGGTCCTCAGCGGGCGTAGGCGAGCGGGGTTCCGCTGCCGTGAGGGGCGAACAGGTCGAGGAGCCGGGTGCGGGCGGAGTCGAGCCGGTCGGCGATGACGCCCGCGACGGCGGTGGAGACGGACCGGCCGACGGCCGAGTCCTCGCTGCACAGCTCCCGTACGGCGGCGGCGTCGAACTCGAGGGCGCGGACCTCGCGGGTGGCGGTGGCGCCCAGGTGCCAGGTGTAGGGGCGGAACATCCAGGACCAGCCGAGCAGCTCTCCGTAGCCGAGGGTGTCGATGACGGCGTTCTTGCGGCCCGGCACGTGGGTGTCGAGGTCGACCGTGCCGCATTCGATGATCCAGAACTTTTCTGCCCGCTGGTGTTCCCGGAAGATGCGGGTGCCGGCCGGGAACGTGACCTGGTGGGAGTGGGCGAGCAGGGCCTCGCGGGCTTGCGGAGTCATCTGTTCGAGGATGCTGTGCATGGTGCTCATGGTGTGCCTCCAGCCCTTCCCCTTCACCGTGCGCCGGGTGCTGTGGGGGCCGGGAGGGCCGCGCGGTGCAGACCGTGGGACCGTCCGGCCCACGTCAGCGGACCAGGACGGCCTCGCCCGGCTTCGGTACGACGGCCGTCCAGCCCAGCTCGCGGTCGATGCGGTCCCGCAGGGTTTCGGATGCGGTTTCCTCACCGTGGACGAGGTAGGTGGTGTGCGGGGCCGGTGCGGTGCGCAGCCAGTCGATGACCTGGCCGGCGTCGGCGTGGGCGGAGAAGTGCGGTACGTCGGCGACCTCGGCGCGTACGGGGACGTACTCGCCGAACATCTTCAGTACCCGTGCGCCGTCCACGAGGTCCCGGGAGCGGGTGCCGGCGGCGGCGAAGCCGACGATGACGACGGCGTTGCGGGGGTCGGGCAGGGTGCGGTGGAGGTGGTGCAGGACGCGGCCGCCGGTGGCCATGCCGGCGGAGGAGACGATGACCGCCGGGCCGGTGGTGTTGTTGATGTCGATCGATTCCTGGACGGTGCGTGCGGCAAGGAACGGCTCCGGGCTGATCGAGGCCTCGCCGGCGGCGACGATTTCGGGGCGCAGTTCGGGGGCGTGGGACCGGACGGCGTCGCGGTAGACGTCGAGACTTGCCAGGGCCATGGGGCTGTCGACGTAGACGGGTACGTGGCGGGGCAGGGTGCCGTCGGCGCGCAGGGCGGCGAGTTCGTGCAGGACGACCTCGGTGCGGTCGATGGCGAAGGCCGGGATGACGACGGTGCCGCCGCGGGAGAGCGCCCGGGTGATGACGGAGGCGAACTCTCGTTTGGCGGTCTCGTGGTCGTGGCGCCGGTTGCCGTAGGTGGATTCCATGAGCAGGACGTCGGCCCCCGAGAAGGGTTCGGGCGGCAGGAGGAGCGGGTGGCCGGGGCGGCCGAGGTCGCCGCTGACGGCGAGGGTGTGGCCGTCCTCCAGGGTCAGGTGGACCCAGGCGGAGCCGAGGATGTGGCCGCCGTGGTGGAGGGTGAGCTTCGTCCCGGCCATGATCTCGACCTCGCTCCCGACGGGGACCGGGTCGAAGAACTTCACGGTGTGGTCGACGTCGTCATCGTCGTAGAGCGGCTTGGCAGGCCGGTGCTTGGACCAGCCGTGCCGGTTGGCGTGCTCGGCGGCCTCCATCTGCAGCTTCGCGCTGTCGCGGAGCACGATCTCGGCGAGGCGGGCCGTGGGAGCGCTGCTCAGGATCGGACCCCGGAAGCCGTGCCGGACCAGGCGCGGCAGATATCCGCAGTGGTCCAGGTGCGCGTGGGTGACGACGACGGCGCGGATGTCCCGGGCGTCGCAGGGCAGCTTGTCCCAGTTGCGGCGGCGCAGGTCCGCGACACCCTGGAAGAGTCCGCAGTCGACGAGGATCCGGGCGTGGTCGCTCTCGACCAGGAACTTGCTGCCCGTGACCGTCCTGACACCACCGAGGAACCTCAGCAGGGCCGGGCGGGGAGATGAAGACGGGGCCGGCTGGGACATGGCAGCGGCCCTCCTTTCGCGGAAGGGTGCCGGCTTCCACCGTGGCATCCGCCCTGATGCGCCGACGAGACCCGACCGGTCCCCTCGGTAGGGGCCGACCGGCCCAAGCGCTGTGGAGGGGCGGGGGCGCAGCCTGACTGTGACCCCATACCGCCCAGCACAGAGAGGCCGCGACCATGAAGGCACTCGTCTTCGAAGGACCGGGGCGGACTTCCTGGCAGGACGTCCCGGACCCTGCGATCAAGGATGCCGCCGACGCGATCGTCAGGGTCGACGCCGTCACCATCTGCGGCACCGACCTGCACATCATCAAGGGCGACGTCCCCGAGGTCACCCCAGGTCGCGTACTCGGCCACGAGGCCGTCGGCACCGTCGTCGAAACCGGTGGCGACGTCCGCAGCGTCCGCCCCGGAGACCGCGTCCTGATCTCCTGCATCTCCGCCTGCGGCCGCTGCCGCTTCTGCCGCGAGGGCCGCTACGGGCAGTGCCGTGGGGGCGGGGGCTGGGTCCTGGGCCACACCATCGACGGAACCCAGGCCGAGTACGTCCGCGTCCCGTTCGCCGACCTCTCCGTCCACCCGCTTCCCAGCGCTGTGAGCAGCGACGAAGCGGTCCTGCTCGCCGACATCTTCCCGACCGCCTACGAGGTCGGCGTCCTCAACGGCAACGTGCGCCCCGGTGACACGGTCGTCGTGGTCGGTGCCGGGCCCATCGGTCTCGCGGCCATCGCCACCGCTTCGCTCTACAGCCCCGGCCGGATCATCGCCGCGGACCTCGCAGCCTCCCGCCTGGCGGCCGCACGCGACCTCGGAGCCGACGCGACCGCGAGCGCGCAGGAGGAGCCCGAGCGACTGGTCGAGGACCTGACCGACGGGCTCGGCGCGGACGTGGCCATCGAAGCGGTGGGCATGCCCGAAACGTTCGAGATGTGCACCCGCATGGTCCGCCCCGGGGGACGCGTCGCCAACATCGGTGTCCACGGCAAGCCCGCCACCCTGCACCTCGAAGACCTGTGGATCAAGGACGTCACCATCACCACCGGCCTCGTCGACACCTCCACCACCCCCATGCTGCTGCGCATGATGGCCGCCGGCCGCCTCCCCGGTGCCGCGATGGTCACCCACCGCTTCGAACTGGACCAGATGGAAGAGGCGTACGAGGTCTTCTCCCGCGCCGGAGACACCGGCGCCCTCAAGGTCGTGCTCGGCGGCCCGCAGCCCGACACGGTCGCCGTACCGCCGCAGGAGCAATGAGCGCAGTGAACAGGACACAGAGCATGCACCCGCGCGAGACCGCCGAGACTGCCGGACGCACCGATCTGGGCCGCCGCCTGGCAGCTCGCCGGATCGCCCTCGGCCTGAGCCGTGAGGAACTGGGCCGGCGGTGCGGCGCGGACGGCAACTACATCGCCTACCTGGAAGAGCACGCGGCCGCTCCGGCGATCAGCACGCTCGTCCGCGTCGCGGACGAGCTCGGCGTGACGGTCGACGATCTGACCGGGGCGAGCGCAGGCCGTGCCCCCGGCCGCTCCACCGCTCGCCGCGACACCGCACTCGTGCCCCTGGAGGAGGACGAGTGCCGAGAGCTGCTGGGCACGCACGGAGTGGGACGTATCGCCGTGTTCACTCCCGACGGTCCGGCCGTTCTTCCGGTCAACTACCTGATCGCAGGCCCCGGCATAGCGTTCCGCACCGCCGTGGAAGCCCTCGCGGCGAGAGCGGCGGGCACAGAGGTCGCTTTCGAGATCGACAACATCGACGACGTCACCGCCGGCGGCTGGAGCGTCCTGGCCGTGGGCGAGCTGGAAGCCGTCACAGATGCGGAGGAGATCCATCACCTGACCGCCACGGCCAGGTCCCAGCCCTGGGCCGGCGGCCCGCGAACCCACTGGATGAAGATCACTCCCATCCGGCTGACCGGCCGTCGCGTGATCCACGAGTCATGAGCGAACACGAGTCATGAGCGATGGGCGAGCGGTCGTCTTCGACACCGACGGGGTCCTCCCGGCCACGGCGGTACGCCATGCTTCCGCCTGGAAGCAGGCCTTCGACGGCTGCCTGGCCCGATGGCACCCGACCCACGCCGGGAGACAGCTCTTCCTCGAAGCCGTAGGCCGACTCGGCTCGGCTCCGGCGCGGGCCGCCGTCGTGGAGGACGCCCTGGGACAGACCGCCGCACTCGAAGCGAGCCGGCCGTGAACGCCCCATGGCACTGGGAGTACCACCGCTACGACCCCAAGACCGAGCGGCTGGTCGAGTCCCTGTGCACCCTCGGCAACGGGCGCTTCGCCACCCGGGGATCAGCCCCTGAGAACGACGCGGACGAGGTCCACTACCCGGCCACGTACCTCGGCGGCTGCTATGACCGGCTCACCTCCGTGGTCGCAGGCCGGAAGATCTCCAACGAGGACATGGTCCGTCTGCCGGACTGGACCGCCCTGCGCTACCGCTGCCTGCCCGACGACGCCGAGCCCGGCGACTGGCTCACCCCGGACCACCCCACTCTGCGCCATTTCCGCGTCTCACTGGACCTGCGTTCCGGGACGCTGACCCGCCGCATGCTCTTCCACGACGCCGAAGGCCGCCGTCTGGGCGTCACCCACACCCGGCTCGTCCACATCGGCGATCCGTACCTCGCCGCGCAGCGCACCGTCCTGAGTGCCTACGGCTGGCAGGGCAGGATCCAGATCGAGGCCGTACTGGAGGGAGCTGTCGCCAACACGGGCGTGGACCGGTACCGCGCCCTGGCGGGGCGACACCTCGTCGAACACCAGGCCGGCGTGGAGGGGGAAGGCATTGCGTGGCTGTCCTGCAACACCGCCACCTCGCGGCTGCGGATCGGGCTCGCCGTACGCACCTCGGCACGGCCTCTCACTCCTGTCGGCAGGGCCTGCACGAGCACCACCGCCCGTCAGACGTTCATCCTGCCGATCAGACGCGCGGAGCCGGCGGTGGTCGTGAAGACCGCAGCCCTGTTCACCTCCCTCGACCGGCCTTGGGAGGATCCTGTGAAGAGCAGCATCGCGCATGCCCGACACGCCCCGGAGTTCCCTGCCCTGCTGCAGTCCCACAAGGCGACGTGGCAGCGGGTCTGGAGCGAGGGCGAACTGAAGACGCCGGGTGAAACGGGGCGGGTCCTCCGCCTCCACGCCTTCCACGTCCTCCAGACGCTCTCGCCGCACACCGCGGAACTCGACGTCGGCGTACCAGCCCGTGGTCTGCACGGGGAGGCCTACCGGGGGCACGTCTTCTGGGACGAGCTGTTCGTCCTGCCCTACCTGGGATTGCACTTCCCCGAAACCGCCCGCGCGCTGCTGATGTACCGACACCGACGGCTTCCCGCGGCCCGGAACGCGGCACGTGCCGTTGGGGCCAGGGGGGCGATGTTCCCCTGGCAGAGCGGCGGTTCAGGCACCGAGGAGACGCAGCGGCTTCACCTCAACCCCCGCTCCGGCCGCTGGCTCCCCGATCACTCCCGCCTCCAGCACCACGTCGGGTCGGCCATCGCCTGGAATGTCTGTCAGTACGGTCTCGCCAGCGGAGACACCGGCTTCATGCACGGGCCCGGCGCCGAACTCCTGTTGCACATAGCCGACTTCTGGGCCAGTGTCGCCAAGTGGGACGCGGATCTTGCCCGTTATCGGATCCGCGGTGTCGTAGGACCGGACGAGTACCACGACGCCTACCCGGACACTGCCACGCCCGGCATCGACGACAACGCCTACACCAACGTCACCGCTGCCTGGGTACTGGCCCGCGCTCTGGACCTCTACAGGGAACTCCCTGCATCCCGAGGCCCTGAACTGCTCGCCCAGCTCGGCCTCGCGGCGGACGACCTCGGTCACTGGGAGGACATCTCCCACCGTATGTACGTGCCCTTCCACCGGGGTGTGATCAGCCAGTTCCACGGCTACGGCGATCTCGCCGAGCTCGACTGGGACAAGTACCGCGCCCGCTACCACGACATCCGCCGCCTGGACCGCATCCTGGAGGCCGAAGGCGACACGCCCAACCGCTACAAGGCGTCCAAGCAGGCCGACACCCTCATGCTCGGCTTCCTCTTCCGCCCCGCGCAACTCACCCGGCTGTTCACCCGGCTCGGCTACGGCTTCGACGACGAGCTGTGGGCGAGGACGACGGCGTACTACCTGCGGCGGACCTGCCACGGCTCCACGCTCAGCAGCCTCGTCCACGGCTGGGTGCTCGCCCGGCAGATGGGCCCGGACGCCTGGCGCTACTGCGAGAACGCCCTGCTCAGCGACATCACCGACGCTCAGGGCGGCACCACCGGGGAAGGGATTCACCTGGGTGCCATGGCCGGCACCCTCGACCTCGTCGAACGCGGAATCGCAGGCCTGGATCCCGGCTCCGACGGCCTGCACATCGACCCCGTTCCCCTGTCTCAGATTCCCCGCTCCGCATTCTCGATCTCATACCTCGGGCACCGGGACGTACGCATCTGGTTCAGGCCGGGCCGTCTGGGCATCCGCGTGCCGCCGTCGCCCCTCGGGCCGGTGGCCCTGGTCCTTCCCGGTGACCGACGGGAGCGGGTCGGTGCAGGAGAGGAGAGGTGGTTCCGCTTGCCGATGGGCTGAGACGGCCAGGCGGGACGTACCTGCGCAAACGGCTACGGCGGGCGCCTCGCATGGCGGTGGACACTCATCTCGCACACGCTGAAGGTATGTCTCGGAAGGGGTGAAGGGCATGGACACGCAGCATGAGGCTCCGCGGATCGTCGTGGGCATCGATGGATCGCCCTCGTCCCAGACCGCCCTGCGCTGGGCGGTGCGCTACGCCGGTCTCGTCGGCGGAAGGGTGGAGGCGGTCACGGCCTGGGAGATCCCGGGCGAAGCGTCATGGTCGGCTCCGGCAGTGGACGCGACGTTCGACGAGGAGGAGGCCGAGAAGCTGCTGGTCGATGAGGTCCGCACCGTACTCGGTGACGGGGGGACCTCCTCGGTGCACGAGCGCTTGGTACACGGCCACCCGGTCGACGTCCTCGTGGACGCGGCTCAAGGTGCCGACATGCTGGTCGTGGGCAGCCGCGGACGCGGCGGTTTCCGCCGGGCACTCCTCGGCTCGGTGAGCCAGCAGCTGGCGCTCCACGCCCCGTGTCCGGTGACGATCGTCCGACCGGACGTAGCCGTGGAATGAGCCGTGCCAGGTGCCGCTTCGCTTGCCGGTCCGGCACAGAGTGAGGTGACGAGCGCGGAGCGCCGGTCGGAATCGATCGGCGCTCTCCTTCGTGATCGCCCGTGTCCCCTCACCCGCCCAGCCGTCTCCGGGGAGCGCAGCCACCATGTGATCCGTTCTCTGGGCCGATCGGCCCCGCACACGAGCGGACCACTCGGCCCCGTGTGACTGGCCCCCTCGGCACTGCGGCCCACCCCCGTCCCGGCGTGATCGTGGAACCCGGACGCCACACCGGCGCCGCTTCCCCCAAGAGGGTGACCACGATGCAGCGCATACGGATCCAGACCCGGCCGAAGCAGCCCCACAAGCCCGCCCTGCTGGACCTGCGCACGCCGTCCGGCCGCCCCCTGCCGTACTGAACCGCAGCCGGCGCACAGGCCACGGAGGACGTCATGGGACACACGCGACGTGTCATACCGTTCACCCAGCTCGGCCGCGGCGACCTCGGCCGCGTCGGAGGCAAGAACGCCTCGCTGGGCGAGCTCACCGTTCGGCTGGCCTCGGCCGGCGTGACCGTACCGCCCGGCTTCGCCACGACCGCCGACGCCTACGGGGAGCTGCTCGACCGGCATGAGCTGCGCATCCGCATCGAGGAGCAGCTCGACCGCTACCGCGACGGCGTCGCGCTCGAGGACGTCGGTGCCGCCATCCGTTCGCTGATCATGGCCGTGCCGCTCCCCGAGGCACTGCGCAGCGAGATCACCGCCGCGTACGAGGCTCTCGGACGAGAGCTGGGCCGGACCGCACCGGAGGTCGCCGTGCGCAGCTCCGCCACGGCCGAGGACCTGCCGGAGGCCAGCTTCGCCGGTCAGCAGGAGACGTTCCTGAACGTGCGCGGCACCGAGCAGCTGCTCCGGTCCGTACACCGCTGCTTCGCGTCCCTCTACACCGACCGGGCCATCGACTACCGCGAGCGCATGGGCTTCGACCATCTGGGCGTCGCCCTCTCCGTCGGCGTCCAGGCCATGGTCCGTTCCGACCTCGCAGGCGCCGGGGTGATCTTCACCCTCGACCCGGAGACCGGCTTCCCCGAGGTCGTCGTGATCAGCGCGGCCTGGGGGCTGGGGGAGACCGTCGTCAGCGGGCAGACCGACCCCGACGAGTACACCGTGTTCAAGCCTTCCCTGAAGGACCCGGCCCTTGACCCCGTCATCGACGTCCGGATCGGGGCCAAGCGCCGCAAGGCCGTCTACGCGGAAGGCGGGCTCACCGACACCGTCGACACCACCACCGAGGAGCGCGACCGCCGCGTCCTGACCGACACCGAGGCACGGCAGCTGGCCGCGTGGGCCGTGGCGGTCGAGGAGCACTACGGGTGCCCGATGGACCTGGAGTGGGCGAAGGACGGCATCACCGGCGAGCTGGCGATCGTCCAGGCCCGCCCCGAGACCGTGCAGTCCCGCCGCCGGACCACGACCCTGCGCCGCTGCCGCCTCACCGGCATGCCCGGCGAGCTGCTCGCGGAGGGCATCGCGGTCGGCGAGGCCATCGGCGCCGGCCCCGTGTGCCGCCTGGACACCCCCGTCGACCTGGAACGCTTCCCCACCGGCGCCGTACTGGTCACCTCGATCACGGACCCCGACTGGGAACCGATCATGAAGAGGGCCGCCGCGATCGTCACCGACCACGGGGGCCGCACTTCCCACGCGGCGATCGTCAGCCGGGAGCTCGGAGTCCCCGCCGTCGTCGGTACCGGCGGCGCCACCCAGGCACTCCCGGACGGCCGCCCGGTCACCGTCTCGTGCACCGAGGGCAGCCGCGGCCGCGTGTACGCGGGCCTGGTGCCGTTCGAGGAGACCGAGACCGACCTCACCGCCCTGCCCGCCACCCGCACCCGGGTGATGCTCAACCTCGCCGACCCCTCGGCGGCGTTCCGCTGGTGGCGGCTGCCGGCCGACGGCGTCGGACTGGCCCGCCTGGAGTTCATCGTCGCCCACCAGGTCAAGGTCCACCCCATGGCCCTGGTCCACCCCGAACGCCTGGACGCGGCCGACCGCTGCGCCGTCGACCAGCTCACCGAGGGCCACCTCGACCCCACCACGTACTTCACCGACCGCCTCGCGTACGGCATCGCCCGCATCGCCGCCTCCCGGTGGCCCGATCCGGTGATCGTCCGTACCAGCGACTTCAAGACCAACGAGTACGCCAAACTCCTCGGCGGCCGGCCCTTCGAGCCGGTCGAGGCCAACCCGATGATCGGATGGCGGGGCGCCAGCCGCTACTACAGCGACGGCTACCGCGAAGGCTTCGCCCTCGAATGCCGGGCCCTGCGCCGGGTGCGTGACGAGATGGGCCTGACCAACGTCATCGTCATGATCCCCTTCTGCCGTACCCTGCTCGAGGCCGACAAGGTCCTCGACGTCATGGCCGCCGAAGGGCTCCGGCGGGGTGGGAACGGGCTCAAGGTCTACGTGATGGCCGAGATTCCCGCCAACGTCCTGCTCGCCCAGGACTTCGCCGAGCGTTTCGACGGCTTCTCCATCGGCAGCAACGACCTGACCCAGCTCACCCTGGGCGTCGACCGGGATTCCGAGGCCCTCGCCGACGTCTTCGACGAGAACGACCCGGCCGTCACCAGCCTGATCCGAATACTCGTTCCGCGGGCGCAGGCCGTCGGACGGCCCGTGGGGTTGTGCGGGCAGCGCCCCAGCGACGACCCCGCCTTCGCCGCCTTCCTCGTGGGCATCGGGATCGACTCGATCTCCGTCGCCCCGGACAGCTTCCCGGCCGTCAAGCAGCACGTGGCAGCAGGCGAGGAGCAGCGCTACGGCAGGGACCGAATGGCCCCTGCCGGGATCCGTCCGGCCCATGCGGAACCTCCGTCGGCCGCGTGACAGTGACATCAGCCCCACGAGGACGAGACAAGGAGTCCCGTCATGACCACCAAGAAGGTCCTGGTCGCCTACGGGACCAAGCACGGAGCCACTGCCGGTATCGCCGAGCAGATCGGCAAGACCCTCCGTGAGGACGGCCTCGACGCCGTCGTCCTGCCCGCAGGCCGCGTCGATGACGTCCGCGGCTACGACGCCGTGGTGCTCGGTGGCGCCCTGTACGCCGGCCACTGGAGCGGCAAGGCCGCGCGGTGCGCCGACCGCAACGCCGAGTCGCTCCGGCACCGCCCGGTCTGGCTGTTCAGCAGCGGCCCCCTCGACCGTTCCGCCGAGGAACGCGACATCCCCCCGGTGCCCGCCGTCGCCCGCCGGATGCAGCTCATCGGCGCGCGGGAGCACAAGACGTTCGGCGGCAGTGTCACGGCCCGCACCCCCGGACTCCTCGCACGCTCGATGCTCCGCCAGGGCAAGGGCGGTGACTTCCGCGCTCCCGGGCGCGTCCAGTCCTGGGCCCACCACATCAGCGCCGAGCTCGCCGCCGCTTGAAAACCGGGTGGACGGGCCGACACGGACGCAGCGCGGAGGCGCGTCATGGACGACCGGACGAGGGGACCGGGGAACAACCCGCTTCGGCGGAAAGCCGACCGCACCCGTACCCGTCTGCACGCGGCCTTCGCCGTGGCCTGCCTCATCGCCGTGTTCTGCGGTGTTGCCGTCGGACGGTCCGCCTGGACCGACAGCAGCCGTGCCGCCGAGTCGGTCGCCCGCCATCGGCACGACATCCAAGCCGTCACGGTCGGCCGGACCACCTACCGGGCCGGTGACGGGCCGAGCGGGACACGCGTCACCGTTGCCCCCGCCACGTGGCGCTATCCCGTTGACCGTGCGCACACGGGCACCCTTCCCGTCCCCGTCGGCACGCGCGAGGGGGACACTGTCCGCGTCTGGGTCGACGACTCCGGAAACGCAGCCGACGAGCCACCTGAAACGATCGAAATCGGGCTGGACGCGTTCGGCCTCGGAATGGGGGCCCTCACCGGGATCCTGCTCGCCTCAGGTCTCCTGGTCCGCATCGGGCTCCGGATCGTCGACGCACGCAGCTCCCGCGCCTGGGAGGCCGAATGGGAGGGCGTCGAACCCCTGTGGTCCGGGCGCCTGAGGCCCGGTCAGGGAGCAGACGATGACTGACAGCGCAGTGGACCGGGACCTCACGCCGGATTTCACCCCGGATCCGCTCGAGCCCCTGGCGCTGCTCCGCCGCGAGCTGCACACCGGCCCGCTGGGTCTGTCGAGCCGGGAGGCGGAACGGCGCCTGGCGGTCTACGGGCCCAACGAGGTCCGGCCGACGGCCCGGCCGAGCATCCTGCGGGAACTCCTGAGGCAGCTGGTACACCCCTTGGCCCTGCTCCTGTGGGCGGCGGCCGCCCTCGCCTTCATCGCGGCCATCGACGTGCTCGGCTGGGCGATCGTCGCCGTCGTCCTGGTCAACGCAGGCTTCGCCCTCGTCCAGGAACGGCAGGCAGAAAGGGCCGTCGAAACCCTGGCCCGCTACCTTCCCGCACAGGCCCAGGTGATCCGTGACGGGCAGCCGCAGCACGTCCCCGCCCGTGATCTGGTCCCCGGGGACCTCATCGTCCTCGAGGAAGGCGACCGGATCCCCGCGGACGCCCGCCTGACCGAGGGAGGCATCGAGGCCGACCTGTCCATGCTCACCGGCGAGTCCACCCCGGTCGAACGCCTGGCCGGTCCGGGACTGCAGGCGGTACCGGTGCTCCAGGAACCCAATCTCGTGTTCAGCGGCACCAGCGCCACCGAGGGACAGGCACAGGCGGTCGTCTTCGCCACCGGCGACCACACGGAACTCGGCCGGATCGCCGCCCTCAGCCAGCGCACCCCTCGAGAGCCGAGCCCGCTGGAGAAGCAGGTCAAGAAGGTCGCCTGGCTGATCGCGGCGGTCGCGGTCGCGATGGGGGCGGTGTTCCTGGTGACCGGTGTGGCGGTGGGCCTGCCGGTGACCGATTCGCTGATGTTCGCCATCGGCCTGCTCGTGGCCAACGTGCCCGAGGGTCTGCTGCCCACGATCACCCTCGCCCTCGCGGTCGGGGTACGGGTGCTGGCCCGGCAGGGCGCGGTGATCAAGCGGCTGAGCGCCGTGGAGACCCTCGGTTCCACGAACGTGATCTGCACCGACAAGACCGGCACCCTCACACGGAACGAGATGCGCCTGCACGGCTTCTGGACGCCCGGGAACCTCTCGGAGGCCGGGCCCTGGAGCACCGAGCTGATCCACGCAGCGGCCCTGTGCACCACCGTGACCCGCGAGACGGACGGTCGGCTGCACGGAGATCCGACCGAGCTCGCACTGGCCGAAGGAGCTGCTGAACAGGCCGTGCCCGTCGCCCCGGCCGACCGCGATGCCCACCGCCGGGCCTGCTTCCGCTTCGATCCCCGCCTCCGCTTGATGTCAGTGGTCCAGGTGACGGACCACGACCGCCTCCGCGTGATCACCAAGGGCGCTCCGGAGGCAGTCCTGTCCCTGCTGACAGGCGGCGAGCCGGCCCGCGAGGCGCAAGCGGCTGCCGACGCGCTGGCGGCGGACGGCATGCGGGTGCTGGCCGTCGCCGTGCGCGACCTGCCCGCCGGTACCGAGCCCCCGGTGCGGCGCCAGCAGGCCGAGCGGGACCTGCACCTGCTCGGGCTGGTCGGCCTCTACGATCCGCCGCGCCCGGAGGTCGCGGCCGCGGTCCGGCGCTGCCACGAGGCAGGGGTGACCGTGCACGTCGTCACCGGTGACAGCGGAGCCACGGCTGCCTCGATCGCCCGTGCCGTCGGCATCGGCGTGCCGAAGCTGCGGGTGATCACCCAGTCCGAGGCGGTCGACGACCACCACCTCGACCACCTGCTCCGGCAAGGGGACACCGAGATCGTCTTCGCGCGCTCCTCGCCGGAGACGAAGCTGAAGGTGGCCGACGCCCTGAGGAGCCACGGGCAGATCGTGGCCATGACCGGCGACGGCGTGAACGACGCTCCCGCCCTGCACCGCGCTCACATCGGCGTGGCCATGGGACGCTCGGGCACCGACGTGGCCCGCGAGGCATCGACCATGGTCCTGACGGACGACAACTTCGCCACCATCGTCACGGCGATCGAATCCGGACGCCGCGTCTACGACAACGTCCGCAAGTTCATCGTCTACATCTTCGCCCACCTCACCCCCGAAGTCGTGCCCTTCCTCGTCTTCGCCCTCTCCGCCGGCACCGTCCCCCTGCCGCTGACAGTCCTGCAGATCCTCGCCATCGACCTCGGCACCGAGACCCTCCCGGCCCTCGCCCTCGGCCGCGAGCGCGCCGAACCGGGCATCATGTCCAAACCGCCCCGCCCCAGCACCCAGGGCGTGATCAACAAGGACATGCTCATCCGCAGCTGGGGCTGGCTCGGCTCCGTCTCCGCCGCTCTGGTCATGACCGCCTTCTTCTACGTCCTCTACCGGGCCGGCTGGCACCCCGGCGACCCCACCGGACCGGGCGCCCCGCTCCACCACGCCTACCTGACGGCGACCACCGCCACCTTCGCCGGCATCGTCACCTGCCAGGTCGGCACCGCCTTCGCCGCCCGCACCGACCACGCGGCCCTGCGCGACATCGGCTTCTTCACCAACCCCCTGCTGCTCGCCGGGATCGCCTTCGAAC
The DNA here is from genome assembly GCF_044541755.1 of Streptomyces sp. NPDC085524. Taxonomy (NCBI): domain Bacteria; kingdom Bacillati; phylum Actinomycetota; class Actinomycetes; order Kitasatosporales; family Streptomycetaceae; genus Streptomyces; species Streptomyces sp. NPDC085524. The sequence goes on from NZ_JBITTH010000009.1 coordinate 194,561, forward strand.
TCGCCTTCACCGCAGCCCTCGTCTACGCACCCCCGCTGCAGCACCTCTTCGGCACCGCGGCCCTGCCCCTGGACGTCGTCCTCCTCATCGCGGCCTTCCCGCCGCTGGTCTGGGGAACGGACGAAATCCGCCGCTCGGTCCGCCGCCGACGCCACCGCGCCTGAATCCACCGGAGGAACACCATGTCGCACATCACGGAATGGAAGACCCGCACCTACCTGTTCGAGGAGGACCGCACGACCAACGTCCGCATCGAACTGGACACCGGCACCACGAAGCTCACCGGTCACGGCACCGCCCGCTGCAACCCCACCGACGCGGACGTTCCGGAGATCGGTGACGAACTCGCCGCGGCCCGGGCCATGGAAGACCTCGGCGCGCAGCTGAAGCTCCTCGCCTTCGGTGACATGGAGGACGCCGGAGCCCGCCCGCGAGCGGGAACGCCTTGGGCTGTCGCGTCGGACTGAAGCCATGGGCGACGAGTCGGGGAACCGGTCTTGTCCGTGCCTCCTCAGTCGTGTGCGACGACGGCGACCGGGGAGGCCGCATGGTGCATCACCGCGTGGGTGATGGGGCCGATGTGAGTGCCGAGTGCCGAGCGGCGGATACGCCGGCCCACGACGACGAGGGCCGCCCCTGACGCCGCCTCCAGGATCTGGACGGCCGGCCGGCCGATGACGGCGCGTGCGTCGACCGTGAGCCGGGGATACTTCAGCTGCCAGGGGCTCAGCCGTTCCAAGAGCGTCGCCTGCAGCCCGTCGGCGATCTCTCTCTCGACGCCTGGATCGAAGGCGGGAGCGTAGGCGAACACGGGCGGTGGTGACCAGCCGTGGATGACGACGAGCGGGCAGGACCGCCGGTGCGCTTCCTCGCAGGCGAAGGCGATCAGCCGGTCGCACGTGCTGCGGAGGTCCACAGCGAGGACCACAGGCCCGTCTTCTACCCCCTGCCCGGCTGTACTGCCAGGATCTGCGGCCGCGCGGACGAGGACGACGGGAGTCTCCGTCCGGGGAATGGTGTCGGCGCCGGTGGAACCGACGAAGAACCCGGCGACCGCGCCGAACCGGCGTGAGCCGAGCACGAGGAGGTCCGCCTCCGCTGCGGCTGCCGCCAGGGCGTCGGACACCGCGCGCCCGTCGATACGGTGGGTGCGGATGGCCAGGGCGGGGTGCGCAGCTGCCAGTCGTTGTCGGGTGCCGGCGAGGAGGTCGTCGGTCCAGCGTCTACGGGCTTCGGGAAGCGGCGCGGCGAAGGGGGCGTACTCCGGCCAGTCCTCTGCATGGAGGAGATCGAGTTCGGCGCCGCGCAGTTCGGCTTCCTGGGCCGCCCAGTCGGCGGCGCTGACGTCTGCGCCCGATCCGTCCAGGCCCACGATGACCTTGTTCGGCATGGTCTTCCTCCTCGGACGGGACGCGACTGTTCCCGGGTCCTGCTGCGTGCCGGACGCCCCGGTAGGCCCGTCCGGTCCTACCGGGGACGGACCGGCCCCTGCCGGCGGTCAGCGGTGGCCGGGGCGCGGACGAGTCTGTTGTCGACGTCTACGACGCCGTCGACGCTTTGGCAGAGCCGGACGATCACGGGCAGGAGCTCGGGACGGGACACCGTGCCGCTGAGCGTCACCAGCCCGTCGTCCACCACGACGGAGATCGAGGACGGAGCGATGCCCAGGGTCCGGGTGAGGAGGTCTTCCACGATTTCCTCCTGGATGGCGTGGTCCTGGCGGAGGAAGAGCCCGATCAGATCACTCCGGCTGAGTACGCCGCTCACTCGTCCGTCCTCGTCGACGACCGGCAGGCGTTTGACTCCGTGCCGCTGCATCACCCGTGCCGCACGGACCACGCTCCAGTCGGGGCGGGCCGTGACGGCGGGGCTCGTCATGAGGTCCCCGGCGGTCGGCGAAGCCCCCGCGGTGCGGCGGCGCAGGAGATCGGCTTCGGACACGACGCCGACGGGGCGCCCGGTCTCGTCGACGACGGGCACGGCGGTGATGTCGAACTCCTGCAGGAGCCGGGCGATTTCCTTGAACGCCGTGGCGGGGCGGACCGTTATGGCGGTGGGCGTCATCAGCTCTGCAACGCTGCGGTGCCTCATGAGGGCCTTCCCTCAGGCAGCTACGGGGACCGTGAAGTCGGCTTTGACGTCGACGACTCCCGGTACGGTGCCGGCGGCGCGCACCACCACGTCCTCCAGCGTGGGATCCGTCAGGGAGCCGTGCAGGTAGACGACGCCGCTCGCGACGTGGACGTGGATCTCGGCCGAGCCGCGTGGGACGAGCCGGTACGTGATCAGTTCACGGACCTCGGCTGCGATGTCGGCGCCAGGCCGGAGGTACACCTTCAGCAGGTCGCCGCGGCTGACGACGCCGATCAGGCGGCCGTCGCCGTCGACCACGGGCAGGCGCTTGAGGTGGCGGCGTGCCATCAGACGCGCCGCGGCCGGGATCGTGGCGTCCTTCGTCACCGTCACGGCCGGACGCGTCATCAGCCGCCCCGCGGTCGTCGCACGGTCAGGATCGGTACCCGTGCCGTTGAGCAGCAGGTCGGCTTCCGAGACGACACCGGTCACCCGTCCGTCGTCGGCCAGCACGGGGAGGGCGCTGACGTTCCACATCCGCATCGTTTCCACGATGTCCTTGAACGCGGTGTCGTGGCCGACGGAGATCACGGCGTGGACCATGACGTCGTCGACGGCGCGCAGGTGGTTCATGGCCTCTCCTCTGCGGTCGGTCCGCGGAAGGTCCGGACTCCTCAGGCGTGGGCGATGACGGCCACGGGCGCTGCCGCGTGGTGCAGTACCGCCTGGGCGACGGGCCCGAGGTGTACGCCGAGCGGCGAGCGGCGGAGGTGGCGGCCGACCACGACCAGTCCCGCTCCTCGGGAGGCCTGGACGAGCCGCTCACCTGCGGCTCCCATGAACACGTTGGTGGTGACCCGCACGTCCGGAAACTTGTGCCGCCAGGGCAGCAGCATGTCGTCGAGCATGTGTGTGACGCTCCATCCGATGTCCCGTTCGTTGTCCGGGTCGAAGAGGGGGACGTACGCGTAGGCGGGCGGCATCTTCCAGCCGTGTACGGCTCGCAGCGGGCATCCGCGTCGTTCCGCCTCTTCGAAGGCGAAGGCGAGCAACCGGTCGCCCGCCTCGTGGATGTCGACGCCGACGACCACCTCGGCGGCGGTGTCGGTGCCGGGGCCGTCCGGGTCGTCGGCGACGCGGACGAGGACGACCGGGGTGTCGGTGGCGACCACGGTGGACAGCGCCACCGAGCCGATGAGGAAGCCCACGAGGCCGCCCAGGCCGCGTGAGCCCAGGACCAGCAGTGCGGCGTCGGCGGCCTCGGCGGCGAGGGCGGCCGCCGGTCGGCCCGTGGGGCAGCGGCTCGTGATCTCCAGGTGCGGATGGTGCCGGTGCAGTTCCTGCGCCGTTTCGGTCAGGGCCCGGTCCGCCCACCGGTCCACATCCTGTTTATCCTGTTTGCCCAGGCCGGGGAGGACCGGGTCCAGTGGCCAGTCGACGGCGTGGACGAGCCGCAGGGGCACCTGCCGCAGGACGGCCTCCTGCGCCGCCCAACGGGCGGCCGCCCGGCTCTCGGCCGAACCGTCGACCCCGACTGCTACGTGGTTCTTCACGATGACCAGCTCCCTCGTGCGGTGGCGCGGCGTCACCACGGCATCGCGTGACGAGCGGAGCCGGACCGGGTGATCGCCGGGTCTTCGGCACGAGCGGTGACGTGCGAGGCGACGGCCACGACTCCGTCGACCCGTTCGACGAGGGCCTGGAGGACGTGCAGCTGGCTCTGCCGTTGCACGATGCCCTCCAGGGCGACGATGCCGTCCACGACATGCACTTCGACGTCGCCCACCGGCACCCCCACGACGTCCCTGAGGACGTCCTGCACGCGTCGGCGAATCTCCGCATCGGGGCGCACGAACATGCGCAGCAGGTCACGGCGGGTGACGATGCCGACGAGCCGGTCCTCCACGTCCACGACGGGCAGGCGCTCGATGCCACGCAGCGTCATCAGCCGGGCGGCGTCAGCTGCGGTCTCCTCGGCACGTACGGTGATGGCGGGCGCGGACATGAGGGCGCCCGCTGCGGGAGGCGGCGCCGGTGTACCGGTCCCCGGGCCGGGGCGGGACGGTGGTGCCGCACAGGCCAGCAGATCGGTCTGGGAGACGACTCCCACGACGCGGTCCTCGTCGTCCAGGACGGGTACTCCGGAGATGTCGTGCTGGGCGAGGAGCTTCGCGATGTCCTTGAACGGGGTGCCGGGAGCCACCGAGACGATCTCGTCGGTCATCAGGTCGGCAACCTTGATGTGCTTCATGAGACCCTCCTGCCGTCCGGGTTCGTTGGGAGGCCGAAGCCCTGTGTCCAGGTGCCTTTCACCCTCCGCCGGGAACGAGGGGGAATCGAGGGCCGAACGGTCCCGTCCCGGGGCCGTACGGGCCACTCGGCTGCGGCGGTACGGGCCGGGCCGCCACGATGGGGACCTTTGGTCCCGGGAGCGGTCCCCGTGCGGCCCTCTTCCTGCCGGACCGCCGGTGTCAGCGTGGGTGGTGTCCCCCATCGGCTTCTCGGTTGGGAGTAACCCGTGGAAAGCACCATCCGTACCCCGGACACCAGCTCGGTCATCGTCGGTGTGGACGGTTCGGAGCCGGCACGCCGTGCTGCCCTGTGGGCCGCTGGGGAGGCCGTACGCCGCAGCCGCCCCCTGCACATCGTCTACGGTGCCGACACGGACGGCAGGGCCCTGTACGTGGCGGCGGAGACCATCGAAAGGGTCCGTGCCGCTGGCCGTGAACTCCTGGACGAAACGGCCAAGGCCCTGGCCGCCGAGTATCCCGCTCTGCGGGTGACCACCGAGTTCAGCCGTGCGGACGCCGTCACCAGCCTGCACCGGGCCGGCGGCCTGCACGGCACGATCGTGGTGGGCAACCGCGGTCTGGGCGGCTTCAACTCGCTCATGCTGGGCTCTGTCGGCCTCGACACGGCAGCCGGAGCGCGGACCCCCGTCATCGTGGTCCGCGGCATCGACGGCACGGAGGAACGGGGCACCGTCCTCGCAGCCGTCCGTGACGAGCACGACCTCGTGTGCGCCCAGTACGCCGCCAGGGAGGCCGAGCTGCGCAAGGCGTCGCTGCGGCTGCTGCACGTGTGGAACGTCCTCCAGTCCGTCGGCAGCGTGGTGAGCATGCTCGACGACGTCGACAGGATCGCCGGGGAGCACTCGGCGGTCCTGGAGGCGGTCACGGACACCGTCCACGCGGAGTTCCCCGAGCTGCCGCTCGAGAGCGACGCGGAGAAGAGCGTCTCCGTGGCGGGCGTTCTCGTCGAGGCGTCCCGGCACGCCGACCTGCTCGTCATGGGCGGGCGCAGGGCGCAGGGCGCGCTCGGATTCGGCAGCAACCTGGGCCGCGCCACGCACAGCGTGCTGCACCACGCCCACTGCCCCGTCCTCCTCATCCCCCGCGCCGGAACCGACTTCGGGAGCCGGACATGACCGGCCAGTGGAAAGGCACCCGTGACGTCCTGGTGGGCATCGACCCCGAACGGGAGTGGCACCTCCCCCTGGCATGGGCCGCGGACGAAGCCCACCTGCGCCACCTCCAGGTGCGCCTGGTGCTCGCCGTGCCGTTTCAGCACGACACCCACCACGTCGACGACACCCCGCGGCAGACGGCCCTGCGACGGGCAGGCGCCGAGAGACTCGATCAGGCGCGTGACTGGGTCCGTGACCGTCATCCCGAGTTGGCCGTGACGACTGATCTGCGCGCAGGTTCCCCCACCGAGGTCATCGCCGAATCGGCAGGGAACGTCCGCATGGTCGTGCTCGGCTCGAGGCACCTCGGCCGCATCGCGGAAGTGCTCAGCGCCGGATCGCTCGTGGTCCCGTTGACCGCGCAGGCCCCCTGCCCGGTCGTCGTCGTGGGCGATGCCCCGCACACCACGCAGCAGCCGCCGTACGTCGTCGCCGGCGTGGACGGCAGCGCCGCCTCGGTCACAGCACTTCAGTACGCCCTCGACATGGCCGATCTGCACGGTGCCGCTGTCCGGGCCATCTCCGTGTGGCAGCCGCCGGTCTTCCTGCTCCACGACGAGGAAGTCGCGCTTCAGGCGCAGAGGGCCCTTCTGGCCGAGGCCACTGCGGGGATGCCGGAGAAGTACCCGGACGTGCGCCTCACCCACGAGGTACCGGTCGGCCACCCGGTGGAGGAACTGGCCCGCGCGGCCGAGCACGCCCTGGCCGTCGTCGTGGGCCGCCGAGGCCGCGGCGGGTACACCGGCATGCGTCTCGGTTCCACCGTGCACGGCCTGCTGCACCGCGCCCACTGCCCGGTGATCACCGTTCCGGAGCGATGAGGCAGACATGACCAGCCGTATCACGACCGCAGAGTCCGTCCGGGCCCCGGGCCCACCGGGGCTGGCACAGGACGAAGCGGAACGCCGGCTGGTCCGCTACGGCCGCAACGAGGTGGCACCGCCCCCGCCGACGCCGCTGTACCACCGGGTGCTCGCCCAGCTCCGCGACCCGCTGATCATGGTGCTCCTCGGGGCCGCCCTGCTCACCATCGCCATCGGCGATCACCCGGACGCCGTCGTCATCGGACTGGTGATCGTCGTCAACACCACCGTGGGGGTCGCCCAGGAGGTCCGGGCCGACCGGGCCGTCGCCGCGCTCTCCGCCCTCTCGGCCCCCCACGCCCGCGTGGTGCGCGACGGAGCCGCGCACGAGGTGCCCGCCGCCCTCGTGGTCCCGGGGGACACCCTGCTGCTGGGAGAGGGAGACATCGTCGCCGCGGACGCGGATCTCGGCGAGGCGTCCGCACTCCTGATGGACGAATCCATGCTCACCGGCGAATCGGAACCCGTCGACAAGGCCGCGGGGGAGACGGTGTCCGCCGGAACCGTCGTCGTACGCGGTCGCGGGACCGCCACCGCCACGGCCACCGGGCCGGCGAGTGCCCTCGGCCGCATCGCCGCGCTACTGGACGGCGGCCACGAGCCGACCCCGCTCCAGCGGCGGCTCGCCTCACTCGGGCGCGTCCTCGCCGCCGTCACCATCGCCCTGTGCGCACTGGTCTTCGTCCTGGGCCTGCTGCAGGGCCTGGCGCCCAGCACCATGGCCGTCACGGCCATCAGCCTGGCCGTCGCCGCGGTACCCGAGTCCCTGCCGGCCGTGGTCACGCTCGCCCTCGCCCTCGGGGCCCGCCGGATGGCGGCGCGGGGCGCGCTGGTCCGTCGCCTGCCGGCCGTCGAAACCCTGGGCTCGGTGAGCGTGCTGGCCACCGACAAGACCGGCACCCTCACCGAGGGCCGCATGGTCGTCCAACACCTGTGGACTCCCTCCGGCGACGCCGCCGTATCGGGCAGCGGCTACGAGCCGCACGGGACGCTGACACGCGCGGGACACACGCTGACGCCGGAAGAGCTCCGCCCGCTGCAGGAGCTCCTCACCACGGCGGCCCTGTGCAACGACGCGAGCCTCAAGCCGCCCGGACCCGCTTCGGACGCCTGGAGCGCCGTCGGTGACCCGATGGAGGCCGCCCTCCTGGCAGCCGCCGCCAAAGCAGGTTGTCCCGGCCCGGCCGAGCTGCGCCAGGCCTGTCCGAGGATCGCGGAAGCGCCTTTCGACAGCCTGCGCAAGCGGATGACCACCCTGCACCACCTGCCCGACGGAAACGTGCTGGTCTGCCTCAAAGGGGCACCCGAGGCCGTCCTCACACCCCGGGTGCTCGCCGATCCGGCCGAGCTGCTGGACCGGGCCCGACAGGAGGGCGCCTCACTGGCCGCCCGCGGGTTCCGCGTGCTGGCGGTGGCGGGCGCGGAGCGGCTCCTGTGGGACATGCCTGCCGTCGAGGCGGAGCAGGAACTGCTGCTGCTCGGGTTGATCGCCGTCAGTGACCCGCCGAAAGCCGCCGCTGCCTCGACCCTGGCGGCGTGCCGGGAAGCCGGCATCACCGCGGTCATGATCACCGGCGACCACCCGGCGACGGCGCGCGCGATCGCCGAGCGCACCGGACTCGTACAGGACGGGGAGCCCGGTGAGGTCCTCACCGGCCCCGAGCTGGCCGCCGCGCCGGACACCGACCTCACCGGCGTCCGAGTCTTCGCCCGCACCGACCCGCAACAGAAGCTGGACATCGTCCACGCCTGGCGGGCCCACGGCGCCGTCACCGCCATGACCGGCGACGGAGTCAACGACGGCCCCGCCCTGCGCCAGGCCGACATCGGCGTCGCCATGGGCGCCCGCGGCACGGAAGTGGCACGCCAGGCCGCCGACCTCGTCCTCACCGACGACGAGCTCGCCACCGTCGTCAAAGCCGTCGAGGAAGGACGCCGCGTCTACGACAACATCCGGCGCTTCCTCGTCTACGCCATGGCCGGCGGCGCCGCCGAGATCCTCGTGATGCTGCTCGGCCCCCTGCTCGGCCTGGCCCTGCCGCTGCGCGCCGGACAGATCCTGTGGATCAACCTCCTCACCCACGGCCTCACCGGTGTGGCCATGGGTGCCGAGCCCGTCGCTCCCGAGGCCATGCGGCGCCCGCCCCGCCCACCGGGCCAGCACATCCTCGCCGCGGGCGTGTGGCAGCGCCTCCTCGTCCTGGCGTCCGCCGTCACGGCAGTCAGTCTGCTGGCCGGCCTCGCCGCCCGCACCGTCGGCCTGCCCTGGCAGAGCGTGCTCTTCCTCGCCCTGCTCGCAGCGCAGCTGGGCGTGGCCCTCGGCCTGCGGGCCCGTCTGATGACCAGGAAGAACCTCTTCCTGCCCGCCTCCGCGGCCGGATCCGCCGTCCTGGCGGTGGCCGCCCTGTACGTCCCCGCGCTGCGATCGCTGCTTGACACCGAGCCCGTCGGCTGGACCGGCATGTGGCTCGCCGCGGCCGCCGCGGTTTCCGCTTTCGCAGTCGCCCGGCTCCTGCGGGGCGCATTCCGTAGAAAGGCAAGGCCATGAACGTCCATGCACCCGAGCACGGATCCGGGATCCACGCCGAGGTCGGCGACCAGATCGTCGTCGGTGGGCCCACCGTGGGCCAGCCAGGCCGGGACGGGGAGGTCGTCGCCCTGCACCACGCCGACGGCACCCCTCCCTATGACGTGCGCTGGTCCGACACGGGCCGTACGACCGTGTTCTTCCCCGGCCCGGACGCCCACGTCCGGCATCTGCACGAAAGGGCGGTCAGTGCTGCCGCCGAAGGAAGCCGCAGGCAGCAGAAATAGCCCGTGGCTGAGCAGGAAGGCTCCTCCGGCCGGGGCTACGGTGGACCCGTGGTCCTCTCACCGTTGCCGTCGGCCGGAGGCGGGACATGAGCGCAGGCGAAGGGCCTGCCCGATCGCGTGTGCCACGATTGCGGCTGGACGAACTGCTCGATGAACTCCAGGTGCGGATCGACGAGGTCAGGGGCACCCGGGACCGGCTGAACGGTCTCCTCGAGGCCGTCATGTCGGTGGGGCGCGAGCTGGATCTGCCCCAGGTGCTGCGCGGCATCGTCGAAGCCGCCGTGGTGCTCGTGGACGCGGAGTACGGGGCGCTCGGCGTGATCGGCGATGACAAGAAGCTCGCCCAGTTCCTGCCGGTCGGCATCAGCGACGAACTCCGTGCGCAGATCGGTGACCTGCCCTCCGGCCACGGCATCCTCGGTGAGCTGATCCGTCACCCGGAGCCCCTGCGCCTGTCCGAACTGTCGGAGCACGAGGCCTCGTACGGATTTCCCGCGCACCACCCGCCGATGCACTCGTTCCTCGGCGTCCCCATCCGGGTCCGGGAGGAGGTCTTCGGCAACCTCTACCTCACCGAGAAGCGCGGCGGCACCGACTTCGACGCCGAGGACGAGGCGGTCCTCTCCACCCTCGCCGTCGCCGCCGGAATCGCCATCGAGAACGCCCGCCTCTACGAGGAGGTCCGAGTGCGCGAACGCTGGCTGGCGGCCGGCTCCGAGATCACCAGCGCCCTGCTCTCCGGCACTCCCGAGGACGAGGTACTCGAAGGGATGCTCGAACGGGCCAAGGACATCACCGGCGCCGACACGGGCGTCTTCTATCTCGTCGGTTCCTCCGGTGAGCTGCGCGGCTCCATCGCCCTCGGGGACGGCGCCGCCGCACACCGCGGGATCGTCCTGCCCAGCACGGCGGGCACCCTGGCCGAAGCCGCCCTGGCCCAGGACGGCCTCATCACCGTCACGGACGTCCAGTGCGACCGGCGGGTCACCGTGCAGCCCGAACGATGGACCGGCTTCGGTCCGGCCGTCGCCGTCACCGTCGGTACCAAGGAGCGGCTGAGCGGGGTCCTGATGCTGGCACGGCGGCACGGCCGACCGGTGTTCGCCCCGGTGGAGATCGCCGCACTGCCCGGATTCGCCGGCCAGGCGGCCCTCGCCCTGGAGCTCGCCGACCGGCGCCGCGACGCCGAGCAGATGAGCATGCTGGAGGACCACGACCGCATCGCCCGCGACCTCCACGACCTCGCCATCCAGCGCCTCTTCGCCACCGGCATGACCCTCCAGAGCGCCCAGCGCTTCGTCGACCACCCCGAAGCCTCCGAACGGCTCGCCCGCGCCGTCGACGACCTCGACACCACCATCAAGATCATCCGCTCTACGATCTTCGGGCTCCGCGAGCACGATGCCGGGACGGGCTCGAAGCTGCGCTCCCGTGTCGTTCAGATCCTGGACGACGCGTCGCCCGGCCTCGGCTTCGCCCCCGCGCTGCGCATGGAAGGATTGATCGACACCGACGTACCACCGGCGGTGGCCGACGAGGCGCTCGCCGTCCTCGGTGAAGCCCTCAGCAACGTCGCCCGACACGCCCGGGCGACACATGCGGAGGTCTCCGTCGTCGCGGGCGACGGGGTGCTGACCCTCACGGTGACCGACGGGGGCGTCGGCATGCCCGAGGGCGGCCGGCGCAGCGGACTGCACAACCTCGCCGAACGAGCAGAGAAGCTCGGCGGCCGCATGGAGGTCACGGCGCGGAGCGACGCCACGCACGGCACCCGCCTGGAGTGGGAGGTGCCCTTGTCCCCGCCGACGCTGTGACCCGTCACCGGCACTCCACGAGCGACGGCGGCAGGTCACACGACCTTCACAGGAAGCGGCCGCTCCCGTGGGGGGCGTACAGGTCGAGCAGGTGGATCCTGGTCGCCTGCAGGCGGTGGGCGAGTACCTGACCGACCCAGTGGCCGATGGCGGAGCCGAAGGCCGGATCCGCGTCCATCAGCATCCGTACGCGCTCCGCGTCGAACTCGTACGCACGTACAGGGGTCATCGCCTCGGCGCCCAGGCGCCAGGCGTAGGGCTTGAACAGCCAGGAACAGCCGACCAGCTCGCCGGCGCCCAGGCTCTCGACGACCGCTGCGCGCCGGCCGGGCACGTGTACGTCCAAGGTCACGGTGCCGGAGTGGACGATCCAGAACTTGTCGGCGTGGCCACCCTCGCGGAAGAGACGGGCCCCTTCGGCGAAGTTCACCTCTCGGGCCATCTCCATCAGGCGCGTGCGGCAGTCGGCCGGCAGCGCCGTGGCGATCCGGGTGGAGGACGGGGTGCTCATGGGACGGCCTCCTGACTTGAGTCCGTCTCCAGACTTGGCGTGCTGTCGGCTTCCCGGCATGGGCCTTGTGGCCCCTTTCCGGGCCCGAACGGCCCATGCCGGAACCGGTGCCGACCGAGAACCTGGGAAGCGGACGGCCCGTTCACGGCCGTCGGCCCCGTCGACCCGGCAGGTGCGGGATGTACTGGAACGGCCACGGCATGGGCGCCTGGGGATGGTTCGCCATGTCACTCACCACGCTCGTCGTCTGGGCTCTGATCGTCGCGGCGGCCGTCCTCGTCGCCCGCGCCTACAGGCGGGAGGGGCCGGACGGGCGTGCAGCCTCTGCCCCGGACGCCGGCCCCGGCCAGGGGGCCGAAGGGCTCCTTGCGGATCGGTTCGCGAGAGGCGAGATCGACGACGAAGAGTACGAGCGGCGGCTCGCGGTGCTGCGCAGCCATGCCCCGAATCCGCCGCTCCCCTGATGACCACCGCGGGCCGAGGCCGGACGGCTTGCGCACCGAATCGAGGGTGCCGACGCCGACACCATCGATCCCGCGACGATGCCATCCGCATCACACCGGCCCTGGTGGCAGGGTTCCGGCTGCGGTGAGTGGCGATCGCATCCGGTCCACACGCGTGCTTGACGTCCAAGCGGGGCTCCACGCGGCACGATGGTGCGGCGAACACCAGCAGCGGAGGCCCGGAGGTGTCCTGTGGACGTGCGGCGGCTGGTCGCGGTCCCGTCGGCTTTCCGAGGCTATCGCCGTGCTTGGCTGCGCAGCGACGCCCTGGCGGGCGTCACGGTCGCCGCCTACCTCGTGCCCCAGGTAATGGCCTATGCGGGTGTGGCCGGCCTGCCCCCGGTCGTCGGCCTGTGGGCGGTCCTGCCCGCCATGCTGCTGTACCCGGTGGGCGGCTCGTCCAGGCTGCTGTCGGTCGGCCCGGAGTCCACCACCGCCCTGATGACCGCCGCCGTCGTGGGCCCGCTCGCAGCCGGAGACCCCGCACGGTACGCGGGTCTCGCCGCAGCCCTGGCCCTGGCGGTGGGACTGCTGTGTCTCGCCGCGTGGGCCGTCCGGCTCGGCTTCCTCGCCGACCTGCTCTCCCGGCCCGTCCTGGTCGGCTACCTGGCCGGAGTCGCCCTCCTCATGGTCGTGGACCAGCTGCCCCGGCTCACCGGGACCGAAGGCGGGGGATCGGGGTTCCTCACCCAGCTCCTCGTCTTCTTCCGGCAGCTTCCCGACGTACACGGGCCCACGGCCGCCCTGTCCGCCGCCTGTCTGCTCCTGCTGTTCACCCTGCCGCATTTCTGGCCCGTCCTGCCCGGCCCTCTCGTCGTGCTCGTGGCGTCCACGCTGGCGGTGGCGGTCTTCGCTCTCGACGGCGGTGCCGGGGTCGAGGTCACCGGCGCCGTCCCGACCGGCCTGCCCCACTTCGAACTGCCCCGCCCCGCCGACCTGGCCCACCTGGTCCTTCCTGCCTTCGGAGTTCTCCTCGTCGGCTATACGGACGTGGTCCTGACCGCCCGGGCGTTCGCCCGGCGCGAGGATCCGTGCGCGCTGGACGCGAACCGGGAGCTGCTGGCCCTCGGCACGGCCAACCTCGGTGCTGGCGTCCTGCAGGGCTTTCCGGTCAGCAGCAGTGCCAGCCGTACCGCGCTCGCCGACTCGGCCGGCGCCCGCACCCAGGTGTACTCCCTCGTCGGGGCCGGATGCGTGGCCGCCGTGCTCCTCTTCCTCGGCCCACTGCTCGCCCACACCCCCACCGCGGCTCTCGGCGCGATCGTCGTCTACGCGGCGGTGCGACTGGTGGAAGTGGCCGAGTTCCGCCGCCTCGCGCACTTCCGGCGCCGTGAGCTCCTGCTGGCCCTCGGCTGCACCACCGGTGTCCTCGCCCTCGGCATCCTGTACGGCGTCCTGGTCGCGGTGGCGCTGTCCGTCCTCGAAGTCCTCGCAAGGGTCGCGCGGCCGCACGACGCCGTCCTCGGCACGGTCGCGGGCCTTGCCGGAATGCATGACGTCGACGACTACCCGGAAGCGCGGACCATTCCCGGCCTGCTGGTCTACCGCTACGACTCCCCGCTGTTCTTCGCGAACGCCGAAGACTTCCGCCGCCGCGCCCTGGGGGCGGTCGACGCACAGACCGACCCGGTTCGATGGTTCGTGCTGAACGCCGAAGCCAACGTCGAGGTCGACATCACCGCTCTCGACGCCGTCGACGCCCTGCGAGCCGAACTCGCCGGGCGGGGCATCGTATTCGCCCTGGCGCGGGTGAAACAGGACCTCCGCGCCCCCCTGGACGCCTACGGCCTGACGGCAGCAGTCGGGCCGGAACACATCTACCCCACCCTGCCCACCGCGGTCGAGGCCTATCGCACCTGGCAGCGCACTGCAGGGGGCGGTTCCACCACGTAGAGGGACCGACCGGCCCATGCGCAGCGACCCGGCTGTGGCACAGGCTGGCTGTAGAGCCAAAAGGAACGGCCGCGTCGCCGGAACGCAGCACGACGCGGCGACCCAGCCGCCTGAGGAGGGCTGACACCATGACCACCGACCTGGGGCGGCGGCTCGCCGCCCGTCGGACTGCGGCCGGAATCAGCCGCGAGGAGCTGGGGGAGCGCTGCGGGGCCGACGCGCACTACATCGCCTCCCTGGAGGACTACGCAGCCCTCCCGACGGTCGCAATACTCGTCCGCCTCGCGGAGGCGCTCGGCACCACCGTCGACGCCCTGGCCGGCACCCCCGGCGCTCACGACCCCGGGCGACCGACCAGGACACCCCGAACCGACGCCCAGCCGGTCGTTCTGGACGAGGACGAGTGCCGACGGCTGCTCGGCAACCGCGGGATCGGCCGGATTGCCGTCTTCACCGCGGACGGCCCCGCCGTCCATCCCGTGAACTACCTGATCGCCGACGACGACATCGTCTTCCGGACCGGGGCCGACACCCTTCCGGCACGGGCCGCCGGCACCGAAGCCGCCTTCGAGGTGGAGCGGATCGACGAGGTGGCGGCGAGGGGATGGAGCGTACTGGCCGTGGGGATGCTCGAGGCGGCCCCTCGCCCCGAGGCACTGGAGCTCCTGGCAGATGCGGCCCACGCCACGCCCTGGGCGGGTGGAGAGCGCACCCACTGGATGAAGCTCGCTCCCCACCGGCTCACGGGCCGGCGGGTGGAGTTCCGTCCGTGACACGGGCGGCACCCGTGTCCCCGCGATCCCTGAGCAGGCGTCCTCGTACTTCCTCCGTCAGGCGGGACCGGAGCTCCGGAGCGGCCGGGGCGGGAGGTCGGGGCTCCGAGCGCGGCGGAGGCACTCGTGCTCCCAGGGTGCGCCGTCCGGCGGCCCCGCGGCCGGGGCCGAATGGTCCCGTGGCTGCCCCGACAGGCCCAAGCGGACCGTGGGCCGGCAGGCGGACAGTGGTGACAGGAACCGCACGAAGGCGCCCGTAGCGCGGCGCCGGAGATTCAGGAGCACCCCATGTCAGGCACGCAGATGGAGCGGAGGCGCAGCCTCTTCCCCGACCTCACCGAATGGTTCGGAGCCGACTTCCCGCGCTTCCCGATGTGGCGGCCGGCCCTCGGCATCCACCCCATCCCGATCGAGGTGACCAGCACCGACGACGCGTACACGCTCCGCGCCGAGATGCCCGGGCTGGACCCCGAGAAGGACGTCGAGATCACCGTCGACGGCGACACCCTCACCGTCAGCGCCGAGCACACCGAGAGCACGGAGGACAAGGACCACTCGGAGTTCCGTTACGGATCCTTCCGCCGCAGCGTCCGCCTGCCCGGCCAGATTCCCTCCGAAGGAGTCGAGGCCTCGTACGAAGACGGCATCCTCACGGTCCGCGTCCCCATGGAGCCCGAGCCTCCCGCAGGCCGGCGCAGCATTCCCGTCAAGCGTCCCCAGGACCCGCAGACGGGTGAGCAGCCATGACCCCCAAGAGGGTGCTGGTCGCATACGGCAGCAGGCACGGCGCGACCGCCGGGATCGCCTCGGAGATCGGCAGGGCCCTCCGCGAGGACGGCCTTGACGCCGTGGTGCTTCCGGCGGACGACGTGGACGACGTCCGGGGCTTCGACGCGGTCGTCCTCGGCGGGTCCCTTTACGCCGGCCGCTGGAGCGGCAAGGCCCTGCACTGCGCCGAACGCAACGAGCGTTACCTCAAGCACCGGCCGGTGTGGCTGTTCAGCAGCGGTCCGGTCGACAGCTCCGCAGAACAGCACGAGATCCCCCCGGTGCCGGCCGTGGCCAAGCAGATGGAACGGCTCGGCGCCCGCGAACACGTCACCTTCGGAGGCAGCATCACCGCGAACACACCGGGAATCATCGCCAAGGCACTGGTACGGCACGGCAAGGGCGGCGACTTCCGCAACTCGGAGCGGATCCAGACCTGGGCCCACCACATCAGCAGCGAACTCGCCACGGCCGCCTGAGCGGCCGGGTCACGGAGCCGACTCGCCGACCTGCGGGCCGGCTCATGCGCGAACAGCCCGTGTTCTGCGAAAGGTCACGCGCGGCCGGCTCGGCGCGGCATCCCCTCACCCGCGATCACCCGGACGGCGGTGACTTTGTACTCCGGGCAGGAGGTGACGGGGTCGGTGTGGCCGGAGGTCAGGCGGTTCACCCCGCTCGCGGGGAAGTGGAACGCACAGAACACCTGGCCCGGTGCGGTCTCCGAGGTGAGCCGGGCCGTGAGGTGGGCGCGGCCGTGACGGCTCTCCACCGCGACGGGCTCGCCGTCGAGGATGCCGAGGCGGCCCGCGTCGTCCGGGTGAAGGTCCAGTTGGTCGACGGGGGCGAGACCGAGATTGCCGCTGCGGCGGGTCATGTTGCCGGAGTTGTAGTGCGCCCAGCGCCGGCCGGTGACGAGGATCAGCGGGTAGTCGTCGTCGGGGGCTTCTCCGGGCGGCAGGTACGGTGCGGCGGCCAGGTGGGCGAGCCCGTCAGGAGTGGCGAAGTGCTCCTGGTACAGCTTCGGCGTGCCGGGTCCGGCGGGGTCCGGGCAGGGCCAGGCCACGGCTCCCTCCCGGTCGAGGCGTTCGTGCGACAGTCCGGCGAAGAGCGGCGCGGTACGGGCGCACTCGGCCAGGGCGGCCGCCGGCGTCGGACAGCCGAGGTCGTGCCCCATGGCTGACGCCACCGCGTGGAGGGCCGCGAAGTCGGTGCGGGCCTGGCCGGGCGGAAGGATCGCGGGCCGGACCCGCTGGAAACGGCGGTCGAAGTTCACGAAGGTGCCGTCCTTCTCCAGCCAGGAAGCCGCCGGCAGGACGAGGTCGGCGTGCCGGGCGGTCCGGGACAGGAACAGCTCGCTGCAGACGACGAACGGGCAGGCCTCCAGGGCCCGTTCCACGTTCCCGGTGTCGGGGTCGGTGGCGCAGACGTCTTCCCCCAGGACCCAGAGCGCCTGCAATGTGCCCGCACGCGCGGCGGCGAACATGTCCGGGATGCGCAGTCCTGGCCGCGCTGGGACGGCCCCGCCCCATACCGCCTCGGCCCGCGCGCGGGCGGCAGGGTCGGTCACCTTGGCGTAGCCGGGCAGGAGGTCGGGGAGGGCGCCCATGTCGGAGGCGCCCTGGACGTTGTTCTGGCCGCGCAGCGGGTTCACCCCGTAGCCGTGATCGGTGCCCACGGCGCCGCGCAGGACGGCGAGGTTGGCCAGGGTGCGGACCCCGTCGGTGCCGTGGAGGTGCTCGGTGACGCCGAGCCCGTAGACGATGGCGGGGTGTCCGGCCCGTCCGTACAGCCGGGCGGCGGTGACGAGGTCCGCCGCGGGCACACCCGTCAGGCGGGCCACCTGCTCGGGGGTGTAAGAGGCGACCAGTTCCGCGAGTTCCGTCACCCCGCCGGCTCGCTCGCGCAGGAACCGGTGATCGACGAGGTCCTCGGCCAGAAGGACATGAGCCAGTCCGTGGAAGAGCGCGACGTTCGTCCCCGGCCTCGGCCGAAGGTGGACGTCGGCGTACCGGGCCAGGCCCACCTCCCGGGGGTCGGCGACCACCAGCCGTGCCCCGCGCAGAGCGCTTTGCAGCAGCCGGGCCCCGACCACCGGGTGGGCCTCGACCGGGTTGGCGCCGACGACGAGCAGGCAGTCGGCCCGGACCACGTCGTCGAACGTGTCGGTGCCGCCGGACAGCCCGAAGGAGGCGACGAGCCCGGCGGCCGAGGGGGCGTGGCACAGGCGGGAGCAGTTGTCGATGTTGTTGGTCCCGACCACGGTGCGCAGGAACTTCTGGAACAGGTAGTTCTCCTCGTTGGTGGCCCGGGCCGAGGAGATGGCGGCGACCGAGTCGGGGCCGTGCCCGGCGATCGCCCCTGCCAGCCGCTGCGCGACGTGTGCGGCGGCGGCGTCCCAGGTCACCGGTTCCAGACGGCCGTCCTCGCACCGCATCAGGGGAGTGGTCAGGCGCTCGCCCGAGACGGCGAACCCGTGCGCGAACCGGCCCTTCACGCACGCGTGCCCGTGGTTGACGGATCCGTCCCGGGCCGGCAGCACGGCCGCGATCGCCCCGTCCCGGACGGCCACGTCCAAAGTGCACCCGACCCCGCAGAATCCGCAGGTCGTTCGGACGACGTCCGGCGCGTCGGCGTCACGGGGGACCACCCGGAGCAGCTCGCCGGACGTCAGGCCGCTGCCCCCTCCCGGATGGGTGACCGCCCCGGTCGGGCAGGTGTCGACGCAGCCACCGCAGGCCACGCAGTCCGATTCCGCCCAGGGCCCGCCCGTACCCGGTGCGACGACGGTGTCCGCGCCGCGTCCGGTGAGGGTGAGCGCGAACGTCCCCTGGACTTCGGCGCACATCCGGACGCACCGTCCGCAGGCGATGCACAGGTCCCGGTCGAGGTGGACGTACGGGTGGGAGTCGTCCCGTTCACCGCCGCCGTCCCCATGTGCGTCCTCCGGGCCGATGCCCAGGTCGCGGCAGACCCGCGCGAGTTCGGACGGCACGCGCGGCCCGAGGGCGTGCGGAGGGAGAGCCGAGACGATCGTCCGTACGGCATCCCGTCGCAGGTCCACGAGTTCGTCGGCGCCGGTCGACACCCGCGTTCCCGCAGCGGCAGGCGTGACGCAGGCGGCGACCAACCGCCCTTCGGCACGCACCAGGCAGGTCCGGCACGAGCCTACCGGGCTCAGCCGGGAATCGGAGCAGAGCGCGGGCAGTTCCACGCCCGCGGCGCCGACGGCGTCGAGCAGCGACGCCCCCTCGGCCACCACCACGATCCGGCCGTCGACTTCGAGCGTGAGCGTGCCGGTCACGGTGCCCACCCCGACGGGAAGCGTTGCCCGTAGGCTCGGGCGAGACTGCGCACGGCCGCGGGCAATCGCCGCCCGAACGCGCACAGGCTCGCCTCCTCCAGAACGCGCGCGAGCCGGACCCAGTCCTCGCCGGGATCGCTACCGGCCGTCGCCAACTCCAGCCCCTGACGGGTGCCGACGCGGCAGGGCGAACAGGCCCCGCAGCTCTCGGCGGCCGCGAACTGCCAGGTATGACGGAGGACATCGGCTGGTTCGAGGGAGTCGTCGAAGGCGACGAGGCCCCCGTGGCCGAGGGCGGCGCCCCGAGCCGCCAGCTCCGTGTCGGCCAGCGGCACGTCGAGGCCGTCCGCGGGCAGGAAACCGCCGAGGGGGCCGCCGATCTGGAGGACGGCCAGCCGCGCCCCGTCCTTCAGCCCGCCGCCGAGCCCGGACACGATGTGCTCCACGGAGGTGCCGAGTTCGACCTCGTAGACGCCCGGCCGCGCGAACCGCTCCGAGAGGCTCACGAGCTTGGTGCCCGGTTCGGAGGGGGTCCCGCGCCGGGCGTACGCGGCGCCGCCCCGGCTCACGATCCAGGGCAGGGCGGCCAGCGTTTCCACGTTGCCGACCACCGTGGGGGCGTCCCACAAGCCCCGTTCGGTAGGGTACGGCGGCCGCGCGCGGGCGCAGCCGCGACCGCCTTCGAGGCTCGCGATCAGCGCGGTCTCCTCACCGGCGACGTACGACCCGTGCCCGGCACACACCTCTACCTGCAGTGCACGGCCCGTGCCGTGCACGTTCTCCCCGAAGTGCCGCTCCGTATAGGCCTGTTCGCACGTGCGGTGAAGGGCTGCGAGGGCCGCGGGGTACTCGGAGCGGACCAGGATCCGCCCCCTGTCCGCTCCGCAGGCGAAGCAGGCCAGTGCCAGGCCGGCGAGGACACGCCGGGGGTGGACTTCCATCAGGAGCCGGTCGGCGTACGAGCCGGGGTCTCCTTCGTCGCCGTTGGCCACCACCACCGTGTCGTCCGAAAGCCGCACCGCCTTCCATTTCGCGGCCACGCCGTACGCGGCCCCACCCCGGCCCCGCAGACCCGATGCCGCTACCTGCTCATGGACGTCCCCGGGGTCCGACGCGGTGACGGTCCGCTTCCAGACCTCCAGAGGGTCCACCACCGCGGGGCCGGAGCCCAGGAGCACCGGGTCACCGGTGGCGTCGGCACGGGGAATGGAGGGGGCAGCGCACGGGGCACGTCCCGCGATCTGGTCGGCCAGGGCGGGGCCCGTGCAGGCCCGGCCGTCGGTCAGGGCAGCCGGTGCCGCGTAGCAATGGCCGAGGCAGCGGACGGCCTGGAGGGAGACGGCCGCGTCGGGTGAGACGCCTCCGGCGCGGAGGCCGAGTTCCTCTTCCACTGCGTCGAGGGGGCGCCCGCCGGTCGCGGCGAAACATGCCGCGCCGGTGCACACGCGGACATGGCGCCGTCCGTGGGGGGCCGCGAGGTCCGCGTAGAACGTGGCTGGGCCGAGGGCCGAGGCGGCGGGCAGACCGAGCCGGGTGGCGACGCCCGGTGACCAGCTCGCGCTGTCGCAGGTGTTCGCCGTCCGGGCCCGCGACAGTTCGTCCAGAAGCCGGTCCCCGGGCCGTCCCCGCCGGGAGGCGACGGCCCGCAACGCGTCGAAGCGACCGGCGCCGGAGGTCTGCCCGCCGTTCATGCCTCCTCCTTGCGCAAAGGAGCGTGCTTCCTACCACCGTGACCCACGGTCCCGTGGAGTGCGAGGGCTGTCCGGGAGTGAAAAGGGACCGTTCGGCCCTGTCGTGCCCCGCCGGGACGTGCTGTGATGAAGGTGACGGAAAGAGTCCCGTGAGGATGCGGAGAAGCGGCTGGCGGCCGTGCACCGCGCAATCAGGATCCGCGAGAAGCGGACGGACTCTTTCCGCTCACTTGTGCGCGCGGGCCGATCTCGTCCCGGGGGCCCGGAGGCTCCTCCAGGACGCTCCAGGCGACCGGGCCGAGCAGGTCCGCCACCCTCCGGAAGACGTCCATCAGCAGATCGTCCACCGTCAGCATGCCTACGACGCGCTGTCCGTCGAGTACGGGCAGGCGTCTGACCCCGCTGTTGCGCAGCATCCGGTACGCGGTGTGGATGTCGTCGCGGACGCCGACGGTGACGGCGGGGGTGCTCATGACCTCCCGCACCGGATCGTCGCGGTCGAGCCCTGAGGCCACCGCGCGTACGGCGATGTCACGATCGGTGACGATGCCGTGCAGGACTCCGCCCTCCGTCACGGCCAGGCAGCCGACGCCGTGGACGCCCATCAGCCGGGCCGCCTCTCCGATGGCCGTCGTGGGGGTGACGGACACCGCGGGTGCGGACATGCATGCGGACACGTTCATCGTCCAGCTCCTTCCAGCCGGATCCCCTGATGCTCACCGTAGGCCCGGGCAGCGGACCGGAGGAGGGCCATGCGGACCCGCAGGGCGGGACCGCATGGCCCTGGGCGGCACTGCCCGAGGAGGGCACCATGACGAGCAGATACCGACCCGCACTCCTGTCGCCGAGGTGATCTGAGATGGCAACCACGACCTGGACCACCACGGGGGTCTTCACGGGACCCGGCGGCGTGCTCACCGATGCAGCCGGAACCCTCACCGGGGAACTGACGGTGCGCACCACGTGGGAGCCGGAGCAGGCACACGTCGCCGTCCAGTACGTGGGCGCGGCGGAGTGGCACGCCCTGGCCGGCAGCCCCGTACCCTGCGCATCGCCCGAAGCCGGCCGCTCGGTCCACCAGAACGCGGTGGAAGCCGTCCGCGCCGGCGGTTCGGCCGCCTTCACCCCTTGGCCGATCGTCCCTCCGGCGCTGCGGAGGGCGGACGGTACGCCGACGTGGGCCGCCGGATGAACGGACGCCGTGAGCCGACCGGTCAGGAGTGACGGGTCGGCTCAGCGGTGTGCATCGACGTCGTCCGTCTCCCAGGAGAGCCGCTCCGTGACCCCGACGACGCCGTCGACGGTACGGCACAGCCGTTCCACGACGGGAATGAGGCTCTTGAAGCGCACCACCCCGTGGAGCGTCACCTGGCCGTTCTCGACGCTGACGGAGACGGCAGAGGGATCCAGATGGAGGGTCCGGTCGAGGACGTCGCCGGTGATCTCGTGCCGGATGGTGTCGTCGTCGCGAAGGAAGATCCGCAGCAGGTCGCCGCGGGTGACGATGCCCACGAGCACGTCGGAGTCGTCGACGACGAGCAGTCGCTTCACCCGCTGGCTCTCCATGAGCCGGGCGGCCTCCGCCACGGTCCAGTCGGGCCGGGCGCAGACGGCCGGCGCCGACATCAGCTCCTCCGCCGTGGTACCGGCGGCCTTGTCGCTCTCCCACGCTTCGGGGCGCGGCAGCGAGTGGAACCAACCTCCCTGGTCGGCGGACTTCGGCAGGAGGTCGCCCTCGGAAATGACGCCGATCGGATGGCCGGCGGCGTCGGTCACCGCCACAGCCGAGACCTTGTGCTCGCCGAGCGTGCGCACGATGTCCTTGAAGGCCGTGTGCCCCGGGACCGTGACGACCTCGTGGGTCATCAGCTCGCCCACTTCCCTGTGCCTCACCGTGATGCTCCTTCCCTTCGTTGCCTGCTTCGGCGCCGCCGTCAGGCCGGCACCCGCGAGTGGAGCGTGGACGTGACGTCCACGACTCCGGGAACGGCGCGCGCGACGCGCACGACTGCGTCGGCCAGTGCCGGATCGGCCACCTCGCCCTCCATCCGTACGACACCGTGGTCGACGTGCACGTGCACGATCGCCGATCCGGAAGGGATCAGCTGCGAGGTGAGCAGGTCCCGCAGTTCCTCGGCGATGTCCGCGTCGGGGCGGAGGTAGATCTTCAGGAGGTCGCCGCGGCTGACGACGCCCACGGGTCTGCCGTCGTCATCGACCACCGGCAGCCGCTTGAAGTGTCCTCTCGCCATCAGACGGGCGGCTCCGGCGATCGTGGCCTGTTTGGGCACGGTCACGGGTGGAACGGTCATCAGCTGCCCGGCGGTCACGTTGTGGGACGCGTCGGTGCCCTCCGCCTTGACCAGGAGATCGGCCTCGGAGACCACGCCGACGACCCTGCCCTCGGCCGAGAGGACGGGCAGGGAGCTGTAACCCCAACGCCGCATGGTCCCGACGATGTCGTGGACCGGTGCCGTGAGGTCGACCGAGACGACGGCGTGCGTCATGACGTCGTTGACGGTGCGCAGGTGGTGCATGACTCCTCCAGCCGCTGGATTCCGTGCCTTCCCAGACTCGCCGTCCACACCCGTGGGGAGTAGGGCCGACCGGGCCCCGGGCAGGGGCTGAGCGGTCCGACTCTCACGTTGTTCACGACAGGTCCCCATGCGTGCCCCGGGTACGGGTGGCCACGTACTCCGCGCAGCTCTCGAGGGTGGTGAGCGACGGATAGTCCTGTTCCGGCAGGGTGAGCCCCGTGCGACCGCTGAGCACTTCGACGAAGTTGAGGAAGTCCAGCGAGTCCATCTCCAGGTGCTCGCGGAAGTTCTCGTGGGGGGACACCGAGGAGAGGTCGGCGCCGGGCACGACCTCCTCGATCACGGCTTTGACCGTCTCGAGGGCTTCGTCGCGGGTCACAGGTCCTCCGGGTGCTGGAGCAGGCGGTCGAGTGCGGTGAGGAAGCGGGAGCCGGTCGCACCGTCGCTGGCCCGGTGGTCGGCGGACAGGGTCGCGGTCACGGTCGGATGGACGGCGAGCATTCCGTCGACCGCGACGGGCCGGTCGGTCACCCGACCGAGGCCCACCATCGCTACCTGGGGCGGGTAGATCACGCCGAAGACCGCCTCGACGCCCTGATCTCCGAGGTTGGTCACCGTGAGCGAAGGGTCCGCCGTCTCCGAGGCGCGGAGCCTGCCGTGCCGCGCCCGGGCGACGAGGTCCTTCAGGGCGGCCATCAGCTCCGGCAGGGGCAAGCGGTCCGCGTCCGCCAGGGCAGGGGCCACCAGGCCGCCCCCGCGCAGCGACACGGCCGTGCCGAGGCGGACGCCGGTGGCGGGCACGAACCGGTCGTCGCTCCAGTGGCCGTTCAGCTCGGGCACCTCACGGGCTGCCAGCGCGACGGCTTTGAGCAGCAGCGCGGCCGGGACGAGACGGTCGGCGACCGGCCGCTCACCGTTCTCGGCACGCATCCATTCCAGAGCCGCGGCGAGGTCGATGACCGTCGACAGGTAATAGTGCGGGATCTCCCGCTTGGCGCGGGTCATCAGCCGGGCGATGGCGAGACGATCCCCGGCGGACGGCGCAGCACGGGTCTCGGTGGTCGCGGGAGGCGGCCCGGCCGGCCCGGCCCGTTCGGTCGGGACGGCAGGAGCGGGCTCCCTGGCTGCGGCTCCAGCGGCGGCGCGGACGTCGTCGGCCTTGATCGCGCCGCGGCTGCCCGTGCCCTCCACGGCGGCCAGATCGACGCCCAGGGACTCGGCGAGACGCCGGGCGAGCGGTGACGCCGTGATCCGCACCGGCGCTGGGTGTGCGGCCCGGGACACGTCCCCGCGGGTGATCCGGCCGCCCCTGCCGCTGCCGTGCACCGCTTGGAGATCCACCCCTTCCTCGGCCGCCTGGTGCCGTACGAGGGGGGTGGCCAGAGCCGGTCCGGTGAGGACCGGTCCGGACGCCGCGGCAGGGGGCCCGGAGACAGTGGGGCTGATGACAGCCAGCGGGGTCCCCACGGGCACCGTCGTGCCCGGATCGACCAGAAGCTCCGTGACGGTGCCGGACTCGAAGCATTCGACCTCGATCGTCGACTTGGCCGTCTCCACGACGGCGACTACGTCGCCCCGCGCGACCTCGGCCCCTGCGGCGACCAGCCACTCGACGAGGGTGCCCTCGTCCATGTCGGCTCCCAGGGACGGCATGGTGAAATCGCCCATGTCAGGCCACCGCCCGGCGGACCGCCGCCACGACGGAGGCGGGCTGGGGCAGGGCGGCCTCCTCCAGCTGCCGGGCGTAGGGGATCGGTACCTCCTGGCTGCACACCCGCTGGACGGGCGCGTCGAGGTCGTAGAAGGACTGCTCCGTGATGCGGGCCGCGATCTCCCCCGAGATGCTGCCGCTGCGCCAGCCCTCGTCGACGATGACGGCCCGGTTGGTGCGCGCGACGGACTCCAGCACCGTGGCGTCGTCCAGGGGCCGCAGGGACCGCAGGTCCACCACCTCCGCGCTGATGCCGTCCTGGGCCAGCTCCTCCGCCGCGGCCAGGGCCTTGGGCAGCGAGCCGCCGTACGTGATCACGGAGACGTCCGTGCCGGACCGGCGGACCGCCGCCGAGTCGAGATCGACGGAATCGATCGTGCCGTCCAGCACGCCCTCCTCGTTGTAGAGGCTCCCGTGCTCGAAGAACACGACGGGGTCGGGGTCGTCGAGGGCCGCGGCCAGCATGTGCCGGGCGTCGTCCACGGTGGCGGGGGTGAGCACCCGGATGCCCGGGATATGGGCGTACCAGCTCTCCAGGCTGTGGGAATGCTGGGCGGCGAGCTGCCTGCCCGCCCCCGTCGTCATACGGATCACGATCGGTACGTTCAGCTGCCCGCCGGACATGTGCAGCAGGGTGGCCGCGTTGTTCATGATCTGGTCGAGGGCGAGCAGGCTGAAGTTCACGGTCATGATCTCGACGACAGGGCGCAGCCCGCCCAGCGCGGCACCGATGCCGGCCCCCACGAAAGCGGATTCCGACAGCGGGGTGTCGCGGATCCGGTCGGGCCCGAACTCCTCCAGCAACCCCAGGCTCACCCCGAAGCAACCGCCGTACCGGCCGACGTCCTCTCCCATGAGGAAGACCCTGTCGTCGCCGCGCAGCGCCTCCCGCAGCCCTTCCCGCAGGGCCTCCCGGTAGGTCGTGCGGGCGGCCGCGGCTCCATCCGCCGACCGGCGCGCGCTCACGTCGCCCTCCCGGGAGTGCTCGTCACGAACCTCAACAGGTCGGTGACGGGTTCGTAGGGGGCGGCCTCCGCGGCGCGTACGGATGCGTCGATCTCGGTGGTCACGTCCTCCTCCAGCTGCTTCATGGCCCTGTCGTCCATGGTTCCGGCGGTACGCATCGTCCTCTCCAGGCCGTCCAGCGGGTCACGCGTCTTCCACTGCGCTATCTCGTCCTTGTTGCGGTACCGGTCCGGGTCGTACATGGAATGGGCGCGGAAGCGGTAGGTCCGTGCCTCCAGGAAGTGCGGGCCGCCGCCCGCCCGGACGGACTCCGCCGCCCGCCGTGCGGCGGCTTCGACGGCCAGCACGTCCATGCCGTCGACCGTCCAGGCGGGCATACCGTACGACGCGGCGCGCATCGCGAGGTTCGTTTGCGCGTGTTCCCGCGCCAGACTGGTCCCCATGGCGTACAGGTTGTTCTCGCAGACCAGCAGGAGGGGCAGCTGCCACAGGGCGGCGAGGTTGGCCGTCTCGTGGAACTCGCCCTCCGCGTAGGCCCCGTCGCCGAAGAAGCAGCACGTCACCCGTTCGGCGCCGCGCATCCGGTCCGCGAGCGCCAGGCCGGCGGCCAGGGGCAGCCCTCCGGCGACGATGGCGTTGCCGCCGTAGAACCGCCGGCCGGCGTCGAACAAGTGCATGGACCCGCCACGGCCACGGCTGCATCCCGTGGCCTTGCCGAACATCTCCGCCATCACGGCGCCGACGGGCACGCCCCGTGCGAGCGCGTGACCGTGCTCGCGGTAGGTGGACACGACGGCGTCCTCCTCGCGGAGGGACTGGCCGACACCGACGGCGACCGCCTCCTCACCGATGTACAGGTGGACGAACCCGCGGATCTTCGCCGCGCTGTAGAGCTCGACGCAACGTTCCTCGAACCGGCGGATCAGCAGCATCTGCCGCAGCAGCTCCAGTTGATGGTCACGTCCGGGGTGGGGATCGCCGTCCTGGGCCGCATGCGGCTGACGACGGCCGCCGGGACGCTTCGGGCCGGGGGCCCTCCTGGTGGTGGCGTTCATGGCCGGGCCTTTCCTCGCGCTGCTCAGGCAGGACTTTCCAGGGTGGACAGATCGCCCTCGGGCAGGCCGAGTTCACGGGCCCGCAGCAGGCGGCGCATCACCTTGCCGCTGCGGGTCTTGGGGAGGTTCTGATCGAAGTCGATCTCACGCGGGGCCACTGCGGGCCCGAGCCGCTGCCGGGCGAACGCGAGCAGTTCGCGCTTCAGCGCGTCCGCCGCCTCATAGCCGGGCCGCAGCGAGACGAAGGCCTTGACCACGGCCCCCACGACCGGGTCCGGGCGGCCGATCACCCCCGCCTCCGCCACGGCCGGATGCTCCATCAGCGCGCTTTCGACTTCGAACGGCCCGATGAGGTGACCGGCGGATTTGATCACGTCGTCGGCACGCCCCACGAACCAGAACCAGCCGTCCTCGTCGCGCTTGGCCAGATCGCCGGTGAGGTACCAGCCGTCGGCGAAGCAGGCCTCGTACCGGGCGCGGTCGTCCAGGTAGCCGCGGAACATCGAGGGCCAGCCCGGCCGGAGTGCCAGTTCACCCTCCACGCCCGGTCGGCCCACCGGGCGCACGTGGCCGTCGGTGACCGCCGCACGGCCGTCCTGCCCGCGCTCCAGGACCGCCGCGTGCACGCCGGGCAGGGGGCGCCCCATGGAGCCGGGGCGGATGTCGCTGGAAGCGTAGTTGGCGATCATGATGGCGCCGGTTTCCGTCTGCCACCAGTTGTCGTGCACGGGGAGGCCCAGGACCTCTTGCCCCCACAGCACGGCTTCGGGGTTGAGCGGCTCGCCGACGCTGGCGATGAAGCGGAGGGCGGAGAGGTCGTACGGGCCGGGAAGGCCACTGCCGCTGCCGCGCGGCGTGGCCCGCATGAGCATCCGGATCGCCGTGGGAGCGGTGTACCAGACCGCGACGTCCTGCGTGTCGAGGATCCGGTACCAGCGGTGCACATCGAACTCGCCCTCGTCCACCACCAGGGTGGCACCGTGTGAGAGAGGGGCGATGATCCCGTACGAGGTGCCAGTCACCCAGCCGGGGTCGGCCGTGCACCAGTACACGTCCTGGGGGCCGAGATCCAGGGCGAAGGACGCAGTGGCATGGTGGGCCACGACCGCGTCGTGGACGTGAACCGCCCCCTTGGGCGTGCCGGTCGTTCCACTCGTGAAGTGGAGCAGGGCCATGTCCTCGGGGTCGGTCGGCGGCACCGTGAACACCGGCGAGGCCTGCGCCATGAGGTGTTCGAGTACGCGGGTGCCCGCCGGAGGGTCGGTGACGGCGCCGACCAGCAGTACGTGCGCCAGGCCGGGAAGCAGCGGTCGGATCGCCTCGACCTTGCGCCGGTACAGGGCCTCGGTGGTCACCAGGACCCGGGCGTCGCCGAGCGCGAGCCGCTGCCGCACCGGTTCCGGGCCGAAGGCCGAGAACAGCGGGCACAGCACACGTCTGGCACGGAGTGTGCCCAGAACGGCGGTGTACAGCTCCCGGCGCCGGCCCAGCAGAGTGAAGACACGCTCCTGAGGGGCCGTCCCCAAGCCGGTGAGGACGTTGGCGAAACGGGACGTGTCGGCGGCGAGGTCCGCGTAGCTCACGCTGGTGACGGAATCGTCGGCGGCGACGCAGCGCAACGCCTCCCACGCGCCGTGGCCGGCCTCGACGTGCCGGTCGACCGCCTCGAATCCCATGTTGAGGCCGCCGCCGTCCGGCAGACCGCTCAGCCACGTCCGGGCCTCGCCCCAGGTGAACGCCGCGCGCGTCCGTTCGTAGTCCGAGAGCCGCCAGGTGTCGTGCGGGTGGCGTTCCTTGGTGATGATCGGGTAGGTCATGACGGCTCCTCGTCCACCACGAGGCCTGATGGCGGTGCGCAACCACCATCCGCCGGATGCGGCGCGTCGGGGGAGGGCCGAACGGGCCCGGGCGGGGACCGCTCGGTCCCGTTCGGTGCCGGCCCGGGTCGGCGCGGAGCGTCACCCGGCTTGACCGGTCAGCTCTTGGAGGGCGACGTGTTGCCGTCGTGCCCCTGCTCGTGGGCCTGTGCGGCGATCACCGCCGCCTGGACCCGGCGTTCGACGCCGAGCTTGCCCAGCAGCCGGGAGATGTGGTTCTTGACGGTCTTCTCGGACAGGTAGAGCCGTTTGGCGATCTGGCGGTTGGTGAGGCCGTCTCCGATCAGTTCCAGGATCGCTCGTTCCCGTTCGGAGAGCGTGGTCAGCCGGGTGTCCTCGGGCAGCCGGGCCGAATCCGGGTCGCGCAACGAGTGCATCAGACGGGCCGTGGTCGCAGGGTCGAGCATCGACTGGCCGGTGGCGACGGTGCGAACCGCGGACACCAGGTCGGAGCCGTTGATCTGTTTGAGCACGTACCCGGCCGCCCCTGCCATGATCGCGTCCAGCAGGGCGTCCTCGTCGTCGAACGACGTCAGCATCAGGCATGCCAGCCCCGGCATTTGGGAGCGCAGCTCCCGGCACACGGTGATGCCGTCGCCGTCGGGCAGACGCACGTCGAGGACCGCGACGTCCGGGCGCAGCGCGGGCCCGCGTGCCAGCGCCTGTTCCGCGGTGGCCGCCTCACCGACGACGGTGATGTCCGCCTCCGCTTCGAGGAGGTCCCGCAGCCCCCGCCGGACCACCTCGTGGTCGTCGAGCAGGAACACCTTGATCGGGACCTCGGAGGAGCCACCTGCTACGTCGGACATGTTCGCCGCCTGATCCGGACTGCGTTACGCATGCTTCCACCCGAATTGTCTCAGCACGGGGCCGGTACGCGCCTGCGAGACACCCCCCCGGGTCGCAGTCGTCACGACGGAAGCGCCGCGCCTGCCTACGCGGTGGCCGAGACCGCGCCGTCGAGTTCCATCCGCACGTCCACGACCCCCTCGACGGCGCTGATGGCGCGCGCGAGCAGCGGTACCAGGGCCCGGTCGTGCAGTCGGCCCCGAAGGGTGACGACCCCGTCCTGCACCGAGAAGTCCAGGGTGAGGCCCGGTGCGAGCTCGGCCAGTACGGCCCGGCGGATCTCCTCCTCCAGTTCCTCGTCGGGGCGCAGGAAGACCTTCAGCAGGTCGCTGCGGCTCACGACGCCTTCCAGCATGCCGACCCCGTTGACCACCGGAAGGCGCTTGACGTGCTTGCGGGCCATGATGCGGGCCGCTTCGGCGATGCCGGCATCCGGGTGGACCGTGATGGCCGGGCTCGTCATCAGCTCCTCGGCGAGTACGCCTCCGGCCTTTGAGGCTTCCTCCAGCTGGTCCGGCAGGCGGGGCTGCTCGCGGCGGAACTCCTCCTTCGGCAGCAGGTCGGCCTCTGAGACGAGCCCCACGACACGGCCCTCGCCTTCCAGCACGGGGACCGCACTCACCTTCCACTCGTGCATCAGCTCGACGATCTCCTTGTACGAAGCCTCACGGCCTATGGCGATGGCCGTGTGCGTCATGACGTCACTGACGGTGTAGCGCGATGCGGGCATGACCGGCTCCTTAGCCGTTGTCCGGGCAGTGTCTGCGCCGCTCCTGACCTCGCGGTCCGGTCGGACCCTTCCATTCGAGCACTCCGGCTCGCGCCGTCCCAGGGCCTGTGGGGCCATGGGGAGGTCCGATCGGCCCATGGGACCGGGGGTGCGGCTTCCACCGCGGGCGGCCGTGACGCTCTGCCCCGGTCGGCCGACCACCGCGCCCCCGGGGCGGATCGCCCCGAGTCGATGCCGATGTGGTCGATGCCCGGGGCCGATGGGGGCAAGCAGGGGACCCGGTCGGCCCCTTCGACGGCAACGTCCGGTGCCTACGCTGGTGATGGTCTGCGAGGCGAGTACGGGAGTCGCCCCCGAGGAGTCGGGCAGTGCGGCACGGCCGGGCCGTCGGCTGAAGCGGCCCGTCGCGGTTGACGGCCCCGGGCCTGCCGCCGGGTGAGGGACCTCGCCCCGCAGGCCTTGAGGCGCCGGTCGTAGCGTCTTCGCCGGACGCCGGAAGGCGCTCGGGGACGGCGTGGGAGGAACCATGACTCCGACATTCGTACTGGGCCGGATCGCGGGAGTCCGGGTGGGTGTGCACTGGAGCATCCTGGCGATCTTCACGCTCATCGCACTGGGTCTGGCGCAGGGGCGACTGCCCGAAGTGTCCCCGGGGCGCGCCTGGTGGGCCTACTGGCTCGTAGGGCTGCTGACCGCGGCCCTCTTCTTCGCGTCCCTGCTCGCCCACGAACTGGCCCACGCGCTGGTGGCCCGGCGCAACGAGGTGGCGGTGGACGGCATCGTTCTGTGGCTTCTGGGCGGGGTGGCCAGGCTCAGAACGGAGGCGTCCACACCCGCCGCCGAGCTGCGCATCGCGGGAGTCGGACCGCTCGTCAGCCTGGGGCTGAGTGCGCTCCTCGCACTTGTGGCGTGGCTGGTCGACAGTACGGCGGGGCGAGGTCTGGTGAGTGAAGCCCTGGTCTGGCTCGCGGTGATCAACCTTCTTCTGGCGCTGTTCAACTCCGTGCCGGCCGCTCCGCTGGACGGAGGCCGGCTGCTGCGGGCCTTCCTCTGGTGGAAGACCGGGGACCGCGCACGGGCCACGGCCGGTGCGACCGCGGCCGGGCGCGGGTTCGGCTGGTTCCTCCTGCTGGCAGGACTGCTGTTGTTCGCGCGCGGCGACCTGGTCGGCGGGCTGTGGCTCGTCATGATCGCCTGGTTCCTGATCGCCGCGGCGACCGCGGAGGGCCGGCAGGCGCAGGTGCGAGCCGTGCTGGCGGGCGTGACCGTGCGGCACGCCATGACGCCCTCCCCGGTCACCGTGTCCGCCGACCTGACCATCGCGGACCTCCTGGCGGATCCCCGCTACCGCTACCGCCACTCGGCCTTCCCCGTCGTCGGCGCTGACGGACGCTCCCCGGAGGGCCTGCTCACGCTCGCCGCGGCAAGCAGGGTGGCCGAGGCGCAGCGCGGGGTGACGACGGTGCACGAGGTCATGGTCCCGCGGTCGGAAGCCGTCGTGGCCCGACCTGACGACCAGCTCGTCGACATGCTGCCGAAGATGCTCTCAGGTGGTACCGGACGGGCCCTCGTCATCGACGACAGCGGCAGCCTGGTCGGCATCGTCGCGTCCTCCGACATCAGCCGCACCGTCTCCTGGCTGATGACTGCCCCCACCGGCAAGCACACTCCTGGCGACAGGGGTCGCAGCGACACCTGGTGAGGCGGCCCCGCACGGACCGTGGGGTGTGAACCCCGCGATCCGGCTCGCCGGGCCATACGGTCCGGCCACCACACTTGATCACATCGCAGGATCGGGCGGGGGAGCCGGACCGCGCTCGCGCCGCTGACCACCGGGACGGAGAATTGGAGGGAAGGACCGGTACAGGACGCGAACGTGATCGAAGCCGTTCGCTGAAGCGGCGGGCCGGATGCACAGCGCAGGCCGCAGGTACTGACCCGGGGAAGGAGGAAGCCGTGGCGACCGCACGAGAAATCATGCACAAGGGTGCGTCCTGCGTGAAGGAAGAGGAGACGCTCATGGACGCGGCGCGTCGCATGAGCGAACTGGGGGTGGGATCACTCCCGATCTGCGGGCCGGACGACCGGCTCCACGGGATCATCACCGACCGCGACATCGTCGTGAAGTGCCTGGCGAAGGGCAAGGATCCCCACCACATGACGGCAGGAATGCTCGCCCAGGGCAAGCCGTACACGGTTGCAGCGGATGCGGACACCGGACAGGTCCTGCAGATCATGCAGGAGCACCGCATCCGACGACTGCCCGTCATCGAAGACCACCGGCTGGTCGGCATGATCAGCGAAGCCGACCTGGCCCGGCACCTCACGGAAGAACAGGTCGGTCATTTCGTCGAGACCGTCTGCACCGCCTCCTGACTGCCGTCGGCGCGGCATACCACGTGACTCGATGGCGAAGACCGCCGTGGCACCTTCCGTTGCCGTAGGCAGGACGCGGGGGCGACGTTCGGCCGTGGAGCAGGAGCCGGATGTGGGTGACAGAGCCCGGGCTGAGATGGGCCCGACCGTCGATGGTGTGGCGCACGTGCTTCAGTTGGCCCATGACGCGTTGCGCCTGGCCACGGCCGTGCTCGTGGGGAGCGGGCCTGGTGCGGAGCGGGAGATGGCCGAGCTCGGAAGGGCCTTGACCGCGCTGCGGAACAGCGCCGACGATCTTGATGTGGCTGATGAGGCTGCAGATCTGCGTTCCGTCCTCACCGGTCTGTACGTCGGTCAGGACGTGGGCCGTATCGGCCTGCTGACCCGCCAGGTGGGCGACATCGCGTGGGAGCGGCGATCGACGCGTCCGCTTCCCGAGGTGGTCCGGCGACCCGTGCGAGACATGGGCGAATCATGTCTCAGGTTGATCGGCCGGACGAGTGACGTCGTCGCACTCGCTGCCCCCCATGCCGTTGTCGGCAGGGAGCTGGCGGACATCAGCCGTCGTCAGGAGGCGTTGAGCCGTCTGCTGCTGGAAGGGGACCTGACGATCGTGGCGGCAGATGCCGTCGATGCGGCAGTGATCGGCCGCTGTTACGAGGAATGTGCTTACCGGGCAGTCGCCGTGGCCCGACAGGCGGCCATGCTCCGGGAGACCGTGCCCGGGCGGTGACCCGTCCGGGTGAAGCGTCAGGGCAGGCCTGCCAAGGAAGTCTGGTCGAGGATCAGTTGCCAGGCGGCTTCGTGCAGGACGAGGCCGCCGTGGGTGACGATCATGGCGGCCAGGACCGGATCGGTCGGGTCGATCTGCAGTGTGCCGTCCCGCACGATGCGCTCGAGCAGTGCCGTGACACTGCGCGCGTACGCCGTGGAAGCGGCTGCGGGGATGTGCTGAAGGAGTCCGCCGGCGCCGATGACGGTGACGCCGGAACCAGCGGTCGACATGCCCTCGGCCCGGACACCCTCGACGACGCCGCCGTCCGGGCCCGCGGCCGTATCGACGGCGACGGATCCCGGACGCATCCCCGCCATCGCTCGGGCGGTCACCCGGACCGGCGCTCGCCGCTCACCTCCGGGCCGAATGGCTGCGACGACGATGTCGACGTCCCTGAGCAGGAAGGGGTGAACCGGCGCGCCCCCAGGGTCGTCGACGGCGCGGACCCGGGCGCCGAGGCGGCGGAGGGTTTCGGCCGCCTGTCGTGCGGCGGCACCCGACCCGATCACGCAGGCCCGCGCCGCGCCGGGCGAGCCGGGCTCCGGCGCGGCCGACAGGGGGCGTCCGAAGCGGTCGGCTGCGAGGAGTGCCGCCTGATGGCCGATGAGCCGGTCCTGAGAGGCGGCAGCGTCCATCGAGCGGGCCGCCGGCAGCGTGGCCGGTGCGAGATCGAGACCGACGGTGGTGAGCCCCTCGTCCGCCCACCGCCGGACCTGGAAGGGAATGCTCAGCGGGTCCAGGAGCGCGACCAGCACCTGCCCCTGCCGGAACCGGCCGCCCGCCGGGACGACCGGCGGCCCTATACCGACCAGGATGTCGGCCCGGGCGAAGACCGCATCGCGTGTGGCGATGTCGGCTCCCGCTTCCCGGTAGAGGCGGTCGGGTATCGAGGCGGATGCGCCGGCCCCGGACTCGACGAGCACGTGCAGCCCGAGTGCCCGCGCCGGGCCGACGAGGTCAGGCACCAGCGCGACCCGGTTCTCGTCCGGCGCCGCCTCCCGGCACACGCCCATCGTCAGGTAACTCAACCGGCCACCTCCACGCGAGTTCCACACCCAGTATGGATCTCGGCCCCAGCGAGTCGCGCCGTCACCGGATGAGCTCAGAGGGTCATGCTGAGTGCGCGACGGTGGTCCGGCTCAGGCAGGAAAGGACGGCGTATGGCCCCCGCTACCGGTCTCGGCTGGCAGTTCTGGATCGACCGCGGTGGCACCTTCACCGACATCGTCGCCCGGACCCCGGACGGCCGTCTCCTTTCCCGGAAGCTCTTGTCCGAGAACCCGGCCCGCTATCGCGACGCGGCCGTCGCGGGGATCCGCATGCTGCTGAGGCTGGAGCAGGGCGAAGCGATGCCCCGCACCACGATCGACGGGGTGCGGATGGGCACCACTGTGGCCACCAACGCGTTGCTGGAACGCACGGGCGAGCGCACCGCGCTGGTCATCACGCGTGGATTCCGCGATGCTCTGCGCATCGGCTACCAGAACCGTCCCCGCCTCTTCGACCGGGAGATCATCCTCCCGGAGGCCCTGTACGAGCGGGTCATCGAGGTCGTCGAACGCGTCACCGGCGAGGGTACGGTGCTGCATCCGCCCGATCTGGACGGCCTCGCCATCGAGCTGAGCCGTGCGTACGACGACGGCATCCGCGCCGTTGCCGTGGTGTGTCTGCACAGCGCGCTGCATCCAGGGCACGAGAGGGTGATCGGAGAACTGGCCGAGCGCATCGGATTTCCCCAGATCTCGCTGTCGAGCGAGGTGAGCCCCCTGGTGAGGCTGGTACCCCGTGGGGACACCGCGGTCGTCGACGCCTACCTTTCCCCCGTCCTGCGCCGCTACGTCGAGCAGGTAGCAGGCCAGATGGGAGGCGTGCGGCTGATGTTCATGCAGTCCAACGGCGGCCTGGCCCAGGCAGGGCACTTCCGGGGCAAGGACGCCATCCTGTCCGGCCCGGCCGGCGGCATCGTCGGGATGGCGCGGCTGTCGCAGCTGGCCGGCTTCGACAAGGTCATCGGCTTCGACATGGGCGGCACCTCCACCGACGTCTCCCACTTCGCGGGAACCTACGAGCGGGTGTCCACCTCCCCCGTGGCGGGAGTACGCCTCCAGGCCCCCATGCTCGACATCCACACCGTCGCGGCGGGAGGCGGGTCCATCCTGCACTTCGACGGCAGCCGCTACCGCGTCGGCCCCGATTCCGCCGGGGCATCCCCCGGGCCAGCCTGCTACCGCGCGCAGGGTCCGCTGACGGTGACCGACGCCAACGTGATGCTCGGCCGCATCCAGCCGACCTGGTTCCCCAGCGTTTTCGGACCGGACGGAGATCAGCCCATCGACCACGAGGTCGTACGTCGAGGGTTCACCGAACTCGCCGGGGAGATCCGCTCGAGCTCCGGCGACCGGCGGTCACCGGAACAGGTGGCCGAAGGCTTTTTGCAGGTGGCGGTGGCGAACGTGGCGGCCGCCGTCAAGCGGATCTCCGTGCAGCGGGGACACGATGTGACGGGGTACGCACTGACGTCCTTCGGAGGGGCCGGCGGCCAGCACGCGTGCGCCGTCGCCGATGCCCTGGGGATCCGTACCGTCCTCGTACCCCCCATGGCCGGGGTGCTCTCCGCCCTGGGCATCGGCCTCGCCGACACCACCACCTTGCGCGAGCGGTCCGTCGAACTGCCCCTCGCAGAGGCCGGCATGGGACGTCTGCGCCTCGTCGCCGACGAACTGGAGGCCGAAGCACGCGCCGTGCTGCACGACGAGGCTGTCCCCGCCGAACGCGTCCGTGTCACGCACACCGCACGGCTGCGGTACGACGGCACCGATACGACGGTCGCGGTGGCACTCGCCGACGTTCCGGCAATGACCGCGGCATTCGAGGCGAGGCACCGGACGATGTACTCGTTCCTTCTGGACCGCCCTGTCATCGTCGAAGCCGTTTCGGTCGAAGCGACGGGTCTCACCCCGCAACCCGATCTGAGCCGGCTCGCCGAGACCGGCCCGGCCGGCGACGACATGCTCCCGGGCACCGCCCCCCTGTACACGGACGGCACGTGGCGTGACGTGCCCCTGAGGCAGCGTGGACGTCTGCGTCCCGGCACCCTCGTGACCGGCCCCGCTGTGATCACCGAGCCCCACGCGACGACGGTGGTGGACTTCGGCTGGCAGGCGACCGTTACCGACGCCGGACATCTGCTCGTCGAACGCGCGACCGCGCCGACCGAGGCTGACGTGGGGACCACGGCGGACCCCGTCATGCTGGAGATCTTCAACAACCTTTTCGTGTCGATCGCCGACCAGATGGGAGCACGGCTGGCTTCGACGGCCCAGTCCGTCAACATCAAGGAGCGGCTTGACTTCTCCTGCGCGCTGTTCGACCCGGACGGCAACCTGGTCGCCAACGCACCGCACATCCCGGTGCACCTCGGTTCCATGGGTACCGCGGTCAGGGAGGTCCTCCGCCGCCGGTCCGGGACGATGCGGCCCGGTGAGGCCTACGCGGTCAACGACCCCTACCACGGTGGCACCCACCTGCCCGACGTCACCGTGGTGACCCCGGTCTTCGACGAGCGGGGCGAGGTTCCCGGAGCGGAGATCCTGTTCTTCGTCGCCTCACGCGGCCATCATGCGGAGATCGGTGGACTGACTCCCGGATCGATGCCCGCGAACAGCCGGGAAATCGACGAGGAGGGCGTCCTGTTCGACAACTGGCTGCTCGTCGAGGGCGGCCGGCTGCGGGAGGCCGAGACCCTCGAACTCCTGGCCCGGGCGCCCTACCCGTCGCGCGACCCCGCAACCAACCTGGCCGACCTGAGGGCCCAGATCGCGGCCAACCGCAAGGGCGTCGAGGAAGTCGGCAAGATGATCGACCACTTCGGTCTGGACGTGGTGGCGGCGTACATGCGTCACGTCCAGGACAACGCGGAGGAGGCCGTCCGCAGGGCGGTCGTGACCCTCGATGACGGCGCATACCGCTACGAGACGGACTCCGGGGCGGTCATCTGCGTCCGGGTGACGGTGGATCGGCAGGAACGGTCGGCGACGATCGACTTCACGGGCACGTCCGCCCAGTTGAGCACCAACTTCAACGCACCCACGGCCGTGGTGAATGCCGCCGTGCTCTACGTCTTCCGCACCCTGCTCGCCGAGGACATCCCGCTCAACGACGGCTGCCTCAGACCCCTGCGGATCATCGTCCCGCCCGGTTCCATGCTCGCGCCCGTCCATCCCGCTGCCGTGGTGGCCGGCAACGTCGAGACGTCCCAGGCGATCACAGGGGCCCTCTACGCTGCTCTGGGCTCACAGGCCGAGGGCAGCGGGACCATGAACAACGTGACCTTCGGCAACGAACGGCACCAGTACTACGAAACCGTGGCCTCCGGCTCCGGCGCCGGACCTGGATTCGACGGGGCATCGGCCGTGCAGACCCACATGACCAACTCCCGCCTCACCGACCCCGAAATCCTCGAACTGCGCCTTCCCGTCCTGGTGGAAGGGTTCTCCATCCGTGCCGGCAGCGGCGGCGCAGGACGCTGGCGGGGCGGTGACGGCGCCGTGCGCCGGCTCCGCTTTCGCGAACCGATGACGGTCAGCACCCTGTCCGGCCACCGCAGGGTCCCGCCGTACGGCATGGCCGGAGGTCACCCCGGCGCACTGGGCGCCAACCGGGTGGAGCGAGCCGATGGCAACACCTCGCCGATGGCGGCGTGCGACTCCGTAGCGGTGCTGCCCGGTGACCTGCTGGTCGTCGAAACACCCGGGGGAGGTGGCTACGGCAAACCTGACCAAGCTACCGAACAAGGGCCTCGAGGGCGCAGACCAGGAGGATGAGCATGTTCCCGGAGGCCCGGAGGCCCGGAGGCCCGGAGGCCCGGAGGCCCGGAGGCCCGGAGGCCCGGAGGAGCTGAGCCCTCCCCGTCGGGGGTGCTCCCCGGCGGAGGTCGACGGCAGTCGGGGCCGCTCCGGTGTCGGCCGCGCACCACGGTGGCATGTTCAAGGCCCGCCGGGTAGGCGGAGGCGTTTGAGGGCGAGGGCGTTGACGGCGACGATGACGCTGGAGCCGGACATGGACAGGGCCGCGATCTCGGGGCGGAGGATCAGGCCGGTGGCGGGTTCGAAGACGCCGGCGGCGATCGGCAGGGCGATGGCGTTGTAGCCGATGGCCCAGCCGAGGTTCTGCCGCATTTTGCGCAGGGTGCCCCGGCCGATGCGCAGGGCGGTGGGCACGTCGAGGGGGTCGGAGCGCATCAGGACGAGGTCGGCGGTCTCGATGGCGACGTCGGTGCCGGCTCCGATGGCGATGCCGAGGTCGGCCTGGGCGAGTGCGGGGGCGTCGTTGACGCCGTCGCCGACCATGGCGACCTTGCGGCCGCCGCGCTGGAGCTCGGCGATGGTGGCGGCCTTGTCTCCGGGGAGGACCTCGGCGATGACGGTGTCGATGCCCAGGCGTTGGGCGATCCGTTCGGCGGTGGCCCGGTTGTCGCCGGTGAGCATGACGACCTCGACGCCCAGGGCGTGCAGTTCGCGAACGGCGGCCGCGGAGGTCTCCCGCGGCGCGTCGGCGATGCCGATGAGGGCGGCGGCCCGGCCGTCGATCACGGCGATGACGACGGTTCGGCCGGTGGCGGCGAGCTCGTCCCGCCGGGCTGCCAGTCGGCCGAGGGCCATGCCTTCGCGTTCGGCCAGTCGGCGGTTGCCCACGGCGATCCGGTGGCCGTCCACCACGGCGGTCGCGCCATGGCCGGGCACGTTCTCGAAGTGGCGGGCCTGCTCCGGTGCCACGCCGCGTGACTCGGCGTGGCGTACGACCGCCTTGGCGAGCGGGTGCTCCGATTCCCGCTCGACCGCCGCGACCAGCCGCAGGACCTCGTCCTCCGAGCGGCCCGGTGTGGTGATCACCTCGGTGACCTCGGGTTCGCCCCTGGTGAGGGTGCCGGTCTTGTCCATGACCACGGTCCGGATCCCCGCGGACGCCTCCAGCGCCATGGCGTTCTTGAACAGGACCCCCCGCTTGGCGCCCAGCCCGGTGCCGACCATGATCGCGGTGGGGGTGGCGAGGCCCAGCGCGTCGGGGCAGGTGATCACGACGACCGTGATGGCGAACAGCATGGCCTCGCCGAAGGGCCGGTCGGAGGCCAGCAGCCAGACGGCGAGGGTGAGCGCGCCGCCGACGAGGGCGACGAAGACCAGCCAGAACGCTGCCCGGTCGGCGAGCCGCTGGCCCGGAGCCTTGGAGTTCTGTGCCTCCTGGACCAGCTTGACGATCTGGGCCAGGGCCGTGTCCGCGCCCACCTTGGCCGCCCGTACCCGCAAGGTGCCGTTGGCGTTGAGGGTGGCACCGACCACGGCGGAGCCGGGCGCCTTGTGGACCGGCAGGCTCTCCCCGGTCACGGTCGACTCGTCGACCTCGCTCTCGCCGTCCTCCACGACCCCGTCCGCGGCGATCTTCGTACCGGGCCGCACGAGCAGGAGGTCGCCGACGGCGACCTCGGCGGTGGCGACCTCGACCGGTTCGCCGTCCCGCAGCACGACGGCCTTGGGCGGGGCGAGGTCCAGCAGGGTGCGGATGGCGTCGTTGGCGCCGCCGCGGGCGCGCATCTCGAACCAGTGGCCGAGGAGCACGAAGGACGCCAGTACGGTGGCGGCCTCGTAGAAGACCTCCCCGCCGCCGGTGAGCGTGACGATCAGCGAATAGAGCCAGCCGGCGCCGACGGCGACCGCCACCAGCACCATCATGTCCAGTGTCCGGGCGCGCAGGGCCCGTACGGCGCCGGTGAAGAAGATCGAGCACGAGTAGAAGACCACCGGCAGGCTGAGCAGGAGCGCCCAGACGTCCTGGCGGAGGCCGAACGGTACGGGCGCGTGCCAGCCGAATACCTCCTCGCCGATGGGCGACCAGATCAGGATCGGTACGGAGAACAGCGCCGCGACGAGGAAGCGGTTGCGCATGTCGGCCACCATCGCCGCCATCGACATCCCCGCATGGCCGCCGTGGCCGTCGTGGTCCGCCGCTCCCGGTGGCGGGCGCGTGTCCTGCGGCCCGTGCCCGGCGTGCGCGGGCGGCCCGGGCTGTACGGCTTCGGCCGAGCTCGCGGGACCGGGTGGGTCGGGCTCCTCCATCGGGTCACAGATTTGGGTCGGCACCGACTGGCCGGCGCAGTGGTAGCCGCACTCGGTCACCCAGCCGCGCAGCTCGGCCAGCGAGGTCCGCCCCGGGTCGAAGACGACCGTGGCCGATTGCGCCACGGGGTTGACCTCTACGTCCAGGACGCCCGGCCGGCGACCGAGCACTGCGGCGACCGTGCTCTGCTGGGTCGCGCGGATCATGCCCCGCACGTCCAGCACCGCCGTGCTGCGCTCCTTGCCCCCACTGCTCGGCTCCAGGTCCTGCCGGTGGCGCATGCCCCTTCACCTCCCAGCTGTGCGGGGGCCCGACCCGACGGGGACGCTTTCCTTCGCCTGACAACAGCCTCTGCCCGGCACGACGCCGCCGCAACGGCAGACGGCCCCATGGCCGCACGGCGGACCGACCTCCGGCTCGGTCGGTGGCGCGGTGTGTTCACGTCGATCCCTTATGGTGCGCGCGGACCGCAGAGCATCCGCCGCGGCCGGGACTGCAAGGAGTGACGAAGTTGAGCAGCACGCCCTCGCCCGCCCCTGGGGCGCCGGAGCAACTCCAGCGGCGTCTCGGGGTGCCGGACGCGGTGATGATCGGGCTGGGGTCGATGATCGGCGCCGGGATCTTCGCCTCCCTGGCCCCCGCCGCCCGCGCCGCCGGCTCCGGCCTGCTCATCGGGCTCGCCTGTGCCGCGGTCGTCGCCTACTGCAATGCCACGTCCTCCGCGCGGCTCGCCGCCCTCTACCCCGCCTCCGGCGGCACCTACGTCTACGGGCGCGAGCGCCTCGGCGACTTCTGGGGCTACCTGGCGGGCTGGGCGTTCGTCGTGGGCAAGACGGCTTCCTGCGCGGCCATGGCCCTGACCGTCGGCTCGTACCTGTGGCCCGGCCAGGCCCACGCCGTCGCGGTCGCCTCCGTGGTGGCGCTGACCGCGGTCAACTACACCGGCGTACAGAAGTCCGCCCTCGTGACACGCGTGATCGTGGCCTTGGTCCTGGCCGTCCTCGCCGCCGTGGTGGTCGCCTCCCTCACCTCCGGCACCGTGGACGCGACCCACCTGGACGTCGGCACGGACGCCACCTTCGGCGGCGTGCTCCAGGCGGCCGGACTGCTGTTCTTCGCGTTCGCCGGTTACGCCCGCATCGCCACTCTCGGCGAGGAGGTCCGCGACCCGGCCCGCACCATTCCCCGCGCCATCCCGATCGCGCTCGGCATCACCCTCGTCGTCTACGCCGTCGTCGCCGTATCCGTCCTGCTGGTCCTCGGCCCCGACGGCCTGGCCGCCGCAGAGGCGCCCTTGACGGACGCCGTCCGGGCAGCGGGGGCCGGCTGGCTGGCACCGGTCGTACGCATCGGCGCGGCGATCGCCGCCCTCGGCTCGCTCCTCGCCCTCATCCTCGGTGTCTCGCGCACCACTCTGGCCATGGCCCGCGACCACCACCTTCCCCACGCCCTGGCTGCCGTTCACCCGAAGTTCAAGGTCCCCCACAGGGCCGAACTCCTCGTCGGCGCCGTCGTCGCCGCGGTGGCCGCGACCGCGGACGTGCGCGGAGCGATCGGGTTCTCCTCCTTCGGTGTCCTCGCCTACTACGCCATCGCCAACGCCTCCGCCCGGACCCTGACCCCGGCCGA
The DNA here is from genome assembly GCF_044541755.1 of Streptomyces sp. NPDC085524. Taxonomy (NCBI): domain Bacteria; kingdom Bacillati; phylum Actinomycetota; class Actinomycetes; order Kitasatosporales; family Streptomycetaceae; genus Streptomyces; species Streptomyces sp. NPDC085524. The sequence continues at coordinate 236,649 of NZ_JBITTH010000009.1, forward strand.
AGGCCGCCCCGCCCGGATCATCCCCGTGGTCGGCCTTGTCGGCTGCCTCGTCCTGGCCTTCGCGCTCCCGCTGTCCTCGGTCACCAGCGGAGCAGCCGTACTCGCCGCCGGAGCCACCGCATACGGACTGCGGCGTGCACTGACCCGATAGCGCCACCCCACATGAAAGCGTCGGCAAGCAGCTGCCCCGTCCTGCCCGGCTGGCGACGCGGCTTGAGGCCCCTGATCTCACCCGGCACGATGCCGACCGGGAGTAGGGCACCACGGACCGCCTCGAAGCTCCCCGTACCGGCCCGCAGCCTGGGCAGCGACCCCGGATCGCTCTCCTTCAACCGCCCCGGCGGGGGCGGTCGGGTGGTGGCATGGGTGTGGTCCACATCCTCGGGACGGGAAGTGTGGCGACGGGCACCATGTGCCGTTGACCTGGGCGTTTCTATGGTGTGGCGACACGGAATCGTCCCCGCCCCCAGTCCGGAAGTGGTACTCATGGCCGCCCCTGCCACACCGTCAGCGAGCCCCGGCAACATCAGGAGAATCGTCGCCGCCAGCCTCGTCGGGACCACCATCGAGTGGTACGACTTCTTCCTCTACGGCTCCGCCGCCGCCCTCGTCTTCAACAAGCTCTTCTTCCCCAGCAGCGAACCCCTGGTCGGCACCCTCCTCGCCTTCCTCACCTACGCCATCGGCTTCGCGGCCCGCCCCCTCGGCGGTGTGGTCTTCGGTCACTACGGCGACAAGATCGGCCGCAAGAAGCTCCTCATCATCAGCCTCGTCATGATGGGCGGCGCCACCTTCGCCATGGGCCTGCTGCCCACCCACGCGAGCATCGGCGTCGGCGCGCCGGTCCTGCTCACCCTGCTGCGGCTGATCCAGGGCTTCGCCCTCGGCGGTGAGTGGGGCGGTGCGGTCCTGCTCGTCTCCGAACACGGCGACGACGAGAACCGGGGCTTCTGGGCCTCCTGGCCGCAGGCCGGCGCCCCCGGCGGGAACCTGCTCGCCACCGGTGTCCTCGCGCTGCTGGCCGCCGTCCAGTCCGACGAGGCGTTCCTCGCCTGGGGCTGGCGCATCCCCTTCCTGCTCTCCGGGGTCCTCGTCGTGATCGGCCTGTGGATCCGGGTGTCGGTCGCCGAGTCGCCCGTCTTCCTCGAAGCGCAGGCCAGGGCCGCCGAACAGGCCGCTGCGGGCGCCAAGGAGAAGCTCCCCGTCGCCGAGGTGTTCCGTACGAACTGGCGCGGGGTCCTCACCGCGATCGGCACCCGCCTCGGCGAGAACATCTCGTACTACATCCTCACCGCGTTCCTCCTCGTCTACGTCACCACCCACCTCGGACTGTCGAAGAGCGACGGCCTGAACGCCGTCCTCATCGGCTCCGCCGTCCACTTCGTCACCATCCCGGCCTGGGGCGCGCTCTCCGACCGCATCGGCCGCCGCCCGGTCACCCTGATCGGCTCGGTCGGCATGACCGCATGGGCCTTCGCGTTCTTCGCGATGCTGGACACGAAGTCGTTCCCGGCGATTGCCGCCGCAGTTACGGTCGGACTGCTCTTCCACGGCGCCATGTACGGTCCGCAGGCGGCCTTCATCTCCGAGATGTTCGACACCACCGTCCGCTACTCCGGGGCCTCCATGGGTTCCCAGCTCGCCTCGATCGTCGGCGGCGCCCTCGCCCCGATCGTCGCGGTCGAACTCCTCAAGGAGTACGACGCGTCCCTGCCCGTCTCGCTCTACCTGGCGGCCGCGGTCGTCATCACCACGCTGACCGTCCTCGTCGCCAAGGAGACCCGCGGCCGCAGCCTGGCCCGGAACCACACCGCGGCCGACGCCGCGATCCCCGCCGGCCGCCGGGCCGATCACCGGTCGGCCTCCGCCACCGGATGAGCCGCGCGCCCCTCGCGTCCGCCCGGCACGGGGCGCGATGCGGGGGGCCGGTGCCGTCCCGCACCCGTCCGACCGCACGCGACCACGGAGACCCCCATGCCCAGCACCGTGAAGGATCCCGGCACCGGGCAGCCCTGGTCCGCCCTGCGGCACCTCCTCGACCTCCTCGCACAGGGCGCGCCGCCCGAGCACTTCAACCGCCCCGCCGAGGAGGCCGCGGAGGCGGGCGCGGACGCGGCCGAGTCCGAGGCGATCGCGGAAGCCACCAGGGTGGCACTGCGGATCCGGCGCACCCTCAGCCAGCACCGGCGCCGCGAGGCCGAACTGGCTGCCCTCTTCGACACCGCCGGAGACCTCGCCGCACTCCGGGACCTGGACGCCGTCCTGAGGGCGATCACCCACCGGGCCAAACTCCTCCTGGGCACGGACGTCACGTACCTGTCCCTCAACGACGACGAAGCCGGCGACACCTACATGCGGGTCACCGACGGCTGCGTCTCCGCCGCGTTCCAGCAGGTGCGCCTCGGGATGGGGGAGGGCCTGGGCGGCCTCGTCGCCGAATCCGCCCGCCCCTACACGACCGGCGACTACCGCGACGACACCCGGTTCAAGCACACCGGAACGATCGACAGCGCCGTCATCGAGGAGGGACTGCACGCCATCCTCGGCGTACCGCTGCGCCTGGGCACCCGGGTGATCGGGGTCCTCTACGCCGCGGACCGCACCGCCCGCACCTTCGGCCCCGACGAAGTCGCACTCCTCTCCTCGCTGGCCGACCATGCGGCCATCGCCATCGACAGCGCCCGTCTGATGGACGAGACGCGCACGGCCCTGGTCGACCTCAACGAGGCCTCGCAGACCATCGAGGCGCACAGCGAAGCCGTACGGCGCGCCGAGGACGCCCACGACCGGCTCACCGACCTCGTGCTCCGGGGCGGCGGCATCACCGACGTCGCCACCGCCATCGGCGGCATCCTCGGAGGCGGCACCCTCATCCACGACGCGGACGGAGCCGAACTGGCCCGGGCGGGCGCCGAAGCGCTCCTGCCGCCCCCGCAGGCCGTGGCCGCCTCACGGGCCGGGGGACGCGCCGTGCCCGTGGGCGGAACCTGGGTCTGCGCCGTACTCGCCGGCCACGAACTCCTCGGCAGCATCGCCCTCACGGGCCGGCCCGACCTCGGCGAGGCGGACCGCCGCCTCTTCGAACGCGCCAGCGTCGTCACGGCCCTGCTCCTCCTCCTGCGCCGCTCCGTCGCGGAGACCGAGGACCGCATCCGCGGCGAACTCCTGGGGGACCTCCTCACCCGGGCCGCGGACCCGGGCACCCTCTCGGCCCGCGCCCGGCGGCTCAAGGTCGACCTGGGCCACCCGCACACGGTCTTCGTCCTGCACGCGCCCGCCGTCCCCCGGCCCCGGCTCCTCGCCGCGGCCGCCCGCACCGCCCAGGCCCGCCGCGGACTGGCAGGCACGCACCACGAAGAGGTGGTCCTGGTGTGCCCCACCGACACGCCGAGCGCCTGCGCCGCGCACCTGGCGGAGGAACTGGGCCCGGCCGTCGCCGCACCGGTCACGGTCGCCGCCGCAGGACCGGTCACCGGACCGGAAGGCTTCGCCGACGCCCACGCGGAGGCCCTGCGCTGCCTGTCCGCCCTACGGGCCCTCGGCCACGAGGGGCGCGGGGCGGTCCTTGCCGACCTCGGCTTCGTCGGCGTGCTCCTCGGAGACCAGGCGGACCTGCGCGGCTACATCCGCCAGACCCTCGGCCCGCTCCTCGACTACGACGCCAGACGCGGCACCGACCTCCTGCACACCCTCCGGGTGTACTTCGCCGCCGGGATGAACCAGACGAAGGCCCGCGAGGCGCTGCACGTCCACATCAACACGGTCGTCCAGCGCCTGGACCGCATCGGCCAAGTGCTCGGCCGGGACTGGCAGCGCCCGGAGCGGGCGCTCGAGCTCCAGCTCGCCCTCCGGATCGCCCAGGTGTCCTCCGCCCCCGGCGAGCGTGCCATTCGCCTTCGCCAGTTTGCCTAAAGTGTTTAGGCAAATGCATACTCCTCTTAGGTTGATGGAGGAGGCGGCATGGCAGGGCGGGTGGGGCTGACCCCGGAGCGGCTGGTGCAGGCCGGGGCCGAGCTGGCGGACGAGATCGGCTTCGAGCGGGTGACCCTGTCGGAGCTCGCCCGGCGCTTCGGCGTGAAGGTGGCCAGCCTGTACTCGCACCTGAAGAACTCCCACGACCTGAAGACCCGGATCGCCCTCCTCGCCCTGGAGGAGATGGCCGACCGGGCCGCCGACGCCGTGGCCGGACGGTCGGGCAAGGACGCGCTCGCCGCGTACGCGGGCGTTTTCCGCGGCTACGCCCGGCAGCACCCGGGCCGGTACGCCGCGACCCAGTTCCCCCTCGACACCGAGACCGCCCTGGCCAGTGCCGGCGTACGGCACGCGCGCATGACCCGGGCCATCCTGCGCGGCTACGACCTGGCGGAACCGGAGCAGACCCACGCCGTCCGGCTGCTCGGCAGCCTCTTCCACGGCTACGTCAGCCTGGAGAACGCCGGCGGCTTCAGCCACAGCGACCCCGACAGCCAGGAGAGCTGGGAACGGGCCGTCGACGCCCTCGACTCCCTGCTGCGCAACTGGCCCACCCCCTGACCAGGAGCAGACGATGACCACCGAACCGGACTGGACCACAACCCCGATCACCGCCGATGTGCTGCGCGGCGCCATAGAGCTGGAGCGCACCGCACACGGCCTGCTGCCGCACCGGCTGCCGGCCCGGGCCCGCGCCCAGTGCACCGACGGGCAGCTGGCCATGGCCGAGGCCCAGCCCTCCGGCGTGCGGCTGGCATTCCGTACGGCGGCCACCACCGTCGAGCTCGAATCCCTGCCCACCAAGCGGCTCTACACCGGTGCACCGCCCCGGCCGGACGGCGTGTACGACCTGCTCGTCGACGGCCGCCTCGCCGCGCAGGGCAGCTGCGGCGGCGGCAACGCCCTCGTCATCGACACGAAGGACTGGAGCACGCAATTCCGCCCGGGCGCGCCGGCCGCGGTCCGCTTCACCGACCTGCCCGGCCGCACCAAGGACGTGGAGATCTGGCTGCCGCACGACGAGACCACCGAGCTGGTCGCCCTGCGCACCGACGCCCCCGTGGAGCCGCTGCCCGACCGCGGCAGGCCGGTCTGGCTGCACCACGGCAGCTCGATCAGCCAGGGTTCCAACGCGACGAGCCCCAGCGCCATCTGGCCCGCGCGCGCCGGAGCACTCGCGGGCGCCGAGCTGATCAACCTGGGCTTCGGCGGCAGCGCGCTCCTCGACCCGTTCACGGCCCGCACGATCCGCGACACCCCCGCCGACCTGATCAGCGTCAAGCTGGGCATCAACCTGGTCAACCTCGACCTGATGCGGCTGCGGGCCTTCGGCCCCGCGGTGCACGGCCTCCTCGACACGATCCGCGAGGGGCACCCCACGACGCCGCTGCTCGTCGTCTCACCGATCCTGTGCCCGATGCACGAGGACACCCCGGGCCCCACCGCCGTCGACCCGGCCACCCTCGCCACGGGGCAGGTCACGTTCCGCGCCACGGGCGACCCGGCGGAGGTCGCCGGCGGGAAGCTGACCCTCGGCGTGATCCGCAACGAGCTGGCCCGCATCGTGCGCGAGCGGTCCGCCGACGACGCGAACCTCCACCACCTCGACGGACGGGAGCTGTACGGAACCCCGGACGCGGCCCGACTGCCGCTGCCCGACGACCTCCACCCGGACACCGCCACGCACGCCCTCATCGCCGAGCGCTTCGCGAAGCTGGCCTTCGCGGCGGACGGGCCGTTCTCCGCGCGCCGTTGACCGTGGTGGACTCGGGAAGACGCCGTCACCAAGCTGTGAAACTCCGGCGGGACGATGTGTTCAGCCCAGCGCACCTCGCGCCTCTCACCGGGGGGAACCCATGAGCACCGTCCGCAGAACCGCCGTCCTCCTCGCCGCCGCGTCCGCACTGGCCGCGCTGACGGCCTGCGGGCCCACCGGGGACGACGCGGCGGGCGGGTCCACGCCGCCGCCCGCGAGCCCGACGAAGGCAGCGCCGGCGGCGCCGTCGGCGGCTCCGACGAAGGCCGCGACGCCGGCCAAGCCGAAGCCGAAGCCGACGTCGTCCACCGACCCCGACTACGACGTCTTCCCGTGCAGCACGGCCGACGTGAAGTTCACCGCCACGGTGGCGGACCCCGCGAGCAGCAGCTACCTGCTGAAGGTCACCAACAAGGGCACGAAGCCCTGCAAGGCGCTCGGCCACCCGGTCGTGACCTTCGGCGATCTGGACGGCCACGCCACCGAGCGCGGCAAGGCCCCCGCGATCGAGGACGCGATCCGGCTCGCCCCGGGCGAGACCGCCTACGCCGGACTCATGGGCGGGCCCGACGACGGAAAGGGCAAGACCGTCAACGGCATCTCCCTGACCATGAGCACCGAGTCCGACCTCGAGCAGACGCCCCTCAAGGCCTCCACCCCCGGTCTGTACGTCTCGCCCGACAAGAACTCCGTGACCGCGTGGATGAACAACGCGGAAGACGCGCTCAGCCTGTAGTCCGGGCTCCGCCTACGGCCTGATGTCGTAGAGCAGGTTGAACGGATCCTCCTGCGTGGACCGGGCCACGCTGGTGAATCCCGCTTCGGTGCACAAATCGCGTACGACCGCCTCGGGCATGCCGCAGGTCCCGAGGGCGGCGCCACCGTTCGCGAGCGAGGTGGTCATGCAGTAGAACACGCTGAATCCGTAGTACATCGCGGCGACCGGGCCCACGTTGTCCTCGGGGCGGTCCTTGCAGTTGATCTCGAGCATCAGGTAGTCGCCGTCGTCCTCGACCGCGGCCCTGATGGAGGCGAGGAGCCGCTTCGGCTCCGCCGCGTCGTGGATGACGTCGAAGGTGGTGACCAGGCCGTAACGGCCGGGGATCCCCCGGGCGGCGTCCACCGTCTCGAAGCTCACCCGGTCGGCGACGCCCGCCTCCTCCGCGTTCGCCCGGGCGCGCTCCACCTGGGCCGGGAAGTTGTCGAACCCCGTGAAGCGCGAGCGGGGAAAGGCCTTCGCGAGCACGATCAGGGCACGGCCCGCCCCGCACCCCACGTCCGCGACGTCGATGCCCCGCTCCAGCCGCTCGACGACACGGGGGAAGGTGCTCAGCCAGTCGTCGACCATCACGCTCTCGTACCATCCGCCGGTGAACCGGCTCATGCCGTCCCACAGGGCGTCCGGATAGGCGTCCTGCCCCACGCCGCCCCCGCTCCGGAACGCCTCGGCGAGGCGCTCGTACGGGGCCAGGGCAGCGGGCATGAACTGGTAGACGCCGCCCAGGAACATGGGACCCGACTCGTCGGCCAGGGCGGGCACGTGCTCGGCGGGGAGGAGGAAGCGGCCGGGCTCCGGCTCCTCCAGGTAGCCCGCGGCGGTGAGCCCGCGCAGCCACTCGCGCACGTAGCGCTCGTCGAGGTCCAGCCGGTCCGCGAGTTCCCGGCTGCCGGCCGGGCCGTTGGCCGCGAGGTCCTTGAACAGGCCCAGCCGGTCGCCCAGATGACACAGGCCGACGGTCATCGTCCCGCTGAGGTCCCCGAGTGCCTTCTCCATGAAGGCCCCGGCCTTCGCCTCGTCCCATCCGCCCTGCCCCGCCACGGTGTCCCTCCCGGCCGTCGAGCACGGTCACGGGGTGTGACCGGCCCGGCAAGCGAAGCACCGGCCCGCTCCCTCGCACCGCCGCCACGACCGAAGGGCGCGCCCGGGCCGGCTTCCGTCACCCGATCCGCGTACGCCGGGGGTCGGTACGATGCCCGGTCCGGCCGCCTCCGCCTGACCGCATCCGCGTTCGCCCGACCGCCCGCGTCACCACGTCCCGCGGCGCCTGCGGACCCGTCGCACGGGCCGCAGGCGCCCCGGGGCCGTGACTTTTGTACTGCCGGTGTCCGTACAAGCGCATCTGCCGGGAAGTCCGCCCCGGTCCCTAGCGTGGTGGACATGACGCAGACGACGAAGACACCGCGCACCGCGGCCGGTTCACCGGCGGGAGCGCAGCCCGCGATCCGCTTCCGCGGGGCCGCCAAATCCTTCGGCCCCGTGCACGCCGTCGCCGGCATCGACCTCGACGTACGGCGCGGTGAGACCGTCGCCCTGATCGGCCGCAACGGCGCCGGGAAGTCCACGGCCATCAGCCTGCTGCTCGGCCTGAACGAGCCCGACGCGGGCACGGTGCACCTCTTCGGCCGCACGTTCTGGGAATCCATGCGGGGCTACGCCCGGCGCGGCAACACCGTCCTGTTCTCCACCCACTACCCGGCGGCCTCTGGTTCCCGGTCGGGCTGTTCCCCGAGTGGAGGCGCTCCCTGTCCGAGTTCACCCCGACCCGCCGCTTCGCCGAGATCGGCCGGTCCCTCGCCGCCGGCGCCGCCCCCGGCCTCGCCGCCGTGGTCATCGCGGTGTGGGCCCTGCTGTTCGGCTCGTACGCGGTCCTTTCGTACCGTCGGTCCGCGAGGACGGTGCAGGTCATGGAACGGGGAAGCGGAATGAGCGGCAAGCGGGGGATCGTGTGGGAGCGGAGGCCCGACTGGCAGGCCCGCACGGCGCAATGGCGGGCCGCGGAGAAGACGCGCAGGGCGGGCGCGGCGCCGTCCGCGGAAGGCCACGGCCCTGAGCAGGGCTGCGACGGTGACGACGGCCCCGGCCCGACGCGCGGGCCGCGCGCCTTCACCCTCCTGCCCTGGCTGCTCCTCGGGATGGGAGCGGTCTCCAACGTCATCCACGGCGAGACCCCGAACCCGTGGGTCGGCGCCGTGGGCCTGCTGACCTTCAACTCCCTCTACATCACATTGGTGTTCCGCGCCTTCCACAAGCGGGCGCGGGAGGCGGCCGGCACCCGCTGGTGCCTGGTCGCACTGGGAGTGGTCACCTGCGCCCTTGCCCTCGCGTACGGGGACAACTGGCTGCTGTTCTTCCCGCTGCTGGGGCTTGCCACCGGGGCGGTGCTCCGGGGCCGCAGGCTCGGCCAGGTGATGCTCGGCATCACGGCTCTGGCCGCGGCGGTCTCGGCGCTGCACGAGGGCTGGGACGCCATCGGGATCGTCTACGGAACCCTGCTCTCCGGCATGGTCACCGGGGCCATCCTGGCCCTCGCGGAGACGGTGGGGGAGCTGCGCGAGACGCGGCAGGAACTGGCCAGGGCCGCCGTGGACCAGGAGCGGCTGCGCTTCTCCCGCGACCTGCACGACCTGCTCGGCCACACCCTGTCCGTGATCGTGGTCAAGTCGGAGGCGGCCCGCCGGATCGCGCCCCGCGACATGGAGGCGGCCCTCGAGCAGGTCCGCGACATCGAGTCGGTGGGCCGTCAGGCGCTCACCGAGATCCGCGAGGCCGTGACCGGGTACCGCGAGGCGAGCCTCGCGGCCGAACTCGACCGGGCCCGCGGCGCCCTGACCGCCGCCGGCATCGAGCCCGTCGTACGGCAGTCGGGCCCTCCGCTGCCCCCGCAGGCGGCGGCGCTGCTGGGCTGGGTGGTCCGCGAGGCCGTCACCAACGCCATCCGCCACAGCGGCGCGGCCACCTGCGAGATCGAGGTGACCAGCGGCGCGGAACGGGCCGCCCTGGTGATCACCGACGACGGGGGCGGCGTAGGCTCGACCCCTCCGGGCAGCGGACTGACCGGACTCACGGAACGCCTCGCCGCGGCGGGTGGCACCCTGAGCAGCGGCCCGGCCCCGGGCCGGGGTTTCCGGGTCACCGCCGAGCTCCCGGTGGAGCCGGCCGCGGAAGGGAACGAGGGGGGCCGATGATCAGGATCCTGCTGGCCGAGGACCAGGGCATGATGCGCAGCGCACTGGCCCTGCTGCTCGGGCTGGAGGAGGACATCGAGGTCGTGGCGCAGGTCGCCGCCGGGGACGGGATCGTGACCGCCGCCCTCGAAGCCCGGCCCGACGTGGCCCTGCTCGACATCGAACTGCCCGGCCGCAGCGGCCTCGACGCGGCCGCCGAGCTGCGCACGGCGTGCCCGGAGTGCCGGGTGCTGATCCTGACCACCTTCGGCCGGCCCGGCTACCTGCGGCGGGCGATGGAGGCCGGAGCCGCGGGGTTCCTGGTCAAGGACGGGCCGGTGGAGGAACTGGCCGCCGCGGTACGCCGGGTACTGGCCGGGGAGACCGTGATCGACCCCTCGCTCGCGGCCGCGGCGCTCAGCGCCGGGCCCAGTCCGCTGACCCCGCGCGAGGTCGACGTACTGAACGCCGCCGTCGACGGGGCGACCGTCGCCGACATCGCGGCGAAGGTGTACCTGTCGGAGTCGACGGTGCGCAACTACCTCTCCTCGGCCATCGGCAAGACCGGCACCCGCAACCGCATGGAGGCCGTCCGGGCAGCCCGCCGCCAGGGCTGGCTCTGACGGACGCCACGAGGTCAGCCCGGCCGCCGAGCACGGCTGCTTCCCCGGCCAGGGTGGTCAGGTGGGCGGTCGGCCGGTCGGCCGGTCGGCTGGTCAGCCGGTCGGCGGCGGCGACCCGGCGGGCCCGGAGCCGTAGGGTGCCGCGGTGACGGCGGCCTTCCAGCCCCAGGCCGTGAGCATGCCCGGGGACAGTCCGGTGCACTCCGGGGAGTCCAGGTAGCGCACGGCCTCGTCGAGCCGGGCGTCGTCGACCAGCCCCGTCGCCACCATGGCCGCCCGCGCCCGGCCCCAGGTGTCGGCCCAGAACCTGCTGATCGCGCTCCCGGGCAGGAGCGGGGGTACGTGGATCTCGGCCGCCACCGCCTCCAGCCCGGCGGCCCGCAGCAGCTCTGGCCGGCGGGCCACCTGGGAGACGTCGGTCCCGATGGTCTCGCGCAGCCCCTGCCACATGGCGCGCATGGCGCGGGTGTACGGAGTGTCGGGCGCCGAGTCCGTCGTGAGGTCGACCGCGTCGCTGACCACCAGGACCCCGCCCGGAGCGAGCAGCCCGGCGAGCCGGGAGACCAGCTGCTGCGGGGAGGGCAGGTGCATGAGCACGAAGCGGGCGTGGACCAGTTGGAACAGCCCGGGGGAGAAGCCGTCGGAGGTGATGTCCGCCTGGAGGGTGCTCAGCCCCGGCACGGGGTGCGCGGCGAGGAAGCGTACGTCGCGGTCGACCGCGAGGACCCGGTCCACTCCTGCCTCGCCGAGCAGCCGGCGGGCCACCGTGCCCGTTCCCGCGCCCACCTCAAGGCAGTTCCAGCCGGGCCCCGCTCCCAGGTGCCGCAGCCGGGCCATGGTCGTCTCGTCGTAGACGAGGGCGCCGAGGTCGATCCGGTCGTCCTCGCCCCGTTCCTCGGGGCGGAAGACCTGCTCACCGTAACGGCCCTCGCTCGGGGGCCCAGTACCGGCCATGCGGCCATCGTGACAAGCGGGAACGGAAGCCGCACGTCGTGGGCGCCCGGCGGGTTTTCCGGTCGGGCCACTACTTGCCAAGTTGGAAAGTAGAAGCCATCCTGGACAGGAGGCAGACGGGAAACGGCTGCCCGACCGAGGAGGGGGAAGAGTCATGGACGGAACGGGAAGCGCCGCAGGGGCCCTGGGGCGTGCCGTCGAGCTGGAGAAGGCGGCGCTCCGGCGCAGTGGCTGGTACGGGCGCTACCTCGCGGTGTTCGGCGCCGGCCAGTTGTTCCTGGTGCCGATGGCCCTGCTCTGGCGCGGGCCCGCCGCGGGCGCCGCGTTCGCCGTGGCGCAGGCGCTGATCGTCGGCGGACTGAGCCTGTACGCGGCCCGGCAGCGCGTGATGCGGCGCGGCTTCGGGCTCCGGCACGGAGTGATCATCGGAACCTGGGGCGTGCTCTTCGCCGCGACCGTCGTCCTGGGCGCCAACGTCTTCACCGGCAACGTGGCCTTCGCCGCCGCCGGAGCCCTGGTCTGCGCGCTGCCCGCCGCGATCGGTGCCCGGCTCGAACTGCGGGGGCAGTCGTGACCACCGACCCGGGGTCCGGAACCCATCCCCGGCACGGGCTGGATCCGCTGCTCAACGCCCCGGTCAGGCTGTCCGTGGTCGCGGCCCTGGCGCCGCTGGACAAGGCCGAGTTCGGCTTCCTCCGCGACCTGGTCGAGGTCTCGGACTCGGTCCTCTCCAAGCAGGTCGCGGCCCTCGAGGAAGCCGGCTACGTCGATGTGCACAAGGGCCGCGTCGGCCGCCGCCCGCGAACCTGGCTGTCGCTGAACGCGGAGGGCCGCGCCGTCTACCGGCGCCACCTGGAGGCCCTGCGGGCCATTGCGGCCGACTGGTCGTAGCGCGCACCGTCCGCGCACCGTCCGCGCGCCGTACGTCCGCCCGGATATCCGGAACCCCGGCGCGGGCGCCCGTGCCGCGCGGCAGCCGGACGCCGGATGCCCCGAAGGGCTCCGGCTGCGGCCCGCGCATTCCCGGGCCTACTCGCCGTCGGCCTCGGCCTCGGAGGCGAGCGGAACCTCTCCCTGGGTCTTGCTGAAGCCGAGCGCCTCGGCGATGCGGCCGTCCGTGACGCGCATGACGTTGACCCCGGACACCCACTGGTCGGGGCCGTCGCCGAAGCGGTAGGTCCACAGGATCGTGGCGCGATCGCCGGCGAGGAGCACCTCCTGCGGCGTGAACTGGCTGCTGCGGTCCTCGGCGAGCGCCCCCCACCAGGCCGTACAGGCTTCGCGCCCGACGACCCGTTCCCCGCTCGGCGCCGGCTGGACGCTCTCCATCACGCATTCCTCGGCGATCAGGTCGTGCAGGAGATCGGCCTTGTGCTCGATGAACGCGCGGTTGAAAAGGTCGATGACCTCGGCGGTGCTGCGTACGGACATGACGCCTCCTCGAAAGAGATAGACCGTTCGGTCTACTTCAATAGATAGACCGGTTGATCTATCGTGTCAAGGGCTGGCAGAATCACCCCCATGACCACCACCACCGCAGCCGCCAGGCCCGGCCCCCGGGAACGGCTGCTGCTCGCGGCCCAGGAGCTGACGTACACCCAGGGCGTCGGCGTCGGCGTGGACGCCCTCCTCAAGGCGGCCGGCGTCGCCCGCCGGTCGCTGTACGAGCACTTCGGCGGGAAGGACGGCCTCATCGCCGAGGTGCTGCGCCGCAGCACCGCCGAGGACGAGGCCGAGTACCGGGCGACGATGGCCGCCGCGGGCGAGGACCCCCGGGCCCGGCTCCTCGCTGTCATCGACAGGCTCGGCACGATCGCCTCGGCCCCCGACTTCCACGGCTGCCGCTACCTCGCCGCCGACCTCGCACTCGCCGACCCGGCCCACCCGGGCCACGAGGTCACCCGGGCCTACCGGCGTACCGTCCACGGCCTGTTCAGGGACGAACTTGCCGCCCTCGGCCACGCGCGCCCCGAATTCGCCGCCGACCAGCTGCTCATCCTCGTCGACGGCCTCCTCGCCGCCGGCGCGACGCGCCCCGACATCCGGCCCGCGGCCGCCTCCCGCGAACTCGCCGAGCACATCATCGACTCGGGCCTGGCCCAGCCGTTCCCGCGGACGCCGTGCGCCCCGGTCAGCGGCCGTACGTGCCCGTGCAGAGCTGGGTGATCGCCGGGCTCGTGACACCCTGCGAGGAGCGGCAGAGCTCCGCCATGTCGATGCGGCCGGGTGCCGGCGCGGGACCGCTGCGCCGTGGTGCTGCGGGCTTCGCCCCGGGCGCCCGCCGCTTCGGTTCGGCCTTGGGCTTGGCCCTCGGCTTCGGCTTCGGGGCCGACTCGGTCCGGGGCAGGTGCCCGGACCGCCGGTCGGCGGCCGGGCGGCCGGTGTCGGGCTCCCGGCGCAGTTCGGTCCGCTGCCCGGGTGCGTCCGAGGTGCCGGCCTGCTCCGGCCCGTCCGCCGACGTGACCGGCGCCGGGTCCGCGCTCGCGGGCAGCTGCGTCAGCGGCCAGGCGGCGGCGGGGGTCCCGGCGGGGGAGGTACGGGCCGCCGGCGGTTTGTCGTCGCGGACGCCCGATCCGGAGACGGTGACACAGCCCGATGCGGTCAGGAGGGCGGCGAGGAGGAGGGGAAGGGTCCGGCGGCGCATTCGATCACTGTGTCGTACCCGGGTCCGCTCCCGCGCCGACGGCACGCGGACATGACCCCGACGAGTGATCACCGAGACAGCGGGCGGTGCGACGGCGCGGGCAACCGGAACCCGGGGAGGCGGTCAGTTCTCCAGGCGGACGGGCATCAGGAGCGAGAAGGTCTCCTCCGTGTCGGGCCGGCGGATCGCCAGGGGCGCCGTGGGGGCGGCGAACTCCAGGACCAGCCGGTCCGGGGCTCCGGCGGCGAGGGCGTGCAGCAGGAATTCGCGGTTCAGGGCGACGCGGTCCTGGTCGTCGTCACCGTCCTCGCAGACGGCCACCGTCCCGTCGGCCGTCACCTTGAGCACCGTGAGATCGCAGGACACGCCGTCCTGTTCGCGGACCTCGCTCGCACGGACGGGCCCGGATTCCACCGCCTCCCGGAAGGCCGGGACGTCGACCGGGACCCGGCGCCCGGCCGGCAGGCGCACGAGGCGGCGGTAGTCGGGGAAGCCGTGGTCCAGGCACTGTCCCGCCACTTGACGGCCCCCGGTCTCCAGGGCCACGCGGTCGCCGTCCACGGTCAGTTCGGCGGATGCGCCGTCGCTCAGCAGCGCCCGCATCGCGTCGGCGAGCGGGGACGGCACGACGGCCTGCACCCGCGGCCCGGCGTGACCGGTGGTACCGACCCAGGCCACGGCCATCCGGTACCGGTCGGTGGCGACGACGCGCAGGTCCTCGCCCTCGATGTCGAACAGGACGCCGCCGAGCACCGGAAGCTCCGGATCGGCACTGGCGGCGAAGCGGACCGCGTCCAGTGCGGCCGCCAGCTCGGGTGCGGATACGGCCGGCCGGACGGTCGTGGTACGGGCCGAAGTCATCGGGTTCTCCCTGTGGTCGAGTAGGGCTCGGATCGTGGAGAACTCGGTGCGCGCATCGGACAGCCCGAGCTCGAGACGGCGCAGATGCGCGTCGAGCAGCTTCAGGACCAGGTCGGTGTCGGTACCGGACCAGCCGGCGAGCACCAGCCGGATGTCGGCCAGCGGCATCCCGGCCCGGCGCAGCCGGGCCAGCAGCCGGGACTCGTCGAGCTGCTCGGCGCCGTACCAGCGGTACCCGCTGACCGGATCCACCCAGGCCGGAACCAGCACACCCGCACGGTCGTAGAACCGCAGGGCACTCACCCCGAGCCCGCTCTCCCGGGCCATCTCACCGATACTGCGCATCTCGCTCTCCACACCCGGAACTCTGAGCCCTCCACCAGGTCGAGGGTCAATCCCGGCCGGCCCGGACATCCACTCGACGTCCCCGCTCTGCTGGAAGCGGGTGGGCGTCACACCGGAGGCGGTGGAGTTCGTGCCGGGCCCACACCGCGGTGGACGCCGGGTCACCACTGGGCGAGGAGAGGGGTGTCCGGTCCGTGCTGCCGCCAGGCTTCGGTGAGGCGGGAGAGGCGGGCGGGGGCAGCGATGCCGCGCACGGTGGCGATCTTTCCGCCCGCGAGGTCGAAAGTCACGGAGCCGACGACCTGATCGTCGACCACGGCGAGGACGGCGGGGGTGCCGTTGACGACCGCGTAGTGCATGGCGGGCGTGCCGCCGGCCAGTCGCCGCTTCGCGGGGCTGGGTTTGAATCCGGCCCGTGCGACGGCGGCGACACGCTGCGGAGTGTCGAACCGCAGCAGCTTCTCGGCCAGACCGGCGCCGTCGGAGATCGCGATCACGTCATCGGTGAGCAGCGCCACCAGCCGTTCAGTGCGGCCTGAGGAGGCGGCGGCGAGGAATTCCTCGACGATCCTGCGGGCGGACGCCGCGTCCACCTCGCCGTCGCTGCGGCGGCGGGCGGCGGTGACGCGCTGCCGGGCCCGGTGGAGGTGCTGCTGGCTCGCGGACTCGCTGATGTCGAGGATCCCGGCGATCTCGGCATGGCCGTAGGAGAACGCTTCGCGCAGGACGTAGACGGCCCGCTCGTGGGGTGACAGTCGTTCCATGAGCGTCAGTACGGCCAGGGAGACCGATTCACGCTGCTCGAAGGTGTCGGCGGGGCCGAGCATCGGATCGCCGTCGAGGAGCGGTTCGGGCAGCCAAGCGCCGACGGTGCGTTCACGGCGGGCCTGTGCCGAGCGGAGCCGGTCGAGGCAGAGGTTGGTGACGACCTTGGTCAGCCATGCCTCCGGCACCCTGATCTGCTGCCGGTCGGCGGCCTGCCAGTGCAGGAACGCGTCCTGCACGACGTCCTCGGCGTCGACGGCGGAGCCGAGCAGCCGGTAGGCCAGCGAGGCCAGCCGGCTCCGGCCGGCCTCGAACCGCTCGGTGTCGAAGCGATCAGTGGCGGTACTGTCCACGCGGACCACCCTAGACGATCTTGCGGAAGTGGATGAAGGGGTCAGGCTGCCGCAAGGGCAGCCGGGTCCTCGGCGGCGGCGGAAGCGGCGGAGGGGCGGGTGCGCAACCCGCCGGCAAGGCACAGCACCAGTCCGAGCGTGAGCCAAGCCGCCAGGACGGTGGCGGAGCGGGTGGCGCCGTAACCGTCGAAGAAGGCGCTGGAACGCAGCAGTTGACCGCCCGCCCCGGGCGGTAGCAGTTGACCGAGGGTGCCGGACCAGCCGGGGAGCATCTCGGGTGCGGTCGCGGTGCCCGACAGGGGGTTGCCGATGAGCATCATGGTGGCGGCGCCGAGGCCGAAGCCGATGTACCCGAGCAGTGACTCGAGACCGAGGACGGTCAGGGAAACGGCCGCGACGGTCAGGGCGATGGCGCCGCAGTTGGCCCAGTAGGAGCCGTCGAGTGAGCCGAACCAGAACTGCAGGATCGCCGCCACCGCAAGGCCGCCGGTCACGGCGAAGGCGAGCGCTCCGGTGACGCGGCGGACACTGCCGCGGAGGAGCCTGGGCAGGAGCAGGGCGGCGACCAGGCCGCCCATGACCAACGGCAGGGCTCCGGCGGCCAGTCCGGTGCCGCGAGGGTCGTCGGCCGGCAGTGGGACGAGGTCTCGGGCGGCGGCCGCCGGGCCGGTGTCCTGTGCCTGGACGAGGGCGGTGGCGATGCTGTTCAGGGTCTGCGCCACGGCGGTGCTTGCGGCGGACGCGGTGATGACCTGTGGGGTGCCGGAGCTGAGGTCGATCGCCCCGTACACCTCACGGTCGCGGATCAGTCGCTCGGCGGCGGCGGTGTCGGCGACGTCGGTGACCTCGAAGCCGTCGGGAAAGCGTTGGTCGAGTACGGACGTGATCCGCTCGACGGCGGGGGCGGGCCCGGCGACGGCGATCGGCACGTCATGCACCGATGAGCGTACCGACGGCCAGGCGAAGGCGGTGAGCAGCAGGCTGATGCCCACCGTGAGCAGGGCGACCGCCCTGGCCACCGTCGGCCAGGGCGAGGGCGACACATCGGCTGCGGGCGCGGCCCGAGTGGATCCGACGAGCACGGCTACGCCACCGCCGTCTCGGCGGACGATGCGACCGGCGCGGCAGCCAGGCGGTGCTTGCGCTTGGGCAGGCCGAAGGTCGGGTGGGAGGTGGCCCACAGCGACATCCAGACGATGCCCGCCTTGATCCGCGCGGCCTTCCGGCCACCCGTGAACTTCGGCTTCGGCTGTCCTTCGTCGTCGACCATCTGCAGGATCCCGTCCCGCCGCCCGAGGCTGATGTGGTTGCCCACGTACTCCAGCCCGGTGTGCGCGATCTCGCGGCCGGTCAGGCGTCCCACGAGCGCGGCCACGGCCTGCCGCCCGGTGTAGCCGGCCGAGGCGCAGGACATCGGCAGTGGGCGGCCGTTGTCGCCGATTGCGTGGACGCTGTCGCCGACGGCGTAGACGTTCGGGTGCGAGACCGACCGCATGGTGCGGTCGACCACGATCCGACCGTCCTCGGTGACCTCGATCCCGCCGGTGGCCGCGAGGGGGCTGACCGCGAACCCGGCCGTCCACACGGTCGCGTCGGACGCCAGGACGGTGCCGTCGGCGCACAGCACCCGCGCTGCTTCGACGGCTTCGACATCGGTGTGTTCCCGGACGGTGGTGCCCAGCCGCTCGCACGACCGGCGCAGGTGGCCGCGCGCTCCTGCCGAGAGCCGGGCGCCCAGCTCCCCGCGGGCGACCAGCGCCACCGACAGGCCGGGCCGGGACTCGGCTATCTCGGTGGCGGTCTCGATGCCGGTCAACCCGTCGCCGACGACCACCACACGCCCTCCGTCGCCCAGGCCGGCCAGGCGCTCGCGCAGGCGCAGCGCGGAGGGCCGGGCGGCGACGTCGAACGCGTGCTCGGCGACGCCGGGGACGCCGTGGACATCGCCGTGACTGCCGAGCGCGTAGACAAGCGTGTCGTAGCCGAGCTCGCCGCCACCGTCGGCGTCGGCCACGGCGACGACCTGCCGCTCGGGGTCGACCGCGGTGACACGGGCCAGTCGCAGCCGGACCCCCGTGCCCGCGAAGACGTCGGCAAGCTTCGGGGCCCCGATCTCCTGGCCGGCCGCGAGCTGGTGCAGCCGCAGCCGCTGGACGAAGTCGGGCTCGGCATTGACCACGGTGATCTCGGCATCCTCCGGGGACAGCCGACGGGCCAGGGTCCCGGCCACGTAGGCCCCGGCGTATCCGGCGCCGAGGACGACGATGCGGTGCTGATTCATGTCTCGCTCCTGTCGTTTCGTTCTGCCTGCTCTCGGTGGCTTGAGCGGGGCAGCGCCCCGATTCCTGACAGGAACCGAATGTGACGTGCGTCACGTCGCCCGAGGGGTGTCATCCCGCTGCGCGCGACGCCGGGGCGGCGCAGGTGCGGGCCGAGCTGAAGCAGGTGCAGGGCGAGCATCGAGGTTTCGGCGTGCTCCTTGTCCGGGCCGGTGGCCTGCCAAGGCTTTGGCGAGGCGTGTGTTCGGGTCGCCCGGGAAGGGATGGGCCGATCGTCCGGCCATCGCGGAACGACGTGGAAGTGGAGGTGGGGGACCGGCTGTTCCGACCCCGGGCCGCTCGCGCTCAGGATGTTCACCCCCGAGGCGTCCAAGGCGGTCCGCATGTCCATGCGATCCATGGTGCGACTCTGCCGCATCCCGCGCATTCCGCGCATCCCGCGCACCCCGCAAGATCCCGAAGTCCGGTTAAGCTGCACGGAATCGTCAAGGGGGAGACGTCGAACCATGCTTACGCCGCCATTGCAGCCGGGAGCGCAGCGGGCTGACGGATCATCCGTCCGGATCGGTGCCCTCGTTCCGCTGACCCGGCCCGGCTGGGTCGAGGCGGGCCGGCACCTGCTCGCCGGGCTCGAGCTGGCCGTCCGCGAGGTCGGCGACGCCGGCGGCATCGACGGGAAGCCGCTCGAACTGCTGGTCCGGGATACGGCGGCCGATCCGCAGCGGGCCGCGGAGGCCGTGGACGAGTTGGCGGGCCTGGGCGTGGCCGCCATCGCGGGGGAGTACCACAGCGTCGTCGCGCGCGCCGCTGCCGCCAGGGCCGACGCCCTCGGCGTACCGTTCCTCTGCTCCTCGGCGGTCCTCGACGGCCTCACCGAACAGCCGACGGACTGCGTCGCGCGCCTCGCCCCGGCGCAGTCGCACGGCTGGCGCATCTATGCCGACTTCCTCCTCGATGCGGGCCACACCCGGATCGCCGTGGCGACCGAGCCGGGCGCGTACTGGGCGTCAGGGACCCGCATCCTCCGAGAGCACTTCGCTCCACGCGGCGGCACGGTGATCGAACTCGATGCCCGCGCCCTCGCTCCCACGGCCCTGTGCGACGAACTCGTCGCCCACGACGTGACCGCCGTGCTGCTCCTGGTCGGCTTCCCGGAGCCGGCCGTGCCGATCGTCACGTCCGTCCGCGGCGACCGGCGCCTCGCCGGGATCACGATCGGCGCTCCGGCGGGACAGCCGGAGTTCGCCGAATGGGCGGCGCTGCTGGGCGATGACGGCGCCGCCGTGCCGTTCCTGCGCTATCTGCCCGAGACGCTCACCCCACTCGGTGCCCGAGTCGAGAAGGCGCTGAGCGAGAGCCTGTCCGCGGCGCCCTCCTTCGTCGCCTTCGAGGGCTACGACACCGTCACCGTCCTCGCCGAACTGCTGCGTACCCACGGCACCGGCGGGGTGCGCATCGCCGAGTCCTGGTCGCGCGTCGCGGCCGAGGGAACCCGCGGGCAGATCCGGTTCTCCCGTACGCCGGGGATCAGCGTGTGGCAATGGGCGTGGCCGCCGGTCCAGGTCGTCGACCGGGATCCGGCGGCGCCCGACCGCCTCCGCGTCCTGCGCACCGGGTGACGCAGGGCGCTGATCACCGATCGAGCGCCGCCCCTGATGCTTTCGCCGGTTTCCGCTCTTCACCACCGAGGTACGAGGAGATCCATGGCCGACACCGTCAACTCACTTGCCACCCGTGTCCACGAACTGCTGGTGGCGCTCTTCACCCAGGGTCCCGCCGCGGCGGACCCGACCCGGGACCTGCACGACGTCGTGGCGCGCGGCACTGCGCTCGGCCCCGACGGCATGTGGCTCGCCGCCGCGGGCCAGGTGACGCTCGGCTTCCTGGCCGTCGCACGCGGACAGACGGACCAGGGCATCCATCACCTGGACGCCGCGGTGGCAGGCGGCTACAACGACTGCGTGGCCCTCCACAGCGCCGCGATACGTCCCCTGCACCACGACCCCCGCTTCCAGGCCCTGTACCAGCGGATGCGCATCACGACCGCCGATCTCGACGAGTTCTTCTGGCTGCACCAGGAGATGGCGATCATGACGAGGGAGGTCCAGGACGCGGCCGTCGACAACATCGGCCGCATCGACTCGGGGGTGTCGATGCTGGCGCAGGCCCCCATGCCGACCCGCGAACCCCACACCGCCGGCGTCCTGATCAGCCGCATCGACTTCGCCGCGACCCAGACCGCGCTCCAACGGGCCGTCCTGAAGGCGGAGTTCCAGCGCAGCTCCGGGAACACCAGCCTCAGCCTCATCGACGACTCGTGGGACTACTCCCGTGCCAGGCGCGACGCCCGGCATGCCGACGACCTGGATTCCCGACGCCAACGGGCCGCCGAGGCGCGGGCCTTCGTGGAACGCCCCGGCGCCGGCGCCCTGCTCGTCCCCTGCCCGCCACTGGGCTCGATCACCTTCCCGGGCTGAGGAGGGCCGGACCGGCAGGACGTCGTGTCAGTGGTCCACGGTGACCACGATCTTGCCGAACTGGGTGTTGGATTCCATGTGCCGGTGCGCCCGGACGATGTCCTCCAGCGGGAAGACGCCGTCCACCACCGGCCGCAGGGTCCCGGTGCGCAGGCTGGAGGTGATGAAGGCCGTCGCGCGGTGCATCCGCTGCGGGTTCAGGGCGGGCATGCCCAGGTCGAACCCGGGGTAGGGCGTGGGCCGTCCGCTCTGTGCGCCCCACAGGAACAGGTTCCGCCGGGGGCAACTCCCCGGGCCGGATCGACCACGCCCGGACCGGCGACGGTGTCGAAGACGTACTCGGTGCCCCGCCCGCCCGTCACCTCCAGCAGGCGTCCCGTCATGTCCTCCCCTGCCGAGACGATCACCTCGGCCGCCCCGGCATCCAGCAGCCGTTGCCGCTTGTTGCGGGTACGGGTGACCGCGGCCGGCACGGCACCCACCCGGTTCGCGGTCTGGATGAACCGGGCCTTCCCCGGACTGCTCGACGCCGTCACCCCGCGCCGCCCCGAGGCGGGGTGACCCGCATGGAGACCGGTGGGGCCGGCGCGACCACGGACGAGCTCTTCGCCGGGGCACTGGGCGAAATAGGCGGCGGCGACGGACCCGTGCCCTGTCTCGTGGCCCTGCACAACCGACCGACCAGGGAGGTCTTCGACCGGTCGGTCCGGCTGCTGGCCCGCGAGGACCCGGTGGAGAGGGAGCTCGGCGCGCGGATCCTGCGCGAGCTGGGTCCGTGGGACGGCGAAGGCCGCCGGCCGTTCACCACCGAGACCGTCGATGCCGTGCTGACCGGGATCGGGGACGAGCCCGACCCGTGGGTCCTGCGGTGGATGATCTCCGTACTCGGCTACCACCGCGCCCACGGCGCCCTCGGCCTGGTGCTCGGCCACCAGGCCCACCCGGCGCAGCCCGTACGGTTCGCGGTCGCCGCCGCGCTTCCGGAACTGGCCGATCCCGAGCGGACCGAGAGCCGCGTCGTGGAGGCCCTGCTGCGGCTGGCCGGAGACGGCGACGAAGACGTGCGCTGGTACGCCCTGTACGCGCTGTTCCACGAGACGGCCGGGATCACCGACGCGCAGCGGAGGCGCTGGGCCGTGGACCTGACCGGGCAGGCGGACGCGCAACGCCGCGCGGAACTGGCCCACTTGGCCACGACCCTCGACGAGCACGCCGACCCCGCCCTGCGCGACCTCCTCGGCCGGGCGCGGTGAGCGCTCAGGCGATTCCCACCGTGTAGGCGGCGCGGTAGCCGGCGCCGGCCGGCGCGAGCGCCAGCGTCATGGCCGCGCCGGCGGCCCGGTAGCGGCTGTCCCGGCTGTTGGGATGCTTCGGTGCCGGACGGCGCGCGTAGGGCCGCAGCGCGTACACCTTCAGCAGGATGTCCTCGGGGAAGAAGAACTGGGAGGTCGTCTCGGTGCGCGTGTCCGGGTGCACCTTGAAGTGGATGTGCGGCGCCAGCCCCGCGTACCAGCCGGGCACGATCGTCCGGAACACACAGCGGCCGGAGCCGTCCGTGACCTGGGTGCCGCGCAGGAAGGTGGCGTTGCCGGTCGAGTAGGAGCCCGAGGAGTCGGCGTGCCACACGTCGACGTGGGCGTCCCGCAGCGGCCGGCAGCCCTCCGACACCTTGACCACCGTCAGGTCCAGCTGCAACGGGACTCCGTCCCGGCCCTCGGTGATGTCCGACCGGACCCGGTCCAGGTCCATGTAGTACGGCCCCGCGCCCGCCTCGGTGGCGAGGACGCAGGACGGGGAGCCGGTGGCGCCCGGCGGCCTCGACGGCGCGGCCGACGGCTGCCCTGCCGCACCCCTGGTCCCGGCCGGGCCGCCGCAGGCCGCGGTCAGTGCTGCGGCCCCGGCCGAACCGGCGGCCAGCAGAACCGCGCGACGGCTGGCCCGGGTGGTGTCGTTCCCGGCGTCTTTCGCAGCGTCGTTCTCGCCCATGCGAACCCCTCACACGTACCTCTGGGTGCCGCCACGCGCGGACGGCTGCGCACAGTGACCAACCGTGCCGGACGGCAGGGTTCCCGGTCGGCACCGACACACCCGCCGCTCCGAGCCGTCGCACTCCGTCACCCCCGGCGGGCCGAGCGGCCCGCCCCACGCCCTCGTGGCATGGTGGGAACCCAGTGATCGGAGCGGTGGCCGGCGTGCGGGCAGGTGGACATCATGGACGGACCCGTCATCGACTACCGGGAGGTCTTCCAGGCCCTGCCCGGCGGGGTCGCCCTGCTGACCACCGAGCTCGTCTACGCGGACGCCAACGAGGCCTTCCTCTCCATGGCCGGGCGCACCCGCGAGCAGGTGATCGGCCGCTACCTCTTCGACGTCTTCCCCGACAACCCGAATGACCCCGCCGCGACCGGCATGCGCAACCTGTACGCGTCCCTCCGCCGGGTCGCGGTCACCGGCGAACGCGACACCATGGCGCTGCAGCGCTACGACGTCGAGTACCAGGACCGGCCCGGGGTGTGGGAGGAGCGGTACTGGAGCCCGGTCAACGTCCCCGTCCTGGCCGCCGACGGCTCCGTGGCGCTGCTGCTGCACCGGGTGGAGGAGGTGACGGAGCTCATCCGGGCCCGCGGAGACCGCTCCGGCAGCGATCACGCCTCGGTGCTGGAGGCCGAGCTCTACACCCGTGCCCGGGAGCTGCAGGAAGTCAACGAACGCCTGCGCCGGGCCATCGCCCGCGAACGGGAGGTGGCCCTCCACCTCCAGCAGGCGATGCTCCCCGCACCGCGACCGCTGGCCCACCACCAGGCCGCCGTCCGCTACCGGCCCGCCGTGGGAGCCCTGAACGTGTGCGGCGACTGGTACGACCTCGTGGACCTGGCCGACGGCCACCGCACCGCCGTCGCGGTCGGCGACGTCGTCGGCCACGGGCTGCGGGCGGCCGGTGTGATGGGCCAGCTGCGCAGTGCGCTGTCCGCGGCCTCGCGGGTCGCCGACGGCCCAGCCCAGGCCCTCGAAGTCGTGGGCCTGTACTCGCGTTCCGTCGAAGGGGCCGAATCCACCACCGCCGTGTCGGTCTTCATCGACTGGGACGGCCGCACCCTCGCCTACAGCAGTGCGGGACACCCCCCGCCCGCGCTGTGCCGGCCCGACGGCACCGTCACCTTCCTCGACCAGGCGACCGACCCCCCGCTGGGCGTCCGCCCCGAGCACGTCTCCCGCCCCCAGGCGCAGAGCGCCTTCGCCGACGGATCCGTACTCGTCCTCTACACCGACGGACTGGTGGAACGCCGCCGGGAGGACATCGACACCGGCCTCCAGCGGCTGGCCCGCTCGCTCGCCCGCCACCACACGGCCGACCCCGACACCATCGCCGACGGCCTCCTCGCCGACCTCATCCCGCCCGCCGGAGTCACCGACGACACCGCCCTCATCGTCGTGAGGCTCTGACGGCGGCTACGCTTCCGCCGTGAGCAGCGCGCAGTTGAGCCGCCGACGCGCGGTCGGTGCCGGAGTCGGGGCGATCGCGCTCGCGCTGTCCGGATGCTCGGGACACCCGGCCCCGGCGCGGCGGCTCCGGCTCGCCACCGGGCCGGAGGGCGGCCCGTACAACGCCTTCGGACACGCCCTGGCCCAGGCCGCCGCCGCGGGCGCCGATGCGCCGGACGTCGTGCCGGTGAGCACGTCCGCCAGCGTGGACAACCTGCGGAAGCTGGAGGACGGTTCCGCCGACCTGGCGCTGGCCATGGCGGACGTGGCCGAGGAGGCCGTCCTGGGGCGCGAAGGGTTCTCCCGGCCCGTCGGTGTGACGGCGCTGGCCCGGATCTACGTGAACTACACGCACCTCGTGGTTCCGGCGGCCGGTCCGGTGCGGGCGCTGGGCCGGCTGGCGGGCCGTCCGGTCGCGGCCGGTGCGGCGGGGTCGGGGGTGCAGGTCCTGGCGGGGCGGGTGCTGGCCGCGGCCGGGCTGGGTGACGGCCCGGCCCGGGCCCACGAGCGGCAGCTGGGCCTTGCCGAGTCGGCAGAGGCGCTGCGTACGGGCGCGGTCGACGCGCTGTTCTGGTCCGGCGGTGTGCCCACGCCGGCGCTGTCGGGGCTGGCGAACGAACTCCCCTTGCGGTTCCTGCCGTTGGACGGCTACGTGGCGGCGCTGCGGGAACGCCACGGCCCCGTCTACACGGCGGTCACCCTGCCGGCTCCGGCGTACGGGCTGACGGAGCCGGTGGGAACCATCGGCGTCGGCAACTACCTGCTGGCCCGGGACGACGTACCGGCCGGTGCCGTACGCGCCCTGCTCCAGGTGGTGTTCGACCGCAGGCAGGACCTGCTGCACGAGGTGACGGCGGGAGCGCGCCTGGAGCCGCGGTTCGCGATCTCGACCGGGAAGGTGCCGCTCCATCCGGGCGCGGTCGCGTACTACCGCTCGGTGTACGGCTGACGGTCACGATCGCGGTCGCGAGCGCGGTCACGGGCAGGGGAGCCGGAGCTCGGCGACCAGGCCGTGGGGCGTATTCGCCCCGACGTCGAGCAGGCCGCCGCTGATCCGGGCGATCTCGTCGGCGATGGCCAGTCCGAGCCCGCTGCCCGGAACGTTCTGGTGCTCGGGGGAGCGCGTGAAGCGCCGTACCAGCAGCGTGAGTTGGTCCTCGCGGACGCCCGGGCCGTCGTCGGCGACCCGTACCACGGCCATCCCGTCCGCGCTCCGCGCGGCGGACACCTCGATACGGCCGCCCCGCGGCACGAACTTGACGGCGTTGTCGAGGAGCGCGTCCAGGATGCGGCCGGTGGCGTCCGGCAGGGCGCGTGCGCGCAGGTCCTGCGGCAGCTCCGAGGCCGCCAGTACCAGTCCGGCGCCGCGGAAGACCGGGTCCCACGCCCTCACCCGCTCACGCACGGCCTGCGACACGTCCTGCTCCTTCGGCTCCGCCGCACCGGACTCCACCCGGGCCAGGGCCAGCAGGCCGTCGAGCAGTTCCTCCAGGCGCCCGGCCTCGTCCAGGGCGCGGGTGTGCTCGGCCCGGCCCGGGCCGGGGGCGACGTACGGTTCGACGTTCTCCAGTTGCAGCACCAGGGTGGCCAGCGGATTGCGCAACTGGTGGGAGGCGTCGGCGACGAAGTCGCGCTGGCGGCCGATGGATTCGGAGACGGCCTGCGCCATGCCGTTGAAGTGCTGCCGCAGACGGCGCAGTTCCGGCGGCCCGGTGGCGGAGACGGCCCTTGCCTGGAGGCTGCCCGAGGCCAGGCCCTCCACCGCCCGGTCCAGGTCGAGGAGCGGTCGCATCAGCCAGCGCGAGATGCCCGCCGCGACCAGGGCCGCAGCCGCGAACGCGGCGAGCGCCCCGGCGGCGATGAGCGACCAGCGGACCGTCACGTCCCGGCGGGCGGCGCCGGTGGGCACGGTCAGCAGGACGGCGCCGCTGACCCGCTCGTCCCGGCCCACCGGCTCCGCGAGCACGACGGTCGCCGGGCCCCAGGGGCGAAGGGTGGGGAGCCGGTCGGTGGAACGTCCGGTGAGGGCGCGCCGGCAGGCCTCCGCCGCCGCGGAGGGGAGACCCGGAGCCCCCGGACCGGAACCTGCATCCGCCCCCGCACCTGCCCCCGCTCCGGCACCCGCCCCCGTCCCGGCCTGCGCGGTGGTCGTGCCCGCCGTGTCGATCACGGCCACCTCCGCCCCGTACAGCTCGGCGTACCGGCTGATCTCGGCGGACAGTTCCGACCGGTCGGCGTCGGTGCGCATCCGTTCGGCGAGGTCGGCGAAGCGCACGGCTTCCGAGCGCCGCTGCAGGAGCAGGTGTTCGGTCCGTCCTCGTGCATAGGCGTCGGCCAGGGGGAGGCAGAGCAGCAGCGCCGCGACCCCCATGAGCACCATCAGCACCGCGAGGAGCCTGCGTCTCACCGAACGCCGTCCCGCCCGTCGCGCGACGCGGGGGAGCCGAGCTGGTAGCCGAACCCGCGGACCGTACGCACCAGACCGGAGCGGCCGGTCTTGGCGCGGATGCCCGCCACGTGGACGTCCAGCGAGCGCGAGGCGGCGAGGAACGCGTCCCCCCAGATCCGGTCCAGGATCTCCTCCCGGGAGTGGACCTCGCCGGGCCGCGCGGCCAGCAGGGCCAGCACGTCGAACTCGCGCCGGGTCAGCTGGACTTCCTCACCCGCCACGGTGACCGTGCGGCCCGCCAGGTCGACTTCGACGTCCCCCGTGCACACCGGCCCGCCGTCGGCGGGAGCCGGCGCGGTACCGGCGGAGTGCGACTCCGTGCGGCGGCGCACGGAGTCGATACGGGCCATCAGCTCGGCCATCCGGAACGGCTTGACGACGTAGTCGTCGGCCCCCGCCCGCAGCCCCTGCACGATGTCGCGCTCCTCGCAGCGCGCCGTCACCACGATCAACGGCGCGCCGCAGACCGTGCGCAGCCGCCGCAGGAGCTCTATCCCGTCCAGGTCGGGCAGCCCGAGATCGAGCAGGACGAACTCGGCCTCGCGGACGTGCCGCAGGGCGTCCAGGGCGCGGGCGACCCGGCGGACGGTGTGCCCGCGCTGGGCGAGGGCGGTGCCGAGCGCCTGGGCCATGCGGTCGTCGTCCTCGACGAGAAGCGCGTGCACGAACGGCCTCCTCGCGACCGGCAGCCGGTGACCCGTGACCCGTGGTCCATGACCCGTGACAGGTTACCGCTGTCGATCAGTGCACGGGATCGGCGGCAGCCGCGGCCGGCCGCCGGCCGCCGCCGGACTCGGCACCGGCGCCCGCGTCGGCCTCGGCGCGGCTGAGTACGGCGTTGCGGGTGTCGGGCATCAGGACGTACGTCACGAGGGAGACCAGAGCACACCCGGAGACGTACCAGAAGAACATCGTCTCGTGGCCGCTGTCCTTGAACCACAGCGCCACGTACTCCGCGGTGCCGCCGAAGAGCGCATTGGCGATCGCGTACGGCAGCGCCACGCCCAGGGCGCGCACCCGGGTCGGGAACAACTCGGCCTTCACCGCCGCGTTGATCGAGGTGTACCCGGTGACGATCACCAGAGCGAGCAGCGACAGGCCCAGCGCGGACCAGTACGAGGACGCGGACCCGAGCGCGGTCATGATCGGGTACGTGCCGACGGTGCAGCCCACCGCGAAGGTGATCAGCAGGGGGCGCCGGCCGATCCGGTCCGACAGCATCCCGGCGAACGGCTGCAGTACGGCGAAGAGCGCCAGGGCGGTGAAACTCACCAGCGTGGCCGTCGTCTTCGCCATGCCCGCGCTGCCGACCAGGTACTTGGTGAGGTACGTGGTGTAGGTGTAGTAGGCCACGGTGCCGCCGAGGGTGAGCGCCATGACGAGGCCCGCCTGGCGCCGGTGCTCCCACAGGGCCTTCAGCGTGCCGCGCGTGCTCTCGTCGTGGGCGTCCCCGTCCGACGACTGCTCCTTGAACGCGTCGGTCTCCTGGAGCCGCCGCCGCAGCCAGAAGACGACCACCGCGAACAGCGCCCCGAACACGAAGGGGATGCGCCAGCCCCAGTCGGCCAGCTGGGCCTTGCTGAGCGTGTGCTGCAGGGTGATCAGGATGCCCAGGCCGAGCAGCTGGCCGCAGGTCATCGACACGTACTGGAACGAGGATCCCAGGCCGCGCCGGTTCGGGGCCGACGCCTCGGTGAGATAGGTGGCGCTGGCCGCGTACTCGCCGCCGATGCTCATGCCCTGGAGCAGGCGCGCGAGCAGCAGCACCAGGGCGCCGAAGTAGCCGGCCTGCCCGTAGGTGGGGGCGACGGCGATCATCAGCGCGGCCACCGACATCATGGTGACGGTGAGCGTGAGGGCGCTCTTGCGGCCGTGCCGGTCGGCGGCGCGGCCGAGGATCCAGCCGCCGACGGGGCGCATCAGGAAGCCGACCGCGAAGATCCCCGCCGTGTTCATCAGCTGCGTGGTCGGGTTGTCGCCGGGGAAGAAGGAGTCGGCGAAGTAGATCGCGAAGCTGGCGTAGACGAACCAGTCGTACCACTCCACGAGGTTGCCGAGCGAGCCGCCGACGAGAGCGAGGCGGCGCTTCCTGCGCTCGTCCACGGGCGGTGGTCCGGACAGGGCGGCGGCGGACGAGGACATGGCGGCTCCAGACGGAAGTCCCTGATACGAGAGGCGGAACGCGAAATTCGGGACTTCCCCAGCCCCCCGTGCCGGGGAAGTTCCCAGAGCATGCGTCCGCCGTCGCACCCGTACAAGGTCCGGCAGCCAGATCTAACGTGCCGCTAAGGAAGTACGGGGTGAGGGCCCCCCGGCGGCGGTGCGAGGCGGCGGGCGCCCGCCGCGGGAGTGGCGGTGAGGAGGTGCGGGGGACGGTGGCCCGCTGCGGCGAAGGCGGCCGTGACGTGCTCGCCCACGAAGTCCTCCAGCCCGGCCCGCACCAGGGCGATGACCGAGCCGCCGAAGCCGCCGCCCGTCATCCGCGCACCGAGCGCTCCCGCCTCCAGCGAGGCGGCCACAGCGAGGTCGGTCTCCGGGCAGGAGACGCGGTAGTCGTCGCGGAGCGAGGCATGGCCGGCGGTGAGGATCGGGCCGAGTGCCGCGGCGTTCCCCTCCTGCAGCCGGGCCACGGCCTCGGTGACCCGGGCGTTCTCGGTCACGACATGGCGCACCAGCGGGGCGAGTTCGGCCGGCAGCGACTGCAGGGCCCGGGGGAGTTCCCCGGGCGGCAGGTCGCGCAGGGCCGGCAGGCCGAGCAGCGCGGCCGCCCGTTCGCAGCCCTTGCGCAGCGCCGCGTAGGCCCCGTCGCCGAGGTCGTGGGTCACCCGGGTGTCGATCACCAGCAGCCGCAGACCCTGGCCCCGCAGGTCGAAGGGGACGTGTCCGTGCTGCTCGGGGTGGCGGGCGTCGAGGTGGAGGGCGGCTCCCGCGGTGCTGCAGACGGAGGCCATCTGGTCCATGATCCCGCAGGGCACGCCGACGAAGGCGTTCTCCGCACGCTGGGCGATCCGGGCCAGTTCCGCCCCGGAGAGGCCCAGCCCGTGCAGGGCGTCGTACGCGACGGCGACCGCGCACTCCAGCGCGGCGGAGGAGGAGAGCCCGGCGCCGGTGGGCACCGTGCTGTCGAAGTGGAGGTCCGCGCCCGCAACCGGGTGTCCCGCTTCGGCGAGCGCCCACACCACCCCCGCCGGGTAGGCGGCCCAGCCCGGCACGGCACCGGGGGCCAGCGAAGCCACCTCCAGATCGGTGACCCGGCCGTCTCCCTGCGCGCTGTGCAGCCGCAGCCGCC
The DNA here is from genome assembly GCF_044541755.1 of Streptomyces sp. NPDC085524. Taxonomy (NCBI): domain Bacteria; kingdom Bacillati; phylum Actinomycetota; class Actinomycetes; order Kitasatosporales; family Streptomycetaceae; genus Streptomyces; species Streptomyces sp. NPDC085524. The sequence continues at coordinate 266,844 of NZ_JBITTH010000009.1, forward strand.
CGTCCGTGCGGACCCGGGCCGCGAGCAGGGTGCTCTGGGGGAGGGCCATGGGCAGGGCGAACCCGTCGTTGTAGTCGGTGTGTTCGCCGATCAGGTTGACCCGGCCCGGCGCCGCCCAGACCCCGTCCGGGGCACTGCCGAACAGCCGCTCGAAGCCGTCGGCGACGCGCTCCGCGCGGCTGTCGTCGTCCCACTGGCCCGACCGGCTCATGACAGGGCCTCCCGAAGCCGCAGTGCCGCCGCCTCGGGGGCGACGTCGTTGATGAAGGCCTCCGTACCGGACTCCGTCCCGGCGAGGAACTTGAGCTTGTCGGCGGTCCGGCGGACGGTGAACAGCTCCAGGTGCAGGGCCAGTTCCTCCCCGCCGGTACGGGGAGCCTGGTGCCAGGCGGAGACGTACGGGGTGGGCGCGGGAGCCTGCGGCTGCCCGGCCACGGCGAACAGCCGGTCGAAGCGGCGCAGCAGGTCCAGGTAGACGCCGGGGAACTCGGCCCGCTCGGCCTCGGTGAGGCAGGTCAGGTCGGGGACGCGGCGGTGCGGGTAGAGGTGCACCTCGTACGGCCAGCGGGCGGCGTACGGCACGAAGGCGGTCCAGTGCTCCCCGGCCGTCACGACGCGCTCGGTGGCGGCGCGGGCGCGCGCCACCAGGTCCTCGAAGAGGTTGCGCCCGGTGGCGGCGCGATGGGCGGCCGCTGCGGCGGCCATCTTGGCGGCGCGGGGCGTGACGAAGGGGAAGGCGTAGATCTGGCCGTGCGGGTGGCTGAGCGTCACCCCGATCTCGGCCCCGCGGTTCTCGAAGCAGTACACCTGCTCGACCCCCGGGAGGGCGGAGAGCTCCGCGGTGCGGTCCGTCCACGCGTCCAGGACCAGGCGGGCGCCGGCCGGGGCGAGGTCGGCGAACCGGGCGTCGTGGTCCGGGGTGAAGCACACGACCTCGCAGCGTCCCACCGGGGCCGCGAGGGAGGGGAAGCGGTTCTCGAAGACGGCCACTTCGTAGTCGGCGGCGGGGATCTCGCCGAGCCGTCCGTCCCGGGAGGGGCACAGCGGGCACTCCCCGGCGGGCGGGTGGTAGGTGCGGCCCTGCCGGTGGGAGGCGATCGTGATCCAGTCGCCGGTCGCCTCGTCCTGCCGCAGTTCGGGCCGACTGTCCACGGGGTCCAGCGGGCGCAGGTCGGGAGCCTCGCGTACGGCGCCGTGGTCGGTGTCGAAGTAGATCAGTTCGCGGCCGTCCGCGAGTTTCGCGAGTGTTTTCTTCACCCGCCAAGAATAAACAGAACCGAACAGTAGGCACCAGTATGGGGACGTGAACTTCCACATGGTTCAACAGGCTGCCGTGTTATCTTGCTGCTTTCCGACACACAGGCCGAACCCGGGGAGCGACCGTGGCCGAACCGGCAGCCCAGCTGGCCCACCAGCGGCGCGCGCTCATCCTGGACGCGGTCCGGCGCGACGGCGCGGTACGCGTGGCCGACCTCGTCGGGCGGCTCGGCGTCTCGGACATGACGATCCGCCGGGACCTGGACGCCCTGGCCCGGAGCGGCGCCGTGGAGAAGGTCTACGGCGGGGCCGTCGCCGCGGGCGGGGCCAGCGGCCACGAACCCGGATTCGACGCCAAGTCCGATCTGGAGGGCGCCGCGAAGGCGGCCATCGCGGAAGCCGCCGCGACCCTGGTGGAGCCGGGCAGCGTGGTCGCGGTCTCGGGCGGCACCACCGCGCACGCCGTCGCCGCCCGGCTGCTCGGCATCCCGGGGCTCACGATCGTCACCAACTCGCTCCCGGTCGCCGACCTGGTGCGGGCCGCCGGCGGGGAACCGGGGAACGGTGCCCCCGCCCTGCTGCTCACCGGCGGCGCACCCACCCCCTCGGCCGCACTGGTCGGTCCGCTCGCCGACCTGGTGATCGGTTCCCTCCACGTGGACCTGCTCGTCCTCGGCGCCCACGGGGTGAGCGAGGAGGCGGGGCTGACCACCCCCAACCTCATGGAGGCGCAGACCAACCGGGCGCTGGTCGCATCGGCCCGGCGGGTCGCCGTCGTGGCCGACCACAGCAAATGGGGAGTCGTGGGCCTCAGCGGATTCGCTGCGCTGGACCGGGCCGACTGGTTCGTCACCGACGCCGCGATGCCCGCCCCGGCCCGGGCCGTCCTCGCGGACACGGTCGGCGAACTCGTCATCGCCGGCGGGGAGATCTGAGCCCGCCCGCCCCGGTCGCCGGTGCAGCCCGCCTCAGCCCCAGGCGCCGCCCACTTCAGCCCCCGGTGCCGGCCTCCGCCGGCGCAGGGCCCGTGGTGGCCCGGATGACCAGCTCGGGATCGAACAGCAGCTCCCCGGTCGGCACGTCCCGGTTGCCGACCAGCGCCAGCACGCTGCGCCCCACCTCCAGGGCCAGCCGGTCGGCGGGCTGGCGCACCGTGGTCAGGGGCGGATCGGTGAACTCCGTGACGGCCGACCCGTCGTAGCCCACTACCGACACGTCCCCCGGCACGGAGTGGCCCTGGCGGCGGACGCCCCGGATCGCACCGAGGGCCATGTAGTCGCTGGCCGCGACGATCGCGGTGGCGCCCAGGGCGAGCAGCGGCGCGACGGAGGCCTGGCCGCCCTCCACCGTGTAGGACTGCCGGATCACCCAGCGCTCCGGGTCCTCGATCCCCCGCTTGGCCATCGCCTCCAGGAAACCGCGGACCCGGCGGTCGGCGGGCTGGTTGCCGGCCGGGCCCGAGACCATGCCGATCCTGCGGTGGCCCAGCCGGTGGAGGTGGTCGACGGCCAGTTCGGCGGCGAGCGCGTCGTCGGTGGAGTAGACGGGCACGGGCACCCCGTCCGCGAACTCGCCGTTGATCCCGACGTACGGGACCCGGCGCTGGCGCAGCAGTTCGTACGTGTCGGTGTCGGAGCCCTCGACGGTGTTGGACGCGGACAGGAAGACTACGGCCGCGACGCCCTTGTCGACGAGCGCGGAGATGAAGTCCCGCTCCTGCACCCCGCCGGGGAAGGCGGGGCACAGGATCGTCTTGAGCCCGTGCGGGGCCAGGGCCGACTCGATCCGCTCGGCGACATCGGCGAAGAACGGGTTGGACACGAACTCCGTGATCACCGCGACCAGTTGGCCCTGGGTCTGCCGTTCGTAGCCGAGCTCCGCCATGGCCTGCTCGACCGCGTCCCGGGTCTTCTTCGACACGCCCTGGCGTCGGTTGATCACCCGGCTGACGGTCGCCTCGCTGACCTGGGCGAGGGCTGCGACCTCGGTGATACCGACCTTCATCGGGGTCCTTCCGTGATCGTGAGCGCCGCCAGACCTCCGCGCGGCACCGCCAGCGAGTGCGCCCCCTCCGGCAGGAACGGCGGCGGACCGTCCATCATACGGCCGTCGGGTCCGTGGACCGCGCCCCGGATACGGGCCCCGCCGCCCCGCACCTCGACCATCACCCGGTCCCGGTCCGAGCCGTTGACCAGGAGGAAGTGCCGGTACGCGGAGAAGTCCAGCGGGACGACCCGGTCGCCGTGCACGCTGAGCAGGCAGCGCTCCCCGGCGCTCGCCCGAACCAGCGGGTACAGCTCGTCGGGCCGTCCGGGTTCCACCTCCCCGTCGAGCAGCAGCTCGCGGTGCAGCCGCCACTGCCGCAGCCAGAACCCGGTCGCCTCCAGGTGCGCCGCCGGGACGCGGTCGAGCCGTACGGAGATCTGCGGCACCGCGTGCAGCGCCCCGATCAGCTGCCGGGCCACCGCGGCCACGGGCGCGTCCGCCGACCACAGGAGCATGTCGGAGTGGACGGCGCCGCCGACCGCGAGCAGTGCGGTGTCGAGGGTGCGCACCCGGTTGGCGGTCGCGTCCGCCGGGCAGTCGAAGGAGCGCAGCATGTTCCCGAAGGGGGCCATGCCGGGACCCGTGTAGGGCTGGCGCAGTTCCAGCAGCAGGCCCGGGCGTACGGATTCCAGGGCCGCCCGCAGCTCCGTCAGCAGGGCCACCATGGCCGCTCCGAGGTCCCCCGCGCCGTCGCCGGCGTACACCATGGCCTGCTCGAGGAAGTCGAGCTTGAGCCCGTCGAGCCCGTACTCCTCGACCAGCCGGACGCAGAGCCCGACGACGTGCGTACGGACCTCGGGGCGGCGCGGGTCGAGCACGTGCGCGCCGGGCACGGTGGCGGGCGCGGGCGCGTGGGCCGCCCACCGGGCGTGGCAGGCGGCTCCCGGGCCGAGCAGCAGCGGCGCCACCCAGGCCAGGTAGTGCAGGCCGGTGGCCCGTACGCGGGCCACGTGCGCGGCGAAGTCCGGGAACTTGGCCCGGTCGGGCCGCCAGTCCCCGCAGCCGGCGTAGCCGCGCCCGTGGCCCAGCTCCTGCCAGCCGTCGTCGAGGATCAGTGCTCCGCAGCCGAGGCCCGCGGCCAGTTCGGCCTGGGTTTCGACGGCGGCCGCGCTGACGTCCTGGTTGAAGGCGTACCAGGTCGAGTAGACGGGGGTGCGGGCCGCGTCGGGCACCGGCACGGGGTCGAGCGCTGCGCCGAACCAGGCCCGGATCGCCCGCATGGCCTGCGCCACGGAGGGGGAGCGGGGGGCGAGCAGGATCCGGTGGGGGCCCCGTGAGGCGGGCAGGCGGAGGTGGACGACGTGGGTGTCGTTCTCCTCGGAGACGCCGAAGCGCAGGTTCGCCTCGGGGACCGGATCGGCCGCGGCGAAGGTGAGCAGGGTGGCGCCGGAGTGGTCGTAGAGGCATCCGGCGGCGTGCCCGTCGACCAGCGAGACCCGGGAGCGGCCCTCCCAGTCGGCGAGGAGGGTGCGCCGCCAGCCGCCCTGGGGGTGCCAGTATCCGGCGGCGTCACCGAGGGGCACGGAGAAGCGGACCTCGACGGGGGCGCCGTCGGCCCGCACCTCCAGCATGCGCAGGCCGCCGGTGGTCTCACCCAGTGTCCACGCGGGGGCGGCGCCGTGGGCCAGGACGGAGAGCGAGACGCCGTCGAGCAGCGGCTCGAAGCGGGCGGGTGCCAGTCCCGCGGTGGTCACGGCTTCAGGGGCCTGCGCCGGGGCGGTGGTGGTGTGCACGGTCACTCCTTCACGGCGCCGGCGAGCAGGCCGGACACGAACTGGCGCTGAAGCGCCAGGAATACGAGGGCCATCGGGATCGCGGCGGCCGCGGTTCCGGCGAGGATCGCGCCGTAGTCGGTTTCGTCGAGGCCCTGCAGCGAGGCCAGGGCCACCGGCACGGTGAACGAGGCGCTGTCGCGCAGGACGATCAGCGGCCAGACGAAGTCGTTCCACTGGTACAGGAAGAGGAAGATCGCCAGGGCGGCCAGGGCGGGCTTCATCGGCGGGAGCACGACCTTCCAGAACAGCCGCAGTTCGCCGCAGCCGTCCATGCGGCCGGAGTCGAGGAGTTCGTCGGGCAGGGCGGCCATCGACTGGCGCATCAGGAAGATGCCGAACGGCAGGGCCAGGTTGGGCATGATCACGGCCTGGTAGGTGCCCAGCCAGCGCAGCTCGGCCATCATCTGGAAGAGCGGTACCAGGGTGACCTGGGCGGGGACGACGAGCCCGAGCATGAGCAGGCCGAAGAGGGTCTCGCGGCCGCGGAAGCGGAACTTGGCGAAGCCGTACCCGGCCAGGGTGCAGACGGCTCCCGCGCACAGGGTGTAGACGGCTGCGATGAGCACGGAGTTGAGGACCACCCGGCCGAACTGCGCGGTCTCCTGGAGCGTGCGCAGGTTCCCGGCGAGGTGGCCGCCGGGGAGCAGCGGGGGAGGGCTGTCGAAGATCTCGCCGGAGCTGTGCGTGGCGGCGACCACGAGCCAGTAGAAGGGGGCCAGTACGGCGGCGAGCGCGATGGCGAGTCCGGAGGTCAGCAGGATGCTCCTGCCCCGGTGCCGGGCGGCGGTCATTGCTTCTCCCCGAGGAGGCGGAACTGGATCACGCCGAGGATGCCGATGAGGACGGCGAGGGCGTAGGCGATGGCAGAGGCGTATCCGAAGTCGAAGTATTTGAAGGCGTTCTGGTACAGGTACACGCCGACGGTCAGGGTGGCGTTGTCCGGGCCTCCGCCGGTGAGCACGTACGGTTCGTCGAAGATCTGCAGGGTGCCGATGGTGGAGAGCACGGTGGTGAGCAGCAGCGCGGGACGCAGCCCCGGCAGGGTGACGTGCCGGAAGGAGGTCCAGGCGCTTGCCCCGTCCACGGCCGCCGCGTCGTAGAGCTCGGCGGGGACGGACTGCAGGCGGGCGAGCAGGATCACCGCGTTGTAGCCGGTGTAGTGCCAGGTCAGCGCCAGGCCGAGGGAGATCTTCGCCCAGAAGGGGTCGGTCAGCCATGGCACGGGGTCCGCACCGACGAGTCCGAGCAGCCAGTTGACCAGCCCGTAGTCGTGGTTGAGCAGGACCGAGAGCATGATCCCGTAGGCGACGAGTCCGGTGATCATCGGCAGGAAGAAGCCGAGCCGGAAGAGCGTGCGGCCGCGCAGCAGACCGGAGTTGAGCGCCACCGCGATCCCGGTCGCGAGGGCCAGCATCACCGGCACCTGGACGGCGAGGATCACCGCGGTGTTCTTCAGGGCGGTCCGGAACAGCGGATCGCCCAGCAGCCGGGTGTAGTTGTCGGCGCCGACGAACCGCTCGGTCCCGCCGACGGTCTTGTGGAGGCTGATCACGAAGGAGCGGCCGATGGGGTAGATCTTGAACGCGGCGAAGAGCAGCAGCGCGGGCAGTACGAAGAGGTACGGGGCGACGCGCCGGCGCCGCCGGGGCCGGGAGGCCGACCCGGCCGCCCCCGGAGCGGGGACGGCCGGGTCGGCCCGGCCGGTGAGCGTCGCGGTCATCGGGAGACCTTGCGCCCGGTCTGCCGGGAGAGCTGGTCGGCGGCCTCCTTGAGCACCTTCGCCGGGTCGGCCCCGGCCAGCAGGACCTTGGACTGGGCATCGGTGACCAGCTTGAGGGCGCGGGCGTAGTCGGCGGTGTAATTGAACGCGGGCGAGGGGGCCTTGAGCGCCTCCAGGAAGACCTCTCCCTTCTTCTGGCCGCCGAAGAAGGCCGAGGGCTCGTGGAAGACCGCGTCGTCGTACGCCTTCATCAGCGCGGGGGCGATGCCCTTGCCCCGGTAGATCTGCACCTGGGAGGCGGGGCGGGTGAGGACGAACTCGATGAAGGTCCAGGCGGCGGCCTGCTGCTTGCTGCTGCCCGCGACCGCGAGATGGGTGGAGTTGACGGTGGCCGCGGTGGATCCGCCCCGTCGGACCGCCGGGGGAAGCCGGACCTTCCACTTCCCCGCCTCGCCCGGAACCTGCTCCTCGATGATGCCTCCGAACCAGGTGGGCATCGGCAGCACGGCCGCGGTCCCCTCCTTCAGGGAGCTCATCAGGGCGTTCCAGCCGCCGGCGAGATCGCTGACCAGGCCGGCGTCGTTCATCGTCTTGATCAGGGTCATGGCCTTCACGGCCTCCGGGGAGTCGAGCGTGATGTCCCCGGCGAGGTTGAAGTAGAAGGTGCCCTGCAACTGGAGCAGCATCTGGAAGAAGTTGGCGGCGTCGGCCTGGGAGGCGGGCTTGTCGATGCCCAGCAGATGGGCGCCGGTCTTGGACTTGATCTCCTTGCCGGCCTCGATGGTCTCCTCCCAGGTCTGGAGGGCGCCGACGTCCACACCGGCCTTCTCGAAGAGGTCCGCGCGGTAGTAGAAGCCCGCCGAATTCGCCTCCCAGGGAAGGGCGTTGACGCGCTTGCCGTCGGGGGACACGGTCTGCCACATGCCCGGGGCGAAGGAGTCCCGATGGGCGTTCGCGCCGAGCGGGCCGAGGTCGGCGAGGCCGCCGGGGAACTTCTCGACGTAGCCCGGCAGGTAGTCGACGCCGATGTGGAGGACGTCGGCGAGGCCCTGGCCGCCGGCCGCCAGCCCGGTGGTGATCTTGTCCCAGATCGCCGGGTTGCCGATGTCCTCGACCGTCACCTCGATCTCCGGGTACTTCTTGTTGAACTCCGGTACCAGGGCCTTCATCTCGGCGGCCGGCCCCTGCCAGGACCAGACGGCGATCCTGCCCTTGTGCTTCGGCCCGGCGGCGCCGCTCGCACCCGTGTCACCCGTGCCGGAGCAGGCGGTCAGGCCGGTCAGCCCGGCCCCTGCGGCGATCGCGCCGCCCATCCGAAGCACTCTGCGACGTTCCAGTTCCATGCCTGACCCACCCCTGCTCGCACCGTTGCGGAAGCCGAACGGCCAGGACTGTAACCAGCCGTCCTGGTGACTTGCAAGACTTCAATGAAATCTTTCAGTTCGATCAGGCAGTGAATTTTGACAAGAGTCATTGCAATCCATCAAGGGGGGTTGCTAGCGTGCCGCGCGCCCTGCCCCGCGCAGACCGGCGCCCCACCACAACCCGGGAGAACCCGATGACGCGTTCCCGTGTGTCGCTCCTGTCCGCGCTCGCCCTGCTCGCCCCGCTCGCCCCCCTCGCCCTCGGCGGCCCGGCCGCCGCGGCGCCGCCCGGCCCCGCCACCCGACAGCCCGCGCCGGCCGCGCCCGCCCTGCTCACCGTCACCAACCCCGGCTTCGAACAGGGCGCCACGGGCTGGCAGTTCACCTCCGGTACCGGCGTCGCCACGAACTACCCGCACGGCGGGGCGCGGCTCGCCTACCTCGACGGCGGGCCCGGGATGAAGGTGTCCCAGACCGTGACGGCCGCGGGTCGGGGGACGTACGACATATCCGCCTGGATCGCGACGGGCGGTCCCGGCGGCCGCTACGTCGCCCGGGTCAACGGCGCGGTCGCCGCGGAGCAGACCCTGCCGAGCGCCTCCAACTACCGGCGCTACACGCTCGGCCGGATCACCCTCGCCCCCGGTGACAGGCTGGAGATCGCCTTCGAGTCGGGGGAGGCCTGGGTCAACGCCGACGACGTGATGGTCTCGCCCTCCTCACCCGCGGACCCGCGGATCAGCTCCTCCGACCCGAAGATCGTCGAGATGTTCGACTGGTCCAAGCGCAAGGCCAACAGCTGGGTCCACCTGCCCGGCACCCCCGGGCCGCTCAACGTCGACGAGAACCGGACGGGCGGCAGCGGCGCCGGCACCTACGGCGCCTCCTACTGGGCCGGCTACGCCAACCGCAGCGGCTACTACTCGCGCGACATGGCCCACCAGCTGGCCGGCGCGGGAGTGCTCGGCCTGCACGCGGAGAACAAGGCGATGCTCCGCTCCTTCGCCGCGTCGGCCACACCGGCGCACAAGTACTACCCGGCCTGGGCCCTCAACTTCGACACCAGCACCTACCTCTCGATCGACTACAAGAGCCCCTCGAGCTTCGTCCGCGAGGTGCCCGCCACCTTCGAGCTGGTGCAGAAGTCCGAAGAGGCGTACCGCTGGAGCGGCGACCGCTCCTACATCGAGGACCCGGTCCTGTGGGACTTCTACCGTCACGCCACCGACGAGTTCGTCACCCTGCACGACGGCCTCAAGGACAACGGCGCGGTCAAGGTCGCCGAAGGCACCGGCCAGGGCATCTTCCAGGGCACGGCCAGCTACAACGAGCAGAGCGGCGAGCCGCTCGCCGAGGCCGGCGACGCGATCGGCTCCCAGTACCAGGCGTACCTGGCCGTGGCCGCGCTCGCCCGGGCCAAGGGCGACTGCGTCCTCGCCGGCCGCTACGAGGCCAAGGCCCGCGAGCTGAAGACGTACTTCAACACGACCTGGAGCGGGACCGGTTCCGGCGCGGACATGGTGCGCGGCTACACCACGGACGGGCGGGCGCTGACCGGCTGGGGCAAGGAGAACAGCTGGTTCATGCCGATGAAGCAGATCGTCGCACCGGGCGCCCGCCGCGAGGCCTACCTGGACTACATCGACCAGCAGGCCTCGGGCGCGGACCGGCCCACCAACATCGAGGCCCTGACCTACCTACCGGACACCTTCTTCCGGAACAACCGCAACGACACCGCCTGGAAGTGGATGAAGCACGTCTACGACCGCAAGGACATCCAGCACGTGAACACCAAGCAGGGCACCAACGGGGACTACCCCGAGGTCTCCTTCACCCTGATCGGACAGACCGTCGAGGGACTCCTGGGCGTCGTCCCGGACGCGCCCGCGCACGCCCTGAGCACCCAGTCCCGGCTGCCGTCGGACATGGCCTGGCTGGGGATCGAGGACCTGCGGGTCGGCGACTCGGCCTTCTCCCTGCGCCACGACGGGGCGACGAAGTCCACGCTCGCCCACACCTCGGGCAGTTCCGCCTACACCTGGAAGGCCCGGTTCCCCGGCACGTACACCACGGTCACGGTCGACGGGGTGGCCCGGCCGGCCCGCACCGAGGTGGTCGACGGCGTGACCTACACCTACGTCACGCAGCGCGTGTCCCCGGGCCGGACGGTCACCGTCCAGGTCGGCTGAGACCCGGGCGCGGGGGATTGCCGGTGGCGGGCCGGCCGCGGCGGCGGCCGGCCCGCCGCCCCGGTCAGTCCACGAGCACACCGGGGTTGAGGATGCCCCGCGGGTCCAGCGCCCCCTTCGCGGCCCGCAGCGCGAGGGCGAAGGGCTCGGGACGCTGTCGGTCGTAGCCCGGACGGTGGTCGCGGCCGACGGCGTGGTGGTGGGTGACGGTCGCCCCGTACCGGTGCAGGACCTCGACCGACACGGCCTTGAGCTCGTCCCAGAGGGCGTCCTCGGCACCGTCCCGGCCGGCGGCCAGGACGGTGAAGTACGGTGCCGCTCCGTCCGGATAGACGTGCGTCAGGCGGCAGTTGACGGTCGCAGGATGCCCGGTCGCCTTGAGCGCCGCCGCACCGACCTCGGTGCGCACCGCGTCGATCAGGCCGGGGATCCGGTCCCAGGTGGCCGCCGTCTCGAAGGTCTCCGCGACGGCGCCCATCCTGGCCAGACCGTCGCGGAGGTAGGGCATCCGCAGGAAGGCCGAACGCCAGGCTCTCACCGCCGCGTCGCCGCCGGGGCCCTCGCCCGCCGCGGAGGTCCCGGACGTCCCGCCGTACCGGCCGCCGTGCGAGCGGGCCACGTCGACGGCCCGCTCGAGCCGGGCGGTCACCGGTTCGTCCGCCGATTCGAAGCCCAGGACGAGCACCGCGCTGCCGTCGTGCGCAGCGCCCGACAGGGCGGCCTCGCCGGCGTCCAGCAGACGGCAGTTGGCGGGGGAGAGGTCCGACTGCGCGAGGGTGCGCACCGCTCGGAGCGCGTCGTCGAAGCGGGCGAAGGCGACCGCGGCGGACGCCTTGTGGCGGGGCCGCTCCTGCAGCCGGACCCACGCCTCGGTGATCACGCCGAGGGCGCCCTCGGAGCCGAGGAACAGCCGGTCGGGGGAGGGGCCGGCCCCGGAAGCGGGCAGCCGCCAGGAGCTGCTGGTGCCGGCGGGGGTGACCACGCGCATCGACTGCACGAAGTCATCCATGTGCGTCCGGCCGGTGGCGTAGTGGCCGCCCGCGCGGGTGGCGAGCCAGCCGCCCAGGGTGGAGAACTCGAAGCTCTGCGGGAAGTGCCGCAGGGTGAGTCCGTGGGGCCGCAGCTGGTCCTCCAGGCTCGGGCCGAGGGTGCCCGCCTGGATGCGTGCGGCCCGCCCCTCGGTGTCGACCTCCAGGACCCGGCCCATCGCCGTCAGATCGAGGGACATCACCGCCCCGTGGGCGTCACCGCGGTACTCGACGCCCCCGGAGACCGAGGAACCCCCGCCGTACGGGACGACGGCGACCTGCAGCTCACCGGCCCACTCCAGCAGGTCGGCCACCTCCCGGTCGTCCGTCGGGCGGGCGACGAGGTCGGGGATCCGGCCGGGCCGCCCGCGCAGGGCGCGCACCACGTCGCGGTAGGCCTTCCCCATGGCGTGGGCCGCCCGGTCCCCGGGATCGGCGCCGACCAGGTGGGCGAGGCTCCGCGGGGGCTCGACCGAGGGGCTGCCGATGCGAAGGTCGCCGACGCGGGGGACGGGGAGCGGGCGGGCCAGGGTGCCGGGGACCAGGGCGCCCATCGCGGCGCACTCCGCGTCGTCGGGATGCGCGTCCGTCCAGCCCCAGCCCCACCAGGAGCGGGTACGGGACTGCGGCTGCGGGGTGGTGCCGGCCATGGATGCGCTCCAGGGGTCGCAGTAACTTACCTAGGGGTAAATTACCTACTGATAATATCGGCGCATGGCAACCCCTTCCCCGAAGTCCACCTCCGCGAAGGCCGGTACCAAGGGGGTCCCCCGGGAGCACCGCCGACAGCAGATGCTGGACGCCGCCACGCAGGAGTTCGGCACCCGCGGCTACGCGGCCGCCTCGCTCCCCGCGATCGCCGCACGGGTGGGCGTCACCAAGACGCTGCTGCACCAGTACCTCGGCACCAAGGAGGATCTGTACGTCGCCTGCCTGGTGCCCGTCGGGGACCGGCTCCTGGAGGCCGTCCGGACGGCGATGGGCGCCGACGGGGGCGCCGCCCCGGACACGCCGCTGCGCGTGCTGCGCGCCGTCTTCGAGGCCCTCGAAGGGCGGCGGGAGGCGTGGTTCGTGCTGTACGACGCCACGCTGCCGCCCGGCGGCGAGGCCGAGCGACGCGCCTCGGAGTACTGGTCGGCCATCGACCGGCTCGCCGCGGGCGGCACGGCCGAGATGCTGCGCGCGGCGGGATCCGCCGACCCGCTGGACGCCGACGCGCTCAAGTACGTCTGGCGGGACCTGGTGGCCACCCTCGTCCGCTGGTGGGTCAAGCACCCCGAGCAGACGCCGGAGGCCATGACGCAGCGCTGCGCCCGCCTCTTCGCGGCCGCCGCCACGCTCACCACGGGCGGTGACGAAGGCCGGAGCCGCGGGTACTAGCCCTTCTGGGCTTTCTGGGTCTTCTCGGCCATTGCGGCCTGCGAGGCCTTGGCGGCCTTGAGCTTGCGCCACACCGCTTCCAGCGCCTGGAGGTCCTGTTCGTCGAGCAGCTCGGTGAAGACCGGTGCCAGGGCTTCGCGCCGGGTCGCGTCGGCCGCGGCGAACACCGCGCGTCCCGCCTCCGTGAGGGAGACCTCCACCGAGCGGGCGTCACGTGCCGAAGGCGTACGGGCCGCCAGGCCCCGGTTCTGCAGGGCGTCGACGACGCGGGAGACCTGGCTGCGGCTGAGGAGCGTGCTGTTGCCCAGGGTGGATGCGGGCACGGGCTCGGGGCTGGAAGCCAACCACAGCATCACCTCGAACCAGGACACCGGAAGGTCGTGGGCCTTGACCAGGGCCCGGTCCACCCGCTCGGTCAGGGTGGTGCCGGCCCAGACCAGCCCGTAGAAGGCGTAGTCGGCCGTCGGCATCTCGGTTTCGGTGAGCTTCTTCGGCATGTCCGGCAGTCTAGAGCTTGCGTGCACGCGCACATAAATTTATAGTGTGTGTGCACGCACATAAGTCACACTCCGTGAAAGGCGCCGGCCATGTCGACCCACCCCACCACCCCCGACACCTCCCTCCGCACCGTCCTGATCACCGGTACCTCCTCCGGCGTCGGCCTGGCTGCCGCCATTGCCGCCGCCCGGGCCGGATGGCGGACGGTCGCCACCCTCCGTGACACCGGCCGGGCCGACGCCCTGCGCAAGGCCGCGGCCGAGGCGGGCGTCGAACTCGACATCCGGCAGCTCGACGTCGTCGACGAGAGCTCCGTCGCCGCCGCCGTGGCCGGGGTGATCGCCGACTACGGCCGTCTGGACGCGGTCGTGAACAACGCGGGCGCCGGTCACGTCGGCACCCTGGAACTCGAGTCCGTCGCCGACGTGCGCGGGGTCATGGAGGTCAACTTCTTCGGCGTGCTGAACGTCTCCAAGGCCGCCCTGCCGCACCTGCGCGCCACCGGGGGCCGCCTGATCACCGTCACCAGCGTCGGCGGCGTCATCGGCCAGCCCTTCAACGAGGCCTACTGCGCCGCGAAGTTCGCCGTGGAGGGGTACATGGAGAGCCTGGCCCCCGTCGCGGGCGCCGTCGGAGTGAGCGTGTCCGTCATCGAGCCCGGCGCGGTGGCGACGGAGTTCGTCAACAACATCGGACTCGACATCGACGCCCGCATCGCCGCGGCAGGCCCGTACGCCGACGCGATGCGCCACTACATCGAGCGCACGGTCGGCCGGTTCATGGAGGGCGCCCAGACCCCCGCAGGCGCGGCCGAGGCCGTCATGGAGGCGCTGACCGCCGACCGTCCCGCGTTCCGCATCCAGACCTCCGAGTGGGCGCAGGGGTTCACCGGGACCAAGCTCGCCGACCAGGACGGCTCGGCGGTCCTCGGGATGACCGGCTCCTGGGTCTCCTGACCGCGCAACACGGCTCGCGGGGCCGGCCGTGGCGACTTCCGGGGCCGGCCGGGGCGTCTAGGGGGTGTCCGGGGCGGGCCGGGACGTCTTCCAGGCCGGCCGGCCCGGCTTCGGAGGCCGGCCGCCGCCGGGGCCTCCGCGTCGCGGGAGGTCCGGGTCGGGGGGAGACTCGTACGCATGGACGAGTCGCGCAAAGCCTGGGCCATGGTCATCGCCGTCATCACCGTGATCCTGCTGGACCTCGCGGCGATCATCCTGATGAACACCCTCTGACCGGGAAGGCCTGACACCGGCCGTTCGGCGGGCGCTCAGCCCGCCTGGAACGCCTCCGCCGTGGGGGCCATGATCCTCGCCTTCCCCCGGAGTTCCTCGGGAAGATGGGCGCGGTCGTCCTCACGGAAGATCAGCGCGCGGCCGTCCTGCGGCACGATCGAGGCCCCGAGCGCCGCAGCCGGCCGGGCGAGCACGCCGAGCATCGCCCCGCGTGCGAAGTGCGTCGCCGTCAGGCACGGCATCCCGTTCTCGGCCGAGGACTCGTGGTAGAGATCCGCCTCGCCCCCGTCCGCCGCGCGGATCTGCGAGAAGCCCTCTTCCTGACCGCCCGCCACCAGGTAGGGCTCCGTCATCCGACGCAACGTCCCGGCGTCGAGCGGCACGACTTCGCCGTCCACGAACCGGAGCAGGAAGATGCTGTAGCTCACGGACCTACTCTGCCATCTCGTGATCCGCAGGCGAGGCCGGGGCATCCCGGCTCGAGTCCCGCTCGGGAACGGCACAAGTGCTGTTCGTACTGCGGCAGTTCATGGCTGTTCATGCCGGAAAGAGAGGCTGCCCGCACCCTTGCTGCACCGCCCGGGTTCGCGAATGATGCTGCCCGGCGGGTCGGCCGACGGTGGTCGCGATGCACGCGCCATCCCGAAACCGGCCGGCCAGGAGGCACGCCTTGCGGACGAACCGTCACATCCGGAAATCGTTGGCTGTCGTCGGCGCCGCCGTCGCGCTGGTGGTCGCCGTGCCCCAGGTCGCCTTCGCCGCACCGCCCCCGGCCCTGCCCAGCCAGGCCGAGGCGATCGAGCTGACCTTCCAGCCGGCCTACGACTACGACACCGACGGCTGTTACCCGACTCCCGCGATAGGCCCGACCGGAGTCCTCAACGGCGGGCTCAATCCCACCGGCGCCCTCAACGGCAACTGCCGGGATGCCTCGGACCTCGCCAACACCAACGGCTACTCCCGCTGGACCTGCAACAACGGCTGGTGCGCCGTGATCTACGGACTGTACTTCGAGAAGGACCAGGCCATCCCCGGCATCAGCCTCGGCGGCCACCGCCACGACTGGGAGCACGTCGTGGTGTGGATCCAGGGCAACGAGGCCAAATACGTCTCGACCTCCGCCCACGGCGACTTCGTCGTCCACGCACGCGACCAGATCCGCTGGGACGGCACCCACCCCAAGATCGTCTACCACAAGGACGGCGTCGGCACGCACTGCTTCCGCGCGGCGAACAACAACGACGAACCGCCCGAGAACCACCGCCACACCTGGCAGTTCCCCGCACTCGTCGGATGGTCGGGCTATCCGGCCGGGCTGCGGGACAAGCTCAGCCAGGCCGACTTCGGAAGCGCCCACTTCGGCCTGAAGGACGGCGCCTTCGCCGACCACCTGGCGAAGGCCAAGCCGGCGGGCATCCCCTTCAACCCGTACCAGTAGCCCCGTCATGGGCGGCATGACGAACGAATCCCGTGCTCGTTCATTCGGCGCGGCGGCCGCTCGCTATGCCGCCCACCGCCCCTCCTACCCGCCCGAACTCCTGCTCCGCCCCGGCGGTGCGCTCGCGGTCTGGTCGAACGACCCGGACGTCACCGTCGGACGGATCGCGGATCAGCAGGCCCGCATCGAGGAGCGGTTCGGCCCGGGCCGGTACATCAACGAGCGCACCCGCTCGCAGCACGGAGCCCGGTTCGCCCACCGCCGCCTCCCGTGATCGCGCCGCGTTCCCGTCGACACGCATCCGGCCAAACTGTCCACGCACTCCCTCTTCCTCATCGGCAAGCCCGGCACGGACGCCTTCCCCCGCGAGGAACGGGCCCTCCTCAAGGCGCGGTTCCCGGACGGATGGGTGGACGAGCACTACGTGGTCGACGTGAGCGTCGCCGTGTTCGCCGCCGGCACCCCCGGTCAGGAGGGCGCGGTGCCGAACGGGTCGTCGACGACGTAGCGCCACAGCCCGTCCGCACCGCGCCGGGCGAGGTCCGTGGCCGTCCCGGCCAGCCGGACGGCCGCGCCGTCGGGGCCGGTTCCCCCGATGCTCCAGTCGACGATCAGCAGGGCGAGGTCACCCGACGTGTACGTGTGGCGCGGGCGCACTCGGCAGCCGGAGCCGCACTGCCCGGTGGAACTCGCCCTCGCAGCGGTCTCCGGACGCTGGACCACCCTCGTCCTGCGGGAACTGATGGGCGGCCCCCTCTCGTTCGGAGCGCTTTCGGCCCGCCTGCCCGACAACAGCCGTGATCCGGGCCGCGCTCTACAGTGGCCGTGCCAGACGCAGCCGCAGAGGCGGCCCGGACCGAACGAAGGGGTGTGCCGTGCCGGAACGTCACGCGGTGGTCGCCGGAGCAGGCATCGGCGGACTCACGGCCGCCATCGCCCTGCACCGGCGCGGCTGGCACGTCACCGTCTGCGAACGCGCCCCCGAGGCCCCGGTGACCGGTGCCGGCATCGGTCTCGCCCCCAACGCCCTGCGCGCACTCGACACCATCGGCGTCGATGCCGTCCGTGCCACCGGCAGCGCCATACCCGTGACGATGGGCGTACGCCGCTCCGCCGGGCAGTGGCTCACCCGGACCGGCACCGCGGACATGGCGGCCCGCTACGGCATCGCCCCCATCGCCGTCCCCCGCCCGGCCTTCACCGCCGCTCTGGCCGCCGCCCTGCCGCCGGGGACCATCCGCTACGGCACCGCCGTGACCGCCGTCGACGATGCCGGGAACCGCCCGATCGTCCATACGGAGGCCGGACCGGACCTGCCCGCCGATCTGGTCGTCGCCGCCGACGGCATCCACAGCCCGCTTCGCCGCGCGCACTTCCCCGGCCACCCCGGCCTGAAATACCTCGGCGAGACCGCGTGGCGGGCCCTCGTGGACGCCCCGGACCTGCGGATACCGGCCATGAGCGAGACATGGGGGAGGGGGCAGCGGTTCGGCGTGACCCCGCTCTCCGACGGCCGCTACTACCTCTACGCCACCGCCGTCGTCCCGGCCGGCACCCGGTCGGCGGACGCCCGGGCCGAGCTCCGCGAGCGTTTCGGCACGTGGCACGACCCGATTCCGGCCCTGCTGGACCGCGTGGGCCGCCTCGATCCCGCCGACGTCCTGCAGAACGACCTCTACGAACTCGCCGCGCCGCTCCCGCGCCTGCACCACGGCAGGATCGCCTGGCTCGGCGACGCCGCCCACGCCATGGCCCCCAACCTCGGCCAGGGCGGCTGCCAGGCCATCGAGGACGCGGTGGTCCTGGCCCACCTGCTCCCCGCCGGAAGCAGGGTGGACGGCGCGGGCGGCGCCGACGGGGACCGTACGGACAGCGCGGATTGCGTCCCGGCCGCCCTGGCCGCGTACACCGCCGCCCGCCGCGACCGCACCGACGCGGTGCGCCTCCGGGCCCGCCGCGTCGGCCGTCTCGGCGCACTCCGCCACCCGCTCGCCGCGGCGGCCCGAGACCTCGCCGTCCGGGCCACCCCCACGCGCCTGGCCCTGCGCGGCATGGACGACCTCTTCAACGGCTTCCGCCTCCCCGGCTAGACCGCGTCCCTCCGTTTCGGGGGCAAGACCCGGCCGGACTCCGGGCGATCGGCTCAGCCGGCGGAAGCCGTCTCGCGCAGGAAGCCGAGCAGCAGGTCCGTCACGACGGCAGGCCGCTCGAGGCTGGGGAGATGGCCGGCCCAGGGCAGTTCGAGGTGCCGGGCGTCGGACAGCAGCCCCGGCAGCCGGGCCGCGATCTCCCTGAAGTCCGCCACGTCGTGGCCGCCCGAAACGGCGAGGCACGGTGCCTTGACCGCCGACAGGTCGATCTCGACCGCCCGCCGCCCGGCCCCCTCGGGGGCGGCCAGCTGTACGTCGAAGGAAAGGCGCTGCATCACGCGCACCTGCTCCCGTACCCCCTCGTCCGCGTCCGGCCCCAGCCAGGTGTCCAGGTTCAGCTCCACGGCCCCCGCGACGTCCCCGGCCTCGAGCAGCTCGTCCTCCCGCTCGCCGAACGCCTGCAGCTCGGCGCCGGGTTCATGCCCGGGCAGCCCGGAGCACAGCAGCATCATGGCGGAGACCCGTTCCGGACGCCGTGCGGCGATCTCCACGGCGACGCGTCCGCCGTACGAGGAGCCGACCAGCACCGCCTGCTCGACGCCGAGGGAGTCCAGCAGGTCCAGTACGTCCTCTGCGTCGTTGTGGCGCCGGTCCTGCAGGGGGGACTCGCCGAAGCCGCGGAAGTCGGGGCGCACCACGCGGTATCCGGCCCCGGCGAGCGCGGACCACTGCGGATCCCACATCCTGCGGTCGCAGGCGGCGGAGTGCAGCAGTACCAGGGTGGGGCCGTCACCGGTCGTGTCATAAGCGAGAGTCATGCAGCCGACTCTAGGCGGCGGGTGATCACCGGACACTACCGGGGAGTACGGGAGACGGTCCGGCCCGACCTGACCATCCCTCACCTGACACGCAACTCCTACCATTGGGTAACCGCCCGACCGATCAGGCACCGCAGCACTCCCACGAACGGCACCACACCCCAAAGGGAGCGATCAGTACATGACCAACGACCACGACGTCGTCATCAGCGGAGCCAGCCTCGCCGGCTGCACCGCCGCCATCCTGCTCGCCCGGCGCGGTGTCCGCGTCGCGCTGCTGGAGCGCCGCTCGGACCCCGGCGCGTACAAGGTGCTGTGCACCCACTCGATCACGGCCAACGCCCACCCGGTGCTCGACGAACTCGGCCTGATACCCGCCCTGGAGAAGGCCGGAGCCCTCCACAACGACGCCCGCTGGTACACCCGCTGGGGATGGATCGAGCCGAGGTCCGCCCCGGAGGGCCCCGAGCTGCCGTACGGGTACAACGTCCGGCGCAGCACCCTCGACCCCCTGATCAGGGCCCGCGCGGCGGAAACCCCCGGCGTCGACCTGCTCCTCGGCCACCGGGTGACGGGGCTGGTCCGGGAAGCCGGGCGGGCCGTCGGGGTGCATGCCTCGACGCCGCAGGGGGACCGTGAGATCCGGGCCCGCCTGGTGGTCGGCGCCGACGGCAAGGACTCGGCGGTGGCCAAGTTCGCCGAGGTGCCCACCACGCTGCACGAGAACACGCGCTTCGGCTACCTCGCGCACTTCCGCAACCTGCCGCTGCAGGGCGGGATCGGTCAGACCTGGTTCCTCGAGCCCGACATGGCGTACGCCTTCCCGAACGACGACGGGGTGACGGTCCTCGCAGTGCTCCCGGACAAGAAGCGGCTGCCGGCCTTCAAGGAGGACCTGGAGGGCAGCTTCCTGGAGTTCGTCCGCGCCCTGCCCGAGGCGCCGCCCATCGACTCCGCCGAGCGCATCAGCAAGATCATCGGCACCGTCGACTACCCCCTCGTCACGCGCGAACCGACCGCGCCGGGCCTCGCGCTCATCGGCGACGCCGCCCTGACCGGCGACCCCCTGTGGGGCGTGGGATGCGGATGGGCGCTGCAGTCCGCGCACTGGCTCGCGGAAGCGGCGGCCACGGCCGCGGCCGGCCGGGGCGACCTCGACCGCTCGCTCGCGGTGTACGCGCGCACGCACCGGCGCAGGCTGCGCGGCCACCAGTCCGTGGCGGTCGACTTCGCCAAGGCCCGTCCGTTCAACCCCGGGGAGCGGCTGGTGTTTTCGGCGGCCGCGCGGGACGAGTCGATGGCGCGGCACATGTACATGTTCGCGGCCCGGCTGATCGGTCCGCTGCGCTTCCTGAACCCCGCAGCCCTGGCCAAGGCCGCGGCCGTCAACATCAGGCACCGCAGTGCGGGGGTGTCACCGGCCCGCTGAGCCGCTGAGCCGCAACGTGGTCTTCGGGGACCGGTCGCTCGCGCCGAGCGGGGTTGCGCACGCAGGGCCGGCAGCCGGGCACATTCCCCGGCCTCGGCCAGGCCTTCGCCGAGGGCGAGGAGCGACAGGAGCTGCACAGGCCGGCCGGCCGTGGCCGCGGCCTCCAGCTTGTGGTGGCCGTCGAGGAGGAAGTGGGTCGGACCCCAGTGCCGGTAGTGGTCGGCCGGCTCGCCGGAGGCGGGCTCGCACACGTCCAGCGTCGACACCGCCACGGCCGTGGGAACCGCGCCCCGGCCCATGAGTCCGGCGTACTTCTCGGCGCGCTCCCTCGCGAGCCACGTCGGGGGAACCATGGGCACGATGAACTCTTGAAGTGCTCTCCCGCCTGAAGCTGGGAGATTCCTGCTTACCTTGCGGTAGCGGGCTTGACGCGCTTGGCGCGCCTGACGACTGCCCTTCCGGCAGCCGGGATGAGCGCGAGGCCCATCCGGTACAGGTGCAAGACGTTGCGGGCCGCGTTGTGGTCGGCGTTGCCCGACCAGCCGCAGTCCGGGTTCTTGCACACGAACACGGCCTGGGACTCCCGGCTGCCGGGCATGGTGTGGCCGCAGGCGGAACAGCGTCGGGAGGTGCCGGGGGCGGGGACCTTGACCAGGATGCCGCCGTGCCGGGCGGTCTTGTACGCCAGCATGGTTACCGTCCGACCCCACGCCTGTCCGCTGATGGAGCGGTTCAGCCCGGATTTCTGGGCGACGTTCTTCCCTGGCTCCTCGATGGTTCCCCTGGCGGACTTGACCATGTTCGTGATGGTGAGTGCTTCGACCACGACGGTGCCGTAGGTGCGGGCGATGGTGGTGGTCGTCTTGTGCTGCCAGTCCAGGGCCCGGCGCTTGGCTTTCGCGCGCAGTCCTGCGATCCGGTCGTAGGTGTGGTGCAGCCGGCGACTGGTCGGCTCGCCGGGTTGGCGTTGGCGCTTACGCTGCGCGGCGCGCTGCTCCAAGCGCCGGAGCCTGGCCTTCTCCTTGGCGGTCAGCCACTCGCCGTGCTCGTACGTCTGCCCGTCCGACAGTGCGATGGGGACGGTGACGCCCACGTCGATTCCGACTTCCAGTCCCTGGTGGGCCTCGGGCCCGGCCTCCAGGGTCTGGACACGGAAGGCGATGTGCCAGCCCAGCGTGTCCTTGACCAGCCGGGCCCCGGTGATCCGGCTCTCCGCACCGGCAAGCTTGCCCACGGGCAGGTCCTTGGTCCACCGGAAACGGACCCGGCCCACCTTGGGGATATTGACCATGCCCCAGCGGCGGTGCACCCGGAGGATGTTCAGGTCCCGGCCCTGCGGGATGTCCACGGACATCACCGTGCGCAGCCGGCCCTTGAAGGTGGGGGCGTCGGCGCGGCCGTCCCAGCAGTTCTTCCACGCCTGGAAGTACGTCTTGAGGACCGCTTGCGCGGCCTGCGCGGGCAGGGCGGCGAGAAAGCCGATGTCCTCGCGGGCCTGCCGGATCGCGGCGTCCGCGTTCGCCAGGGTTCGCTTGTCTTTCGGCATCATCTGCCACCAGGCGTGCAGCAGGTTCCACATGGTGCGAGCCGCGTGCGCCTGGGCATCACTCTTCAACACCTCGTCGTGCGACAGCGCAAGCCGGGCACGATGCCCGAACTGCCGTTTGAACACGGTGTCTTGACTCACAGTCGAGAACCTAGCATTGGTTCATGTCACCGCGCTGGAACCCTAACCCCGATGTCAGAACGGGTCGCCATGTTGTCCACAACCTGCACGTTCACTTGGTCTTCGTCACCAAGTACCGGCGAAAAGCGTTCACCAACGCCATGCTGACCCGCACCGAAGAGATCATGCGGGAGGTCTGCGCCGACTTCGAGGCCGAGCTGAAGCAGTTCAACGGCGAACAGGACCACGTGCACCTGCTCGTGCACTACCCGCCGAAAGTCCAGCTCTCCAAGCTGGTCAACTCCCTCAAGGGCGTCAGCTCCCGCCTCCTGCGCCAGGAGTACGACAGTCATGTCCGGCGGTACCTGTGGGGCGGACACTTCTGGTCCGGCTCCTACTTCGCCGGATCCTGCGGCGGGGCACCCCTGACCATCGTCAAGCAGTACATCGAGAACCAACAGCGCCCCCTCTGACCGTCACCACGGAGGCGCAGAGCCCTCCGGCGCTCCGCGCCTCCGGCCCGAGGGTGGCCTTCACCCCCGCCCTGAAGGGCGGAGCACTGGCCAAGGGGGTGTGCGGGTACGGGGGCAGGCCCCAGAACGCGTCGAGCCCCCAGGTGGCCACCTGCTCACCGCTGAAGTGGTCGCCCTCCCCGCCGGGGTGATCAGCCGGGGCTCCACGCGGAGCAGCACTCGCCCTCTGGCAGCAGCGCACCGAACGCGTCGATCACGCCGCCGTGGCCGTGGCCGTGGCCAGGGGGCCGGCCGTCGCGGCGGGAAAACCACGTGCTCCGGAGGCCGGGCCCGCGCTACCCTCACCGGTATGAACGTCAACGGCCCCAGCACCACCGCGACCGCGCGAGCGACCAGCTCGCCGGTTGCCGCCGCCTGACTTCCCCTCTCCCCGGCGACCGGAAACGGTCCGTCGGTTGTGCCGTGGCGCTCCAGCCCCCGGCCGGAGACTGAACGGTCCCGTTCTCCGGTGCCTCCCCCGCAGTGACGCGAAGGAGTCATCCCATGCACACGGACCAGCTGGCCAAGACGTTCGTCGAGTACTTCGAAGAGCGCGGCCACCGCCGGATCACCGGCTCCACCCTGATGCCGCCACCCGGCGACCCCGTGCTCTTCACCACCTCCGGCATGCACCCGCTCACCCCGTACCTGGAGGGCCGCCCCCATCCGCTGGGCAGGCGGCTGGTCAACGTACAGCGGTGCCTGCGCACCACGGACCTGGAAGAAGTCGGTGACGCCACTCACCTGACGGTCTTCGAGATGCTCGGCACCTGGTCGCTGGGCGACTACGAAGGCCCGCTCAGCCTCGACTGGGGGTACGGGCTGCTCACCGAGGGACTGGGCATCGACCCCGCCCTCCTCCACACCACCGTCTACGCCGGGGACGGCCGGACGGAGCCGGACACCGAATCCCTCCGGCTGTGGCAGGAGCGGGGCGTCCCCGTCGAACTCACCGTGGAGGACAACTGGTGGTCGAACGGACCCGTCGGACCGTGCGGTCCCGACTCCGAGATCTTCCTGTGGAGCGGTGACGGCCCGCCGCAGTCGACACCCACCCGGGACGACCGCTGGGTGGAGGTGTGGAACCACGTGACGATGAGCCACCGCCGGCTCGCCGACGGCTCGCTCGTACCGCTTCCCCAGCGCAACGTCGACACCGGGCTCGGCCTGGAGCGGCTGTCCTCCCTGCTGCAGGGCAAGCCGTCCGTGTTCGAGTGCGACGTCTTCGACCCCTGGCGCCGTCTCGTTCCGCCCCTGTGGTCCCTGGACGAACGCTCGCTGCGCCTGGTCTGCGACCACCTGCGCTCGGCCGTCGTCGTACTAGGCGACGGCGTGCGCCCGGCCAACACGGGACAGGGCTACGTCCTGCGCCGCCTGCTGCGACGGGTGCTCACGGTCCTGTGGCGGGACGACCCGTCGCGCGGTCTCGAGGCCCTCCCGGAGGAACTGGTCCGGCACACCCTGGACCGCTTCCGGCAGGACGTGCACCCGGGCGACGTCCTGCGCGTGCTGCGCGAGGAGGAGCACCGGTTCCGCGGACTCCTGCAACGCGGCCGCCAGGTGCTCACCCGGCCCCGGTTCCAGGGACGCCTGACCGAGGAGGACCTCCACTACCTCCACGACACCCACGGCCTCCCCCGCGACCTGGTCACGAGCCTGCGGGAGGAGTGAAGCCGCACCCCGGCCGCACGCGTCCCCCGCGCTTCTATCTCCAATCCATGTTGTTCCTAGAATGGGCGGATGAAGGACATCGATGTGATCGCGGTGTTGCAGGATCCGGTACGGCGCCGTCTGTACGAGTACGTGGCCGCCCAGGGGCGTGAAGTGGGCCGGAACGAGGCTGCCGAGGCGGCCGGGGTGGCGCGCACGCTCGCCGCGCACCATCTGGACAAGCTGACCGAGGCCGGGCTGCTGGAGAGCGGCAGTCGCCGCCTGACGGGCCGCACGGGGCCGGGAGCGGGCCGTCCCGCCAAGGTGTACACGCGGGCGCGGACCGAGCGGGCGGTGTCGCTGCCGGCCCGCGACTACCGCACCGCCGCCGAGCTGCTCGCCGAGGCCGCCGAGCAGGCCGGACTGGACGCCGGGCTCAGTACCGCAGCGCGTCGGCGGGGTGAAGCCCTGCGCGGCTCGGCGACGCCCTGCTCCGGCCTCGAAGAGGCCATGGGGGTGCTGGCGGCGCGCGGCTACGAGCCGTACCTGGAAGGTGCGGAGGGGGCCGAGGGGGCCGAGGGGGAGGTGGAGGGGTCCGCGCCCGTCGTGCGCATGCGCAACTGCCCTTTCCACGCCGTCGCCGAACGCTTTCCTCCGCTCGTCTGCGGCATGAACCTCGCACTGCTGGAGGGGCTGCTCGGCTCCGACGGTCCCGTTCGAGCCCGGATGGACCCCAGGCCGGGGGAGTGCTGCGTCGTGGTGGAGGAGTCTAAAAACAACGCACATTGACATAGAAACTGGGGTCGTGGTGGGATGAGGCCATGACCCCATCCGCGCATGCCGCCGCCCACCTCGCCCAGCTCAACGTCGCCGCTCTCCGCCACCCCCTCGACGACCCGCGCATCGCGCCGTTCGTCGACATGCTCGACCCGGTCAACGCCGCCGCGGACGGCGCGCCCGGCTTCGTGTGGCGGCTCGTGGAGGAGGGGGCGGCCGACGCCACCGGCATGCGCCCGGCGGGCGAGAACGTGATCGTCAACCTGTCGGTGTGGGAGAACCAGGAGGCGCTCTGGGACTTCGCCTACCGCAGCGGGCACCTGGAAGTGATGCGGCGACGCCGCGAATGGTTCGAACGGCACGTCGAGGCGCACCTGGTGCTCTGGTGGGTCCCCGCCGGTCACCTCCCGACCGTCGGCGAAGCCCTCGAGCGGCTGGCGGACCTGCGGGCGCACGGACCGTCCCCGCGCGCGTTCACCTTCGTGTCCTCGTACACGGCCGACGAGGCCGCGGCCCACCTCGAGGCCCTGCCGCCGGTGCAGCCCGAGGGCTCCCCGGCGGTGTGACCGCCGCCTGCGGTGGCCGCATCAGGAGCGGCACCGGATCGCACGCACGCCCGCGCCCCTTCACGGGGCGAGTTCCCGCAGCCCTCCCGCCCCGCCCCCGGTGCCCAGACGGGTGAAGTACTCCGTCGCGGTGATCGACTCCCGTACTCGGGCAGGCAGCCGGGCGAGGATGCCGGGCAGGGGCCGCTCCCGCGCCGCCTCGCTGCGGTGGGCCGGGATCGCGGCCCACTTCTGCTCCAGCCGGTCGGTCGCATCGACCGTCGCGGTGACGTGCCCGTCCGTGGAACGGACGGCGGTAGGACGACCCGCGCTATGAGCCCGGGCGACGCATCTCAGGCGGTACCGCCCAGGAGCCTGCTGCCGACGGAGTTGTCGGTGGTGTCGAGGAGGTAGTCCATCCAGCCCGTCCGGAACTCCTCGCGGGTGATGTGTCCGTCGCCGTCGATGTCCATGTCCGCGCACACCGCCTCGGCCTCGCCCGCAGGGACGCCGAGGACCTCCAGGTAGCGGACCATGTGTGCGGCCGGGACCTGGTCGTCGTCGTCCGTGTCGATGACGGAGAACGAGGCGTCCATGGCGGGAAGGTAGTGCTTCTCCAGCAGCCCGCGCTCGCTGAAGCGGGCCTGCAGGGCCTGGTGGAACTCTTCGCGGGTGACCTGGCCGTCACCGTCGTCGAAGGCCGACACCGCCGTCCAGCAGTCGTGGAAGGTCCGGCGCAGGTCATTCCCCTTGGGGCTGTCGGCTTCAACGCCACCCACCCGCAGGACGGCCTCCGCCAGCAGGGCGAAGTCCTTCTCCTCGATGACGCCGTTGCCGTCTACGTCGAAGAGGCGGAACGTTCGGTCGTACTTGCGGGTGATGGTGGAGGTGCTGCTCACATCGACTCCCTGTCGGTATTCGTGATGGTGATGGTGATCGTTATCGGGCGGCCAGACTGGCCAAGATCGCTGCCGTGGTGTGAGCTGAGGGACCGCGGTTCACCCGTTGGGCGCAGTGCTGTCACCGCGTGGGGTGAGGCCCGTCCGCGTGATGACGGCACGGGGCGGAGGGGTCAGCCCTGGAGTTCGTAGAGGTGGAAGTCCATGTTCGCGCCGTGGGGAAGGCAGGGGGCCGGCGTGATGGTGGCCAGGTGGCGGGCGCCTGAGAAGGAGCGGGCCAGGGAGTCGTGGGCGATCTGGTCGTTGGCCTTGATCGCGACGTGACAGGGCAGGCCGCCTCGGGAGCGGCGGATGTCGGCGAGGATCTCCGGCACGGGCGGTGAGGTGCGGGTCAGGTCGAGGCCGGCGGCGCTGAAGGCGGGGCCCCACGGCGGCTCGACGACGTAGGTGTCGTGGGTGCTGCGCGCGGGGAGTTCGCGCAGCAGGTCGCGGTAGTCCGTCAGGGTCAGGGTGATCGTGGAGCCGATGCGGTCGAGGTTGTTGCGGGCCGTGCCGAAGACGGCGGGGTCGAGTTCGGCTGCGTGGACGGGGCGGGTCAGGCGTCGGCCGAGGTGGTACCCGAAGTTCCCTGAGCCGCAGAAGAGGTCAGCGATCAGTGGGTTGTCGGCGTCGGGCCCCTGCGGCGGGGTCGCGGCCTGGAGTTCGGCGAGCGCGTCGGCGACCGGGGCGGTGTATGCGTCGATCGAGCACTCGATGACGGTGCGCCCGAGCAGGGCGATGCCCTTCGCCACCATGTCGGTGGCGGGGATGCCATAGAGGGACAGGCCGTCGGCGTGGCCGTAGATCAGCCGGCCGGCTTCACACAGCTGCTGGGACGACAGGACGGTGGTGCGCAACGGGCCGAGGAGCTGGTCGCGGAAGGTGAAGTAGGCGGTGTGGTCACGCGGTTGGGTGTTCACGGGGAATCGGGTCTCCGAGACGGTACGGGGGGCGCACGCTGGCGCACACATGGAGTGAAAGAGTGTGTACGGAGTGTAATCTCTAGAGTGATCAATTCCGCAAATCGTGAAGGGGCCCTGAAACCATGGCCGTTGAGACCGTCTCCACGCCCTTGCCCGCCGATCCCGCCGGCTCGACGCGGGCGCACGGGTCACCGGAGGCCGCGGCCCGCCCGTTCGACGTCCTCGGCAAGACCTACGAGGACACGTACGCGCACCTGCCCGAGCAGCAGCAGGCGATCGACTGGCTGCTGGCCCGCCTCCCCGCCGCGGCCAGGGTCATGGACATCGGCTCCGGCACGGGCCGGCCGACCGCCGACCGCCTGGCCGCCGCCGGCCACGACGTGACCGGTTTCGACGTGTCCACCACCATGGTGGAACTGGCGCGGACCCAAGTTCCCGCCGCCCGCTTCGAACTGGCAGACGTGCGGACCTTGCCCCACGCTCCCGGCTCCTGGGACGCCATCACGGCGTTCTTCCCCCTTCTGCAGATGCCGCGCGCGGACCTCGGCGCCACCCTCACCCGGATCGCCGACTGGCTCGCCTCCGGCGGGCTGTTCGTCTTCGCCACGGTCCCGTTCGACGCGGAGGACGAGGAGATCCAGTGGATGGGCCAGACCATCCGAGCCACCAGCTACCCGGCGGAGGTGTACCCCCGCCTGCTCCGGGAGGCCGGACTGGAGGTCGTCCACGAGGAACTCAGCGTCTTCCACCCCGATTTCCCCGGTATGGGGCCCGAGGAGCACCTTTTCCTGTACGCGGTCAAGCCCGGCGGCCCCGCCGTACCGGCCCACGCGCTGGCCGGCCCTTACCCGCTGCCTGCGACCTACCGGGGTCCGCACGAGCTGAGCGAGCAGGGGTGGCTCGGCATGGAGGCCCGCTTCGAGCGCCACGACATCGCCCCGGTCCTCGACGCCCTCGCCGGCAACACCCGGATCCTGGACGTCGGCGGTGGCAGCGGCGCTGTCGTACGTGCTCTTGCGGCCCGGCCGTGCCATGTGACCACTGTGGAGCCCCACGCCGCCCGCGAGGAGAGCATGCGTCCTCTGGCCGCCGACGGAGTCACGGTCCTGTCCGGCTGCGCCGAGCAGCTTCCGGTCCGGGACGGCGCCTTCGACGCGGCCGTCGCGACTTGGGTGCTGCACTACACCGACGACCCGGACGCGGCCGTCACCGAGATGGCCCGGGCAGTGGACCGCACCCACCCCGAGGCCCGGATCGTCCTGGTCCAGGGTGCCCCCGACAACCAGTTGATCGCGCTCTGGAACCGGACCTGCGCCGAGCTGACCGGTGAACCCCACGACCACCAGGGCCTGCTCCTCACCCGCGCCGCCCACGTCCTCGCCGCACACGGCTTCACGGACATCGCCTTCACACGCGCCCGCGTCGACGTTGTCTTCCCCGAGGAGGGTGCGGAGGCGAAGGCCGAGGCCGCCGCCGACGTGCTCGCCGAGTTCTGGAACACCGGACACCCCCGCCTCGCCGAGCTGCACCAGGCGCTGCTGCCCGCCCTGCGCGCCCACTTCGCCACCGGCATCGACCGCTTCAACGACGACGCCGTCCTCCTCACCGCCCGCCCCCGCCGCACGCGCTGACCCCAGCTCCCCTGCGCACGCACCGGAAGGATCCGCCGCCGTGGCCCTGACCGAGCCGATGACCTCCCGCACCTGCACCGGGCTGCCGCGCTGCCCGGCCACCACCCCCGGCGCGATCGCCGCGCACGGGGCCGGCGAGCCGGGCAGCCTGTACGCGCATCTGCGCCGTGAGCACCCCGTCTTCCACGATCCGGAACTCGACGTGTGGGTCGTCGCCCGGCACCGTGACATCGACACGGTCCTGCGGGACGCAAGCGGCACCTTCTCCACCGCCCTGGGGTACGTCCCCCTCCAGCGGCTCTGCCCGCAGGCGCGGGCGATCCTGGAGGCCGGCGGCGCGCTGCCGGTCCTGTCCTCCCTGGACCCTCCGCACCACGCCCGCTTCCGCCGTCAGATGACCGCCGTCTTCCCCACCACTGACCGCCGCGTGGGCCACCTGGACGGCCTGCTACGAGAGGAAACGGCCCGAGCGGCCCGCGAACTGGCCGGGCGCCCCGACTGCACCGCCGACCTCGTCGAGGACTGGGCCCGCCCCCTCGCCACCGCCGTCCTCGGCCGTCTCGCCGGCATCCCGGCACCGGACCAGCCCGCCGTCCGGGACTGGGCCGCCGGCCTCTCCGACCTCGTCTGGGGACACGTCGACGCCGCCGCGCAGGTCGCCGCCGCGCAGGCCCTGGACGACCTCTACGCCTACTGCCTCGCCCTCATCGAGCAACGCTCCCGTACCCCCGGGAACGACTTCGTCTCCGGCTGGCTCACCCACCAGGACCCCGGCGGGCAACCCTTCAGCACCCGCGAGGTCGCCTCGACCCTGATGGAAGTGCTCATCACCAACGCGGAGATCGTCCCCCGCCTGCTGATCAACACCCTCTACCGCCTCCTGACCACCCACACCTTCGAGGAAGCCCACCGGGCCGGCCGCTTGCCCGAAGCCGTCGAGGAGACCCTGCGTCACGACCCGCCGCTCGCCGGGTGGCTGCGCAACACCACGCGCGAGGTCCACCTGTCCGGCACACCGATCCCGGCAGGAGCGCGCCTGCTGCTCCTGCTCGCCTCCGCCGGCCGCGACGAGCACCACCAGCTGACCAACCCCGACACGTACGACGCCTGGCGCAGCCCGCAGCCGCCGTCGGTCGCCTTCGGCGCGGGAATCCACTACTGCCCAGGCGCCTCCTACACCCGCCGTCTCGCCCACCACGCCTTGGCCACTCTGGCCGAAGCCTGCCCCCGCCTCACCCTCACCCACCCGGACCGCTGCCACCCCGACACCTGGCCGCCCAACACGGCCCTAAGGGCCCCTACCCCCCTTCTCGCCGACTGGTAGGACGCGGCACAAAGGGTCCCTGGGGACGAGTGTCACGATCCTGGCCGTCTGGCCATGAGGTGGCCGGCCGTCATGAGGTCTGGCCGTGAACGCTGACCGCGTCGTGAGAGAACCTGCGCCTGGGCCCAGGCGCGTGATCAATCTCAGCGTCAACGGCATTCTCGCCCGTACGCGTCTTGGGGACCACGATCCGGGGCCGAACGGCGCGGTGGGGTCATGGAGGCACGCACCTTCCTGTCGGACGCGACACCGGCGTTGACCACGACAGGTGAACTCACGCCCACCGCAACGCTGCACATTCCCACCGCGGACGGCCCCGGCGTCCTCCGGCCCTGGTCCGCCGAGGGCCCGGCCCCGACCGGTTTCCGTAGCAGAACGTCCGGATTTCGATCCTTCCGATGGGAACGAAAGGCGTCTTCCCATCAGTTCACCGAAAGGAATCGCGGCGGCCTCCGGCCGCCTCGTCCTTGACCGGAAGACCTTTGGCAAGGAGACACCGTGCGCATACTCTTCACCGGACCGGCCGCGGCCGGTCACCTCTTCCCGATGATCCCGACCGCGCAGGCCCTGCGCGCCGCCGGCCACGAGGTGCTGTTCGCGAGCGCCCAGCCGCTGGACCGGCTCCGCGAGGCCGGTTTCCCGATCGTCGAGATAGGCGACGGCCGCACCATCCGGGAGGTGTTCGAGCAGTCCAGCGGTGATGGGGTCCGCTATGTGAACCCCGACATGACCACGGACCAGATCCTCGACATGGCCGCCCGCGTCTTCGCGCGCGTCTCCCGCTCCACGGTGGACGGCCTGCTGGAGGCGGCCGGCGGCTGGGGCGCGGACTTACTGGTCTACGACTCGTTCCAGGCGTCGGCCCCGCTGGTCGCGGCCAAGCTCAAGATCCCGTCGGTGCTCCAGAACTTCGGCGTCACCTCCGGCCTCGAGATGGTGCGCCGGTTCGCCGCCAACTTCACCGAAGCGTACGAGACGTACGGCGTGGCGGGCCCCGCCGAGCCCACCGCACTCAACATAGTCCCCGCCTCGCTCGGCGGTGACCCGGGCGGGCTGCGCATGCGCTACCTCCCCTACAACGGCGGCGGCATCGTCCCCGCCGAACTGCTCCACCGCGGCACCCGCCCCCGCGTCGTCGTCACGCTGGGCACGGTGCTCACCGAGCTGGACGGCGTCCGGGCCATCGGCCGCCTGATCGAGGCCGCGGCCTCGGCGGACGCCGAGTTCCTGCTCGCGGTCGGCGATGCGGACCTCGCCCCGCTCGGCACCCTGCCGGACAACGTCCGCCCGCTGCCCTGGGTCCCGCTGGCCGAGCTGCTGACCGTCTCCGACGCACTGGTCCACCACGGCGGCTCCGGCACGATGCTCACCGCCCTGCAGGCAGGCCTGCCCCAGCTCCTGCTTCCCCAGGGCGCCGACCACTTCGCCAACGCCGACGCCCTCACCGCGACCGGCGCCGCCCTGCGCTCCGCCTCCGACGACGTGGACTCCGCGCTCCTCACCCGCCTCGTCACCGACCCGGAGCTGAGCCGGGCCGCCACCACCCTGCGGGCTGAGAACGAGGCCCTGCCGACCCCGGCTGAAACCGTCCCCGCCCTGGAGGCCCTGGTCGCTTCCCCGGCGATGGCGTAGGAGGCAGAACCCCGGGGTGCGGGATGTGAGGGGGCGGGCACCGCGGCGAGCCTGAGCTCGAGCCGCGTGGAGGTCGCGGCCGCCGTCTCCCGCCGCCTCGCCCGGGCCGGTCACCCCCGGTCGGCCCCGGTCGGCCCCGCGGCGCGGTGGCCGTCACGGGAGGGCAGCCGCAGGCCCGGGAGACCGACCGGATCCTGGCTGCCCACGGGGCGGGCCGGGAGCTCCGACTGCCGCTCACCGACGCGCGGGCGGTCCGGGGCGAGCTGCGGCACGTGATGGCGCGCGGCACGCAGGCCGTGGCCGCGTGGGCGTCCGACGCCCTCTTCCTCGCCCTCTCGCTGACCGCCCGCTCCGGAGCCCGGAGCGATCCCCCGACCCCGCTGGTCTGCATGCCCCCGGCGGTCTGCGGCAGGTGGTTCACCCCCCAGGCCGAGCCCCTCGACGCGGACGGCGCCGGAGATGCGGCCACCGTCCTCCAGGGGGCGGCGGGGGACCTCGTCATGCCGTCGTTCTGCGCCTGGTACGGGCTCACTCCCCGGGAACGCGCCGTCGTCGGTCCGACCGCGCCCCGGGAATACATCAGGGGCACCCTCGGTTCCGGGGTATAGTTGAATTCTAAACAACCTCGGGAAGGGGAGCCATGCAGTTCGGGATCTTCACCGTCGGAGACGTCACGCCCGATCCGACGACCGGACGCGCGCCGAGCGAGCACGAGCGGATCAAGGCGATGCTCGCCATCGCGCAGAAGGCCGAGGAGGTCGGCCTCGACGTCTTCGCCACCGGCGAGCACCACAACCCGCCGTTCGTCCCCTCCTCGCCGACGACGATGCTCGGCTACATCGCCGCGCGCACCGAGAAGCTGATCCTGTCCACGTCGACGACGCTGATCACCACGAACGACCCCGTGAAGATCGCCGAGGACTTCGCGATGCTCCAGCACGTCGCGGACGGCCGCGTCGACGTGATGATGGGCCGCGGCAACACCGGCCCGGTCTACCCCTGGTTCGGCAAGGACATCCGCGACGGCATAGACCTCGCCATCGAGAACTACGCCCTGCTGCGCCGCCTCTGGGACGAGGACGTCGTCACCTGGAAGGGCAAGTTCCGCACCCCGCTGCAGTCCTTCACCTCGACCCCCCGCCCGCTGGACGGCGTCGCCCCCTTCGTGTGGCACGGCTCCATCCGTTCTCCGGAGATCGCCGAGCAGGCCGCTTACTACGGCGACGGCTTCTTCCACAACAACATCTTCTGGCCCGCCTCCCACACCAAGCAGATGGTGAACCTCTACCGGGAGCGCTACGCCCACTACGGCCACGGCACCCCCGAGCAGGCCGTCGTCGGCCTCGGCGGCCAGGTGTTCATGCGCAGGAACTCCCAGGACGCCGTCCGCGAGTTCCGTCCGTACTTCGACAACGCGCCCGTGTACGGCCACGGCCCCTCCCTGGAGGAGTTCACCTCCCAGACCCCGCTCACCGTCGGCTCGCCGCAGCAGGTCATCGAGCGGACCCTGTCCTTCCGCGACTACGCCGGCGACTACCAGCGCCAGCTGTTCCTGATGGACCACGCGGGCCTGCCCCTCAAGACGGTCCTGGAACAGCTCGACCTCCTCGGCGAAGAGGTCGTACCGGTCCTGCGCAAGGAGTTCGCGGCCCTCCGCCCGGCGGGCGTACCGGACGCGCCGACCCACGCGGCCCGCGTGGCGCAGGCGGCCGAGCAGGCGTCCCAGGCCCAGGAGACCCCGAAGGAGGAGACGCGCGCATGAAGCTCGTCGTCGTATCGGCCGGACTCGGCTCGCCGTCCTCGACGCGCCTGCTCGCCGACCGCCTCGCGGCCGAGACGCTGCGCCACGCGGAAGCCGAACCCCAGGTGATCGAACTGCGGGACCTGGCAACGGAGATCGCCCAGCACTTCGTGACCGGGTTCCCGCCCGCCCGGCTGGCCGCCGCGCTCGACGCGGTGGCGGCCGCGGACGGCCTGATCGCCGTGACGCCGGTGTTCGCCGGCTCGTACAGCGGCCTGTTCAAGTCCTTCTTCGACCTCATCGACAAGGACGCCCTCACCGGCAAGCCCGTACTCATCGGCGCGACGGGCGGAACCGCCCGCCACTCACTGGTCACCGAGCACGCACTGCGACCGTTGTTCACCTACCTGCGCGCCCTCGTCCTGCCGACCGCCGTGTACGCGGCCTCGGAGGACTGGGGCGACGAGGGGCTGGCGCAGCGGATCGCCCGTGCGGGCGGGGAGCTGGCGCGCTTCATGGCGCCCGCCGCGCGGGACGCCGGGGCGGACACCGCCCCGGACGTCGACACCGCCGCCGCCATCGCACCGCGTTCCCTGACGGGCGCGATCACGTCGGTGAACGCGACCCACGGCTTCCAGGTGGTGCCGTTCGAACAGCGGCTGGCCGCGCTGGCGGCCGAGTAGCCGCAGAGCCCGCACGCATGCCCCGGGGCCTGACGCCCCGGGGCACCCCCGGGTGCCCGCGAGGCCCTCTGGTGGGGGTGCGCAGGGCTGGGGCACCATCTTCCTGCTCGACCCGTCCCGGTCATCAGCAGGAGGAAATCCCCCGATGAAGATCCGCTCGGTCCTCAGCGCTCTCGTCCTCTTACTGGGTGTGCTCTTCACCCCCGGCATCGGCATCCTCGGCGGGGCCACGGAGGCCCACGCCGCCACCAAGATCAGCCACGCGACGGCGACGTCGATGTTCCGCGGCTCCGGCATCACCTGGTCCTCGTCCGGTGGCTGTTCCGACCGCTACAACTCCACCTGCACCTCCTTCGAGCAGCTCAACCTCGCCACCGCGCAGGGCGCCCAGACCCTCAAGAGCGCCAGCGGCTGCGCGCTGAACATCACCGGGGGCACCGAGACGGGGCACGCCGGCGGCACGTACTCGCACTGGAACGGCTACAAGCTCGACTTCGCCAAGTACGCCTGTCTCGGCACCTACATCAAGAACACCTTCACCTACATCGGGCTGCGCGGCGACGGCGCTCCGCAGTGGAAGTCCGGCGCCGGCAACGTCTACGCCGACGAGGGCAACCACTGGGACGTGACCTACTACAACTGCGGCGGCTGCTGATCCGGCGGGACCTCCCGGCCGGCTAGCCGGCGGCGCGGAGGCGGTTGGCGGCCGCCTCCGCCTCCCGTACGACGCGGTCCGTGTCGACGTCGACCAGACGGCCGCCGAGCTTCAGCGCCCGCCCGTCGACGAACACCGCATCGATGTTCTCGGGGCGCCCGTTGAAGACGATCTGCCCGACCCAGTCGAAGCGCGGTGCGAAGTTCAGGGCGGCCGGGTCGATGACCACGAGGTCGGCCCGCTTGCCGGGCGTCAGGGAGCCCACCCGGTCGGCGATGCCGAGCACTTCGGCGCCGCCCAGCGTGGCCATCCGCAGGACGTCGTCGACCTGTGGGAAGACCCCGGCCTCGGTCGTACGGGCGCGCTGCAGGCCGATGGCCGTCTTCATCAGGGCGTGGAAGTCGGAGCTGTCGTTCGTCCCGCCGTCGAGGCCGAGCCCGACCTTCACGCCCCGCCGCCCGAGCTCGGACAGCCGCATGATGCCGGAGGCCAGCCGCATGTTGCTGAGCGGGCAGTGCGCCGCGCGTACGTCGTGCTCGGCGACGGCGGCGATCTCGGCGTCCGTCAGGTGGATCGCGTGGTTGACCAGGAGCCGCGGACCCAGCGCCCCGATGTCGGTGAGGACCCCGATGGGGTCGTCGGCACGCTGCTCGGGGCGTTCCAGGACATGGGAGTTGAGCATGACCCCCAGCTCCTGGGCCACCTCCCAGTGGGCGCGGTTGTGGTCCTGGACCGAGCGCGCCGCATGGGTCGCGACCTGGAAGGAACCGAGCGGCACCGGGTCGACGAACTGCTTCTTCACCTTGCCGACCAGCACCCCGTCGGGCGCGGGCGGGTACATCGCGTAGGTGAACCGCACCCCGGTGTCGGCGAGAGCCCGTACGTAGCTCTCGATGAGGTCGTAGGAGAAGATGTCCACCCAGTCCACCAGCGTCGTCACGCCGGACTGGACCGCGTCGAGGGCGGCGAGCCGTACGAAGCTGTGCAGGGCAGCGGGCGTCAGGCGCGCGCGCTGCGGGTCGGTACATCGCTGGAACCAGCCGAACAGGTCCCGGTCGGTGCACCCGCCGCGGATCACCGCCTGCCAGAGGTGGTTGTGGGTGTCGACGAACCCCGGCATGACCACCTTGCCCGAGGCGTCCACCACCCGGGCGCCGGGCGGCGTGCCCAGTGCCGTGCCGACGGCGGCGATGGCGCCGTTCCGCATCAGGACGTCGGCGTTCCCGACGGCGCCGAGGGGGCCGGTGCCGATGGCGGGGTCCATGGTGAGCACCAGCGAGGCCCCGCGTAACAGGACCGTGCCGCCGCCCGGGGCGGGCCGGCGGGAGGAGCGGTCGCGGAGTGCGGGACCGGAGGTGGCACCGAGGACGAGGGGGGCGGCGGCGGCCAGGCCGAGGCCGGCGAGGAGGTTCCGGCGGCTGGGCGCCGAAGGCGGAGTGGGGAGTTCGTACATGGCGTGTTACCTCCCGAAGGCTGAGAACGGAAGGCCCGCCCGGGCGGAACGCTGGGACGGAGCGTGGCGCGGGGCGGGGGACTACACGCAGCATTCCCAGCGAACGGCCGGTCGATAGACGGTTGCGGAAAACTCTTTCCATTCCCGTGGCGATCCGGTCACGTCGAGGTCGGCCGACCGTCGTTCCGCGGACACCCGTCCCCGGCCGGAGCCCGGACACCGCCGGCTCCCTCTCCTGCCCGGGGGCCGGGAGGCCATCGGGCTCCGCCGGTGGCATTAGAATCGCTGGTCATGGCGGATACGCAGTATGAAGACCTGTTGAAGATGGTGCTCACCTCCGGGACGGCGAAGGCCGACCGCACGGGCACCGGCACCCGGAGCGTCTTCGGACACCAGCTCCGCTACGACCTGTCGCAGGGCTTCCCGCTGATCACCACCAAGAAGGTGCACCTCAAGTCCGTCGTGTACGAACTGCTGTGGTTCCTGCGCGGCGACTCCAACGTCGGCTGGCTCCAGGAGCACGGGGTCAGCATCTGGGACGAATGGGCGGACGAGAAGGGCGACCTCGGCCCGGTCTACGGCGTGCAGTGGCGCTCCTGGCCCACGCCGGACGGCAGCCACGTCGACCAGATCAGCCAGATCCTCGACACCCTGCGCCGCGACCCCGATTCCCGCCGCATGATCGTCTCGGCCTGGAACGTCGCGGAGCTGGACCGGATGGCCCTCGCACCCTGCCACGCGCTCTTCCAGTTCTACGTCGCCGACGGACGGCTGTCCTGCCAGCTGTACCAGCGCAGCGCCGACCTGTTCCTCGGCGTCCCCTTCAACATCGCCAGCTACGCCCTGCTCACCCACATGGTGGCGCAGCAGGCCGGGCTCGAGCCGGGCGACTTCATCTGGACCGGCGGCGACTGCCACATCTACGACAACCACGTCTCGCAGGTGACGGAGCAGCTCTCGCGCACACCGTTCTCGTTCCCCGAGCTGCGCCTGCACAAGGCCGACTCGCTGTTCGAGTACGCCTACGACGACATCGAGATCGTGGACTACCGTCACCACCCCGCGATCAAGGCCCCGGTGGCGGTATGAGCACAGGACTCACCGGACCGACCGGACTGATCTGGGCGCAGACCCTCGACGGTGTGATCGGCGCGGACAACACGATTCCGTGGCGGCTGCCCGAGGACATGGCGCACTTCAAGGCGGCCACCCTCGGCCATCCCGTGATCATGGGGCGCAAGACCTGGGACTCGCTGCCCGCGCGGTTCCGTCCGCTGCCCGGCAGGCGCAACATCGTGGTGACCCGCGATCCGCAGTGGAGCGCCGAAGGCGCCGACCGCGCCGGGTCCATCGCCGAGGCCCTCGACATCGCAGGCACGGCACCGTCCCCGACCGGCCCTGCGCGGGCCTGGGTGATGGGGGGCGGCGAGATCTACCGCGCCGCTCTGCCGTACGCCACGGAGCTCTCGGTGACCGAGGTCGACACCGAGGTCAAGGGCGACACCTACGCGCCGGAGGTGGATCAGGCGTGGAAGACCGTCGAGGACACCGGCTGGCAGACCTCCACCGCCGGTCCGCGCTACCGCATCCGCCGGTACGTCCGGCCCTGACGCCCTGACGCCCTGACGCCCTGACGCCCTGACGCCCCCGGAGCCCGAAGCCGCCCGGGCCGCCAGGGCGCCTGCGGTGCCCAATGACGGGCCGACGGGCTCCGCCGTGGCAGCATGGGCCTCGGCGCGGAGTGCCTGGTCAGGGGATGGACGGGGGACCCCGTGCCCGCACGGCTCACGTCCTCCACACCCCGGGGTGCCCATGCCGGAAGCTGCCAGGGCCGGCAGGGCGGCCCGGGCCGGCCTGACGCCGACCGACGTCACCTTCATGGTGGTCGGCATCGTCCTCGGCATCGGCATCTTCAAGACGCCTTCGCTGGTGGCCAGGCACGCGAGCGACGACACCGCGTACGTACTGCTCTGGCTGCTGGGCGGGCTGATCACGCTGATCGGTGCGCTCTGCTACGCCGAGCTGGGCAGCGCCCGTCCCGGCGCAGGCGGCGAGTACGCCTTCCTCCGCGAGGCCTACGGCCGGCACGTGGCGCTGATGTTCGCCTGGGCACGGTGCGCGGTGATCCAGCCCGGGGCCATCGCCGCCGCGGCCTTCGTGATGGGCGACTACGCGAACGTGGCCGTGCCGCTCGGACCGTACGGCCCGGGGATCCACGCCCTCGCCGCGCTCACCCTGTTCACCGCCGTCAACCACGCGGGCACCACGCCGGGCAAGGTCACGCAGAACGTCGTCGAGACCGTCACCGTGCTCTGCATCCTCGGGTTCGTCGTCGCCGCGTTCGCCACGACGGCGCCCGGGCCCCGTGCCGGAACCCCGCAGGCCCTCTCCTGGGACGGCACCGGCCTCGCGATGATGTTCATCCTGCTGACCTACGGCGGCTGGAACGAGGCCGCGTACCTCTCCGGCGAGCTCAAGGACGCCCGGCGGACCATGGCCCGGGCGCTCGTCGCCGGAGTCCTGGTCGTCGTCGGGGTGTCCCTGGCCGTCAACTTCGCCTACCTGCGCGTGCTGGGGCTCGACGGCATCCGCGGGAGCAGCGCCGTCGGCGCCGACATGATGCGCGCCGTCGCGGGGGAGACCGGGGCGAGGGTCACGGGCGTCGTGGTCGTGCTCTCCACCCTGACGACGCTCAACGGCCTGATCGTCACCGGGTCCCGCTCGTACTACGCGCTCGGCCGCGACGTGGCCGTGCTCCGCTCCATCGGCACGTGGAAGGAGCGCGGTTCGACCCCCGGCAACGCGCTCCTCCTGCAAGGCGCGGTGACGGCCGCTCTGGTCGTCTTCGGAACCGTCACGAGGGTCGGGTTCCGGACGATGGTCGCCTACACCTCGCCCGTGTTCTGGTTCTTCATGCTCCTGGTCACCCTCTCGCTCTTCGTCTTCCGCCGCCGGGAGGCCGCTGACGCGCCGCGTGTGCACTACCGCACGCCCCTCTATCCGGTGACCCCGGCCGTTTTCGCCCTCAGCTGCCTGTGGGTGCTCTGGTCCAGCCTGCTCTACGCCGGGCCGGGGGCGGTGATCGGCGTCGTGGTGCTGCTCGCCGGCACACCGCTGCTGTTCCTCAGGCCCGCCCGCCCGTGAAGTGCCGGACGGCCCCGCCGGTGTGGCGGAAGGCAGCCCGGTAGGCGCTCGGGCGGTGGCCGGTGTGGCGGGCGAAGAGGGCGGCGAAGGTGCCGGGGTCCCGGTATCCGACGGCCGCGGCGACGGCGGCGACGGTGCGGTCGGTGGTCTCCAGGAGGTGGCGGGCGCGGCGGACCCGCGAAGCCTGCAGATGGGCCAGCGGACTGCTTCCGGTCTCCTCGGCGAAGCGGCGCAGCAGCGTACGGGTGCTGACCCGGAACGCGTTCGCGAGCGCGGCGAGGTCGTACCGCTCGGCGAGGTTCTGGTCGAGCCGCCGCATGACCCGCTGGGAGAACGCCCGGCCGGGCTGCGGGAGGAGGCGCGGGTCGACGTACGGGGTCTGGGAGGCCCGCGCGTCGTCCACGAGCGCCACCCGGGCGGTGGTGCGGGCCACCCGGGCGCCGTCGTGCCGGCGGATCAGGTCCAGTGCGAAGTCGTACATGGCGCTGAAGGCGGCCGTGGTCGTCACTCCGGAGTCGGTGACGACCAGGTGCTCGGGCCGTACGTCGGCATCCGGGCAGCGCCTGGCCAGTTCCCCGGCGTGCAGCCAGGAGGTGGTGGCCCGGCGCCCGTCGAGGAGCCCGGCCTCGGCGAGCAGGAACGCGCCGACGCAGAGGGAGACGACGGCGGTGCCGGCGGCGGCCTGCGCGCGGACCGCAGCGATCTCGGGGGAGAGGTGGGCCAGCCGGGCGTCGAGGTCGGTGCCCGGGACCAGTTCGAAGCCGGGGACCACGAGGACGTCCACCTCGTGCAGCGGGCGTACGTCCAGGCTCGCGCCGCCCGAAGCGGTGACCCGCCGGCGGGGCGAGACCACCGACACCCGGTAGCCGGGCGCCTCCGGGCCGGCCACGTGCCCGGCGATCGTCAACAGGTCCGGGACGCCGAACACTTCGGACGCGAAGCAGCCCGGATACGCCAGGACCCCGATCCGCAGCGCCCCCGGCCCGCCGCCCGCACCCCGGCCGTCCTGCGTCTGCCGGGCCGCCGCCTCCGCCATTGCCCTTGCCCCCCGTGTCCCCGGCCGCGTACCGGCCGCCGCCGCCCTCGCGCGTGGCGAGATTACCCCCGTCTCCGGCGATCCCGCCCCTCCTCCGGCAGCCGGTCCCGGGACCAGGCTGGCCCCATGAGCGAAGACGATCCGATCACCGACTTCACCCGCCGCAGCGTGGCCGTGGAGGGGGTGGAGAAGACGGTGTACGTGGCTGGCACCGGGCCCGCGGTCGTGGTGCTGCCCGAGATGCCGGGCATCAGCCCCGACGTCCTGCGGCTCGCCCGCCGGGTGCGCGACGCGGGCTTCACCGTCCACGTGCCCTCCCTCTTCGGGACCGACGGCGCGTTCCCCACGGCGGAGGGCGGCCGGGAAGTGGTCCGACGGGCCTGTGTCAGCGCCGAGTTCCGCGCCTTCGCCGGGGGCGGCACCAGCCCCGTCACGGTCTGGCTGCGCGGGCTGGCCCGCCAGGCCCACGCCGAGTGCGGAGGGCCGGGGGTGGGGGCGATCGGCCTGTGCTTCACCGGCAACTTCGCCCTCACCATGGCCCTGGAGCCGGCGGTGATCGCCCCGGTGGTCAACCACCCGTCGCTGCCGCTCGACGACCCCGGCGGCCTCGAACTCGACGAGGCGGACGCGCACGCCGTGCGCGACCGGCTCCACCGCGACGGACTCACCGTCCTCGCCTACCGCTTCGAGGGCGACCGCTGGTGCACGGGGCGGCGTTTCGCCGCCTATCGCGCACTGCTCGGCGACGCCTTCGACGGGCGCGTCCTCCCGGACGCCGCCGCCAACCCCGCGCCGCCGCCCTTCTTCGCCGACCTGGTCGGCACCCCGCACAGCGTCGTCACCGCCCACCTCGTCGACGAGGCGGGCCACCCCACCGTCCGGGCCCGCGAGGAGATCCTGGCCTTCCTCACGGCCCGCTTGCACGGGTGATCCCGTTCCCGTGCTGACCGCGGTCGTCGTCGCGGGCGGGCGGCCCCGCACCGCATGGGCAGGGCCGAGCCGGCCGAGTGGCGGGCCGGGCCCGGGCGGGCGGGGCGCCCGTTCCGTACCCTGGGCGGCATGCGCGTGCGCCCCACTCTGACCTGGACCCCGCCCGAGGGCCTGCCGCCGGGCACCACGGACCTGGAGCCGGTGGTCGACGCCCTCGGCGGCGGCGGTGTGCTGGTGCTCAGCGGGGCCGGCCTCTCCACGGAGTCGGGGATCCCCGACTACCGGGGAGAGGGCGGGAGCCTGAGCCGGCACACCCCGATGACGTACCAGGACTTCACCGCCAGCGCCCAGGCCCGGCGCCGGTACTGGGCGCGCAGCCACCTGGGCTGGCGCACGTTCGGCCGTGCCCGGCCCAATGCGGGACACCGGGCCGTGGCGGCGTTCGGACGGCACGGCCTGCTGGCGGGGGTGATCACCCAGAACGTCGACGGCCTGCACCAGGCGGCGGGCAGCGAGGGCGTGGTGGAACTCCACGGAGGGCTGGACCGGGTCGTCTGCCTCTCCTGCGGGGCAGCCAGCCCGCGCCGCGACCTCGCCCGGCGGCTGGAGGAGGCCAATGCGGGGTTCGAGCCGACGGCCGCCGCACTCAACCCGGACGGCGACGCCGACCTCACCGACGAACAGGTCGGGGACTTCCGTGTGGTGCCGTGTTCGCGGTGCGGCGGCATCCTCAAACCGGACGTGGTGTTCTTCGGCGAGAACGTTCCGCAGGCGAGGGTCGACCACTGCCGCGAGCTGGTCGCCGGAGCGGCCTCGCTGCTGATCCTGGGCTCCTCGCTGACGGTGATGTCCGGCCTGCGGTTCGTCCGCCTTGCCGCCGAGGCCGGGAAGCCGGTGCTGATCGTCAACCGCGACGCGACCCGGGGTGACCGGCACGCCGTCGCCCGGGTCGAGCTGCCGCTGGGGAGCGCCCTCACCACGGTGGCCGACCGCCTGGGGATCCCCCTCGACCGCCCCGAGACGGCCTGACCGTGTCGTAGGGCCGCCTTCCCGTTGCGACGCGCGACGGAGGCTCCCGCGGCGGCGGCCGGTGGCGCACGGCGGGGCCGCACGGGTGCGACCCGCTCCTACGCCCCCGCCGGCCGGATCACGCGTCGTACGGACTCGACCACGGCCTCGCGGTGCCGGGCCAGCCGCTCCTCGGGCCACGCGGCCTCCGGGACGCCCGCGGCCGGGCCGCCGACGGCGCCGGTCCAGGCCTGGGCCAGGCCCATGACCAGGGTGAGGAGGTCGGCCGGATCGAGCGCCGGGTCGATCAGTCCGGCCCGCTGGGCACGCTCCACCGCGGCGATCTTGCCCCGGTAGGACTCCGCCTCGGCCTCGGCGCTGCCGGGCCGCTCCAGCTGCTTCCACTGCACCAGCCGCATGAGGTCGGGCCGGGCCACGAGGTGGTCGAAGACGGCGCCCACGTACCGGGGGAGGTCCTCCGCGTCGAACGGCACCGACTCCGAGCCGGTCTCCAGTGCACGCTGCAGCACGGCGTCGAAGAGCTGCTCCTTGTTACCGTAATAGACGTAGATGAGCCGCTTGTTCGCCTGGGCGGCCACCGCGATGCGGTCGACGCGAGCCCCGGCGATGCCGTACGCGGCGAACTCGGCGAACGCCGCGTCGAGCAGCCTCGCCTTCGTTGCGCTGGAATCCCGTGCCATGCCGGCCAGCCTAGCAAGTAACTATCTGGTTATTGACATGCCGGCGCTCCGTGCCCCATCCTCAAACTATCCAGTTAGTTACTTTCACCCTTCCGGGAGAACACCATGGAGATCCGCGCACTCGGCACGCAGGGCCTGGAGGTCGGCGCCGAAGGCCTCGGCCTGATGGGCATGAGCGCCCACTACGGAGCCACCGACGAGACCGAGTCCCTCGCCACCATCGACCGCGCCCTGGAGCTGGGCGTGACCCTGCTCGACACCGCCGAGGCCTACGGCCCCTTCATCAACGAACAGCTCCTCGGCAAGGCCCTCGCCGGCCGCCGCGACGCCGCGGTCGTCGCCACCAAGACCGGCGTCGAATTCACCGACGACGGCACCCTCCGGGGGTTCAACGGCACCCCCGAGTACATCCGCCGCGCCGCGGACCGCTCCCTGCGCCACCTCGGCACCGATCGCATCGACCTGTACTACCTCCACCGGGTCGACCCGAACGTGCCGATCGAGGAGAGCGTCGGCGCCATGGCCGAGCTGGTCGCGGCCGGCAAGGTCGGCCACATCGGCATCAGCGAGGCGTCCGCGGCCACGATCGCCCGCGCCCACGCGGTCCACCCGCTGGCGGCCGTGCAGACCGAGTACAGCCTCTTCGAACGCGGGATCGAGCACGACGGCGTCCTGGACACCCTCCGCGAGCTCGGGATCGGGCTCGTGGCCTACTCGCCGCTCGGCCGGGGATTCCTCTCCGGTGCCATCACCAGCCCGGACGACTTCGCCG
Organism: Streptomyces sp. NPDC085524; assembly: GCF_044541755.1. NCBI lineage: Bacteria > Bacillati > Actinomycetota > Actinomycetes > Kitasatosporales > Streptomycetaceae > Streptomyces > Streptomyces sp. NPDC085524. The sequence goes on from NZ_JBITTH010000009.1 coordinate 310,826, forward strand.
CCGACGACTTCCGGCGTACCGACCCCCGCTTCCAGGGGGAGAACTTCGCCCGCAACCTGGCCGTCGTGGAACGCGTCCGCCACCTCGCCGAGGAGAAGGGCGTCACCCCCTCGCAGCTCGCGCTGGCCTGGACCCTGCGCATGGGCGCCGTCCCGATTCCGGGCACCAAGCGCCGCCGCTACCTGGAGGAGAACGTCGCCGCGACCGCCGTCACCCTCACCGACGCCGACCTGGCCTCCATCGAGGCCGTCGCTCCGCACGGCGTGGTCACGGGCGACCGCTACGCCCCCGAGCTCATGAAGTCGCTGAACGGCTGACCCGCCGACCTGACCCGCCGACCTGACCGGTGGCGGGCACCCGCCCCTGATCAGTCAGAGCGCTATGCCCTCTGTATGTCGATATTCTGTGAAGTGTGATCGAGTCCGGACGGCCGCGGCTCCGCCGGCGCCCCGGCCCGGGAAGACTTGTGCGGCTGTCGCCGGTCATCCTGACCGTCGTCATCGCCGGGCTGGCGTACAACACTCCGCCGGAAATGGCCTTCAGCCGCCTCCTGCCCGCCGCGCCGGCCCTGGCCGCCGCCATGTGGCCGGTGCTCCCCACCGTTCTGCTCGGCACCGTCTGCCTCTTCCTGATGATCGGCCTCAGCCTCGTCTTCCCGGACCTCGGGACGTGGTGGACGGCCGCCGGCATCATCGCCGTCACCGTGGCCGCCGCCTACGGAAGCCATCTCCGGCTCCAGCGGGAGCGCACCCTCTTCCAGGTACGGCTCGTGGCCGACGCGGCACAGCAAGTGGTGCTGAGCCCCATGCCGCGCCGCTTCGGCGACATCGAGATCGAGGCCCTGTACCTCGCGGCCGCCGCGGAAGCCCGCATCGGCGGGGACTTCTACGAGGTCGCCGACACCCCGTTCGGGGTGCGGCTGCTCATCGGCGACGTACGGGGCAAGGGCCTGCCCGCGGTGGGGGCGGCCGCGGCGATCGTCAACGCCTTCAGGGAGGCGGCCTACGACGAGCGGGACATGGTCGAGATCGCCCGCAGGCTGGACGTCAGCAGCACCCGGTACAACGCCGCCTTTCCCCCCGAGGGGCCGACGGAGCGCTTCGCCACCGCCCTCCTCGTCGAGATCCCGCACGAGGGCGGACGCATCGGCATCCTCAACTGCGGACATCCCCCGCCACTGCTCCTGAACGGGGGGAAACTCCGTGTCCTGGAGTCCGTCGACCCCTCGCCCCTGCTCAGCCTCGCGGAGCTGATCGGCGACCACTACAGCGTCGACCGCTTCGACTGCGCCCCCGGCGACCTGCTGCTCCTCTACACCGACGGGATCGCCGAGGCCCGCGCACGCGACGGCGAGTTCTTCCCGCTGACGGCCTGGATGAGCCGGCAGCCCCCCACCCCTCCCGGCGAACTCCTCGCGACCCTCCACCGCGACCTGCTCCGCTACAGCCGGGGACGCCTCGACGACGACATCGCCGCCCTCGCCGTCCGCCTGCACGAACCGGAGGAACCCGGGGACACGGAGCCCGCGTGACGAAACCGGTTTCCGGCGCGGCGATGAGTTCGGGGACGCCCGCAGGTCTATTCCTTGACGGAGACGACCGACGCACCGGGAGCAAGCCATGGGCCTCATCCACATCGAGATGTTCGCGACCCTCGACCTCGTCGGGCAGGCGCCCGGCGGACCCGACGAGGATCCGGTCGGCTTCCCGTTCGGCGGCTGGCAGGCACCCCTGATCGACGAGACCGCCGGAGCCCAGATCGGTGCCGCGTACGAAGGCACGGACGCACTCCTGCTCGGCCGGCGGACGTACGACATCTTCGCCGCCTACTGGCCCCACCAGCAGGGCGGCGAGGACAACGAGATCGCGACGCTCTTCAACAGCGTCCCGAAGTACGTGGCCTCCCGCGGCCGGCCCGACCTCTCCTGGGCCGGGTCCGAGCACCTCGGCCCGGACCTGGCCGAGGCCGTGCGCGAGATCCGTGACCGCCACGAGAACGTGAAGGTCGTCGGGAGCCTGAACCTCGTCCAGAGCCTCCTGCGCGAGAAGCTCTTCGACCGCCTCGACCTCTGGGTGCACCCGATCGTGCTCGGCGTCGGGAAGAAGGTGTTCGACGAGGGCGCGGTGCCCACCAACCTCACGCTCCTCGCACCCCCGGAAACCAGCCCGAAGGGAACCGTGTACCTGCGCTACGGGCTCGCCGACGGCACCCCCGCCACGGGCGACATGAGCGCACCCGGCCGCGGCCTCGGCACCGGCTGAGGGCCCCTCGCGGCCGGCGGCTGCCGGGCACGGGACCGGTCCGGCCCGGCACAGTGCGTGCCGGGCCGGACCGGCGTTCAGAAGTCCCAGCTCTGGCTGCGCGCACCGTTGCAGCTCCAGCTGACCAGCAGCTGGCCGTTCTCGGCCCGGCCGGCCAGGATGTCGAGGCACTTCCCGTTCACCCGGTTGCGGATCTCGCCGCCGTTGCGGAACCACTTCTGGTGGGCGCCGCCGTTGCAGTCCCACATGGCCACCGATCCCTGGTCGCCCAGGTGGGGACCGTAGATCTCCAGGCACTTCCCGTTCATGCCCGAACGGATCTGCTCCCCGTCCCACCGCCACTGCTGGTTGGTGTTGCCGGTGCAGTCCCAGGTCACGGTGGAGGCGCCGTTCTCCTGGTGGAACATGAAGATGTCGACGCACCTTCCGTTCAGGTCGGACTTCAGGAGCGGCGCCGCGGCGAACGCGGGCGCGCCCGTCAGTGTGGCCCCGGCCAGCAGCCCGGTGGTCGCCGCCAGCAGCATCAGTCGTCGTACGGACCTCATGGTTCTCCTTCGCATGGCCGTTGCGCGGTTGCGCTGGCACATGTCTAGCCGCGGGCCGTTGTCCGGTGCCGGAACGAGGATTCCGGACATCAAGAGCTGGACAATCACCTCCCATCAGCCCTGCGGAAAGGCACGGAGAGGTAGGCAATGCCACGCCCCGAACGCCCGCTCGACCTGGACACCGGCCCGCTCACACGGTTCGCGGCCGACCTTCGGAAACTGCGCGAGGCGGCGGGACGACCGCCCTACCGCGCACTGGCCAAGCGGGCGCACTATTCGTCCACGACGCTGTCGGACGCCGCCGGCGGGCACCGGTTCCCGAGCCTTGCCGTCGCACTCGCGTACGTCGAGGCGTGCCAGGGCGACCGCCGGGCATGGGAGACCCGGTGGCACGCGGTAGCCGCCGAGATCGCCGCGAGCGCCCGGGGCGACGAGCCCCCGGAAGCGGACCGGCAGGGCACTCCGTACGCCGGACTGTCGGCGTTCCAGCCCGAGGACGCCGACCGCTTCTTCGGGCGCGAGCGGCTGACCGGCGAGCTGCTCGCGAAGGTGCGCGACCACCGCTTCCTGACGGCCTTCGGACCGTCCGGAGCCGGCAAGTCCTCACTGCTGCGGGCCGGGCTCGTGGCCCGCGCCAGGGCATCGCAGTGGCCGGTGATGCTGTTCACGCCGGGTCCGCATCCCGTCGAGGAGTGCGCGGTCCAGCTCGCCGCGGCGACGGGAGAGGCACCCGGCGCGCTCGTCGCCGAACTGCTCGACGATCCCGCGGCGCTCCACCTGCGGATCCGGCAGCTCGTGGTCGACCGCGCACCGGACGTCGACGCGCTGATCGTGGTCGACCAGTTCGAGGAGGTCTTCACCCTCTGCGCGGACCGGGAGGAACGGGACGCGTTCGTGACCCTGCTGGTCGCGGCCACCACGGCGGCGACCAGCCGGACCCGGGTGGTGCTCGGCGTGCGCGCCGACTTCTACGGCCACTGCGTCCAGGACCCCCGGCTGGTCGAGGCGATGCGCGACGCGCAGATCGCGGTCGGCCCGATGAGCAGCCAGGAGCTGCGCGAGGCCGTCACCCGGCCGGCCGGGCTCGCCGACTGCACGGTGACGGGCCCGCTGCTCGCGGCCGTGGTCGCGGACGCGACGGGGCAGCCGGGTGCGCTGCCGCTGGTCTCGCACGCGATGGCCGAGACCTGGCGCCGCCGCAGTGGCAACCGCCTGACCCTGGACGGCTATCTGGCGGTCGGCGGCATCCAGCACGCGCTCGCACACACCGCCGAAGCCGCCTACCTGGCGCTGTCCCCGGTGCAGCAGGACCTCGCCAGATCGCTGTTCCTGCGGCTGACCGCGCTGGGCGACGGTACGGAGGACACCAAGCGCCGGATCACCCGCGACGAGCTGGACCCGAACCCCGACACCGCCCTCGTCCTCGAATCCCTCGCCCGGCGACGGCTCGTGACGCTGGACAAGGAGTGCGTCGAGATCACCCACGAGGCGATCATCCGGTGCTGGCCGAGGCTGCGCAGCTGGCTCACCGAGGACCGGGACCGGCTGCACCTCCACCGGCAGCTCACCGACGCGACCGCTGCCTGGGAATCACAGGACCGTGACCCGCACGCCCTGTACCGGGGTGCCCGCCTGGCAGCGGCGCTGGACCTGGCCGCCGCGGACGACAGCCGGCTGACCTCCAAGGAGCAGCGCTTCCTCGACGCGAGCCGGGAAGCCCAGGCAGGGGAGACTGCGGCCGTCAGGCGGCGGGCGGTCCGCCTGCGTCAGCTGGTGACCCTGCTGACCGTGCTCACGGTCATCGCGGCGACGGCGGGCGGGCTGGCCGTCGACTCGCGCGACTCCGCCATCCGGCAGCGCAACGTGGCCATCGCGCGCAAGGCCGCCGCCGACGCGGCCGAGGTGCGGCAGCAGAACCCGTCGCTCGCCGCGCAGCTGAACCTGGCCGCGTACCGGCTGGCACCCGCCGGTGACGTACGCGACCAGCTGATGAGCGCGTTCGCGACGCCGTACACGAGCCGGCTGACCGGGCACACCTCCGACGTGGTCTCGATCTCCCTCGCACCGAAGGGCACGGTCCTGGCCACCGCGAGCTGGGACCGCACGGTCCGGCTGTGGGACACGGCGGACGCCCACCGCCCGGTGCAGTTGGCCGTCCTGAACGAGCCGGGGCGGATGCGGTCGGTGGCCTTCGACGGGGGCGGCCGCGTGCTGGCCGCGGCGAGCGACCGCGCGGTGCGGCTGTGGGACGTGGCGAACCGGCGTGCGCCCGTCGAGCTGGGCACCCTGCCCGATCAGCGGTCCGCGCCGACGTGGGTGGCGTACGGGCACGGCGGCGTCATCGCCACGGGCCACGGCGACGGCGCGGCCCGGCTGTGGAACGCGGACGATCCCCGCCACCCGCGGCTGCTGGCCGTCCTGCCGGGCCACTCGGACGCCGTCACCTCGGTGGCGTTCAGCGCGGACGGCCGCACCCTGGCGACCACCGGCGACACCACCGCCCGGCTGTGGGACGTCGAAGACCCGGCGCATCCGATCGCCCTCGACGTCCTGCGCGGCCACACCGACACGGTGACCTCGGCCGCGTTCGGCCCCGACGGCCGTACCGTGGCGACCGGGAGCTGGGACCACTCCGTACGGGTCTGGGACATCGGCAGCAGCCCGCGGACGCAGCCGCCGGCCGTCCTGCTCGGCCATCCGGCGATCGTCTGGTCGGTCGCGTTCGGTCCGGACGGCAGCACGCTCGTCTCCGTGGGCGGATCCACCCTGTTCTGGGACGTCACCGTCCCGGCGGAGCCGAAGCGGACCAACACGGTGCAGGGCGGCGCCTACCAGGCCGTGTTCAGCGCGGACGGCCGCATCCTCGTCAACTCCGACCGGCTCCTGGACCTGCGGGACCTGTCGCTCGGGACCCACGACGACGTGGTCACCTCCCTGGCCTTCGCCCCCGGCGGCCGCGTGCTCGCCAGCGCCAGCTGGGACGGCACCGCACGGCTGTGGCAGGTCACCGGCGGCCGGGCCCTGTGGCCGCTGTCGGTCCTGCGCGGGCACACCAAGTTCGTCCGGTCCGTGGCGTTCAGCCGCGACGGGCGCACCCTCGTCACCGCCGCCGAGGACGCCACCGTCCGCGTCTGGGACGTCGCCGATCCACGGCGCCCGCGGCAGGTCTCGGTCCTCACCCCCGGCGCAGGCGAAGTCGGCGGGGCCGGCTTCTCCCCGGACGGCCGCCTGCTGGCCGTCTGGGCACAACGCACGGCCGGGCTGTGGGACCTGACCGATCCCGCCGACCCCCGGCCGCTCGGCCGGATCGCCGAGGGCGGGCCGGACGTCACGACGGCCTCGTTCCGGCCGGACGGCCGCACGCTGGTGACGAGCACCGGCGAGTCCGGTTCGCTGCGGTTCTGGAACATCACCGATCCGCGCAGCCCCCGGGAACTGCCGTCCCCGTTCCGGTCCGACCCCCTGACCGGCGGAGTGTTCAGCCCCGACAACCGCACACTGGCCGCCTTCCACCGGACGGACCGGACGGTCTGGCTGATCGACGTAGGCGACATCGGCCACCCGTCGAAGACGGTGCAGCTGCCGGCGTCCGGCTCCTGGGTCTACACACTGACCTTCGACGCCGCCGGCCGCCGGCTGGCCGCCGGCGCCGCGGACAGCAGGGCCCTGCTCTGGGACGTGAGCGGCGCGGCCGCTCCCGCCGTCCTCACCGGCCACGCGAACCCGGTACCGGCCGTGGCCTTCGGCCCGGACGGCACCACGCTGGCCACCGGCGGCAACGACTTCACGATCCGGCTGTGGGACACCGGCCTGGACAGGGTCGCCGCACGCATCTGCGCCGGCGCGTACCCCCGGATCACCCGGGCCCAGTGGACCGAGCACTTCCCGACGATCGACTTCGACCCGCCCCGCCCCGCCCCGTGACGTCCCCCCCCCGGTACGGGCCGGCGTTCACGTCCCACGGCTGCGACCGCCGCGGGACGTGAACGCGACGGGCCGCTCAGCCCTGGCGCGAAGGCTCCGGCAGACGGGCCGCCGCGGCCGGGGCCGCCTTGCGGGCGTGCAGGACGCTCGCGCCCAGCGGCAGCGGTGAGTGCCCGACGAGCCGCAGGCCCGCACCGTCGAGCAGCGCCGCGTAGTGGTCGGCCCGCCGCTCGCGGCCGCCGACGTTGCACATCATGTGGAGGTCCCAGGCCGTCGCGAGCGACGGCGAGCCGTCCGGCGGCAGCAGCCGCTCCACGATGAGCAGGTCGGCGTGGGCCGGCATCGCCCGGGCGCAGTGGCCCAGGATCTCGCGGCAGCGGTCGTCGTCCCAGTCGTGCAGCACCCGGGACAGGACGTACACGTCCCCGCTCGCGGGCACGTCGGCGAAGTCGCCCACCCGGTAGCTGCAGCGGGCGCCGACGCCGGCCGCGTCGAGGTGCCGCCGGGCGGCCTCGACGACGTGCGCGCGTTCCAGCAGGACGCCGTGTAGGGCCGGGCGCGCGGCCAGGATCCGGCCGAGCAGTTCGCCGGTGCCGCCCGCGACGTCGACCACCGTCCGGCGGCCGGGCACGGCGCCGGCCGCGGCGATGACCGGGTGCGAGGGGAGCGGATCGAACATGCGCGCGCTCGCGGCCATGGACTGGTCGAAGCGCTCGGCGAGCGCGGGCTGGCGGGCGAAGTAGTCGAAGTGGTTCTCGCCGAAGAGCTGCTCGAAGCCGGTCTGTCCGGTCCGTACGGCACTCGCGAGCAGCGCGAACGACTGGTAGAACGCCCCGCCGTACATCAGCGCCAGCGAGCGCATCGACCCCGGGGAGTCCGTGCGCAGCAGCTCCCCGAGCCCGGTGAGCCGGAAGCCGCCCGGCTCCGCCGAGACCACGCCCAGCATGGCGAGGTAGCGCAACAGGGTGGCGAGGTTCTCCGGGTCGGCGTCGACGGCCCGGGCCAGCGCGTCCACGCCGATGACGGCACGGGGACCGCCGTCGTTGCGGGCGTCCATCGCCTCAGGCAGCCGCAACTGCGCGCACGCCGCGAGGGCCTGGGTCGTCCACGCACCGGTCATCAGGCGCAGGAGCGTTTCCGCGGGCTGCCGGGCCTGGTACGCGGCGAGGTGGGGGGTGAGCACGCTGCGGTGGTCGCCGCTCGCGTAGAGCTCGACCCGCCGGTACCCGGCCTTCGAGTCGGCGGGTGCGGTGAAGTAGAACACCGTGCCGTCCTCGTGCGGGTTGTAGCCGCCGCCGTCGGCGACCGCGCCGTGCTGCGCGAAGGTCTCGCACAGGCCGCGCAGCACCAGCGGGTCCGGCCGCCCGACCTCGAAGGCGATGTGCGCCTCGTGGTCCCCGGCGCGCTCGTGCACGGCGACGTCCGCCAGCTCCGAGCCGGGCGGGACGGCCAGGGTGAACATCTCGACCACCCGGCGCTCGCCGTCGGTGCAGCGCACCTCGGGCCGCAGAATCCTTACGTCCAGAGCCGCCGCCTCGCGCCGGTGTCGCAGGGCCAGCCGCTCCCGGACGACGACGCTCGGCTGCGCCACCGCGTCCGCGTCGAGCCCGCAGGCCGTCAACTGCCGCCGCAGGGACGGCCCGTCGGCGGGGAAGACGAGCAGCGCCGCGTGTGCGAACCGGCAGCGGTCGGCCAGCGCCCGCAATTCCAGGCCGTCGAGCCCGGGCAGCAGGAGGCGGAGCAGGGTGGCGGTGTCCTGGTTGCGGACGAAGTCGACCGCGGCGCTCAGCCGGGCGGTGTCGTCGGGGGCTTCCGCGGGCGGTGCTTCGGGTCCGTGTGCGGGTGTTGCGGTCGGTGTCGTCATGGGGAGGACATCCTTGGTTTCCGGTCCGTTTCGGTGCTCGGGAGGCCGCGGGGGCGCCTCGGTGGGGGTAGCAGGACGGCTCGCGGACGCGAGGGAGTTGCTTCGGGGCGGGGCAGGGCACGGCGAAAGAGAAGAAGGGGACGTCTGCGGGATGCCGGGGGGAGGGGGCAGACGCACGGACACACGCCTCAGAGACCGACGTAGTTCTCCGCGAACCAGTCCTGCTGCGTGCGCGAGGTGCGCAGCATCTCGATGCGGGAGTGACGCAGCCGGTCCTGGAACAGCGAATCGGAGCCCGAGCCCGCCGGGTCCGCGTGCAGCAGCCGGATCATCCAGTGCGAGAACTCCTGCGCACGCCAGATGTACGCCAGACACTGCGCCGAGTAGCGGTCGAGCGGCGCCGGGTCCGCGTGCCGGAGGGCGGCGGTGAGACCGCCGGCGAGGAGCTCCGCCTCCAGCACCGCCAGGTTGGCGCCCTTCGCGGCCGACGGGCTGATCAGGCTGGCTGCGTCACCGGCGAGGAAGAGCGAGCCGTGCCGCAGCGGCTCCAGTACGTCGGACTCCAGGTCCACGACGGTGCGCCGGGAGATCGGGCCGCGCTCGAGCGGGCCGTGGTCGGCGGCCCGCAGGCGCAGCGCGAGCTCGTCCCAGATCCGGTCCTCGGACCAGGCGTCGGGCGCGGTCCCGCGGGCGACCTGGAGGTAGTACCGCGTGACCTCGGGGGAGCGGGCCATGTGCCCGGCGAAGCCCCGCGGGTGGATCGCGTAGCCCACGGCGTCGAGGCTCGGCGGCGCCTCGGCGAGGAGGCCGAGCCAGGTCACTCCGTGGTCGCGGTGGTGGCGGCGGACCGCCCCGTCCGGGATCGAGCGCCGGGCGGCGCCGTGGCGTCCGTCGCACCCGGCGACGTACCGGGCGGCCCAGCGGCTCGGGCGGCCGTCCGCGTCGCGCACGTCGACCACGGGCTGCGTGCCGTCGGCATCGCGGACGGCCACCGCCCCGGTCTCGAAGCGGATCCGGCCGCCGCCGGCCAGGTACTGCGCCAGCAGGTCCGTGACCAGCTCGTGCTGCGGGTAGACGGTGTGCTGCTCGCCCCTGCCGAGGAGGCGGTAGTCGAGTCGGAAGCGGTCGCTCTCCGTGCGGAACTCGCAGACGCCGTGCTCCTGTCCGCGTCGGCGCAGCCCCCCGGCCAGGCCGTGCCGGTCGAGGAGGCGCACGGTGTGCTCGGCGAGGTAGCCGGCGCGCGCCCGGGTCTGCACGTGCTCGCGCGCGGCGCGTTCGAGGATCGCGCAGTCGATTCCGGCTGCGAGTAAGAGGTTCCCGAGGACCAGCCCCGCGGGCCCGGCTCCGAGGATGACCACGTCGGCCGAGTCCTGGGCCGTTCGGGCCTTCTGACTTTCTGTCATGAAGGTGGATCATAGGCAGTGGGAACGTCGTGGATTGACGAAAATAACCCGAATGCCACAGTGACGGATGGGGTTGCTGAGGTTTAAGGGACAGTCCTGATGTCAGGGACTTACGGGACTGGTGGGGCCGATGCTCCGCGAGTGCCGGGAGCGAGGTCGACGGCGCACTCCGCAGGAGCGGGTGCTTCCGTACAGGCCAGGACCCCCGGCCGGGCGGCTGTCAGTGCCCCAGTGCGCGCTTCAGCTCGGCCTTGTCCATCTGCGAGCGCCCCTTGATGTTGCGCTGCTTGGCCTCGTTGTAGAGCTGGTCCTTGGTCGGGCCCTGGGAACCGCTGTGGGAGCGTTGGCCGCCGCGCTTCGACGCGGGCATGTCCTCGATGGACGACCGGCTCGCGGTCTTGGACTCCCCGGCCTGCGCGCGTTCCTTGTTCACGGTCCGGGCGGCGATCTCCTTGGCACGCTCCTCGGACTCGCCGCGCTGTTCGGCGGACTCCTTGATGTGTTCGTACTGGCGTTCCCGCTTCGGGGAGGATCCACGTGGCATGGCGAACTCCTTTCGCTCGACGGTCGCCTACCCGCATTCGCCGGGGCCAAGGCTGCGGACACCGGAAAGTCCGACACCAGGCCCCCGCCGCCCCGGTGGCACCGGCCCCTACGCGGGCCAAGTCCCCGTCAGGCGGCGGACACCGGTGGCCCCGGCCCGGTCCACGGCCGCTTTGACCGTGGCGAAGACCGCCCCCTGCAGGGCTGCGGCGATCAGGACCTCGGACCAGGCGCGATCCTCGTCCAGGGCGTCGGGCGCATCGCCCGCGCCGCCCACCGTCTTCCACACCTGCTTGAACACCGTTCCGGCGATCAACCCGCCGGCGGCACCGAGCACCAGTCCGATCGGCCGGTAGGCGAGCTTGGCCTTGTGCATGCCGGTTCTCCGTACGTCGCTTTCCGCGCGGTCCGTCCTCCCCCGCATCTGCCCGCTCCCGGGACGGCAACACACGCGCACGACTGCCGTTTCAGGCACCCGAGTCCGGGCACGCGGCATACATGGACCGGTCGCAGGCACCCGCTCTCGACGCCCGCGCCGCCCACCACGACAGCGGTCGGCTGCCCTTGGCCCCCCGGGGGCAGCGGGGCCGCGGTGCGGCGCCACGGGCGACTGCGGCCGCCGGCGACGGTGTCTCCCGCTCCGGCCCGCCGGCCACCGCAGCACGGGACGGACCTGCTGCCGGCCCGTTCGACGTTGCCCGGGGAGTGCGCAGCGCACCCGCGGGGAGGCCGGCACGGTGTCGTCCCGCTCCTCGGGCGACCCGACCCGGAGGTGGGTCTTGACCGGCCGCGGTGACCTCGCGGGCGGTGCCGCCGCGGAGCCCGCGGACACCGCCCTGCTGGACGGTGCGCTGGCCGAGACGGTCCGTCGTACCGGAGCCACCGGCGGCGCCGTGTACCTGTGGGAGCAGCCGGGGCGCAGCCTCGCACTGGCGGTACTGTGCGGCATCCCCGTGGAAGTGGCCCGTCCCTGGCAGCGGATCCCGCTGGACGACCCCACCCCGGTCGCCGACGCGGTCCGCGAGGACCGGCTCGTATGGGTCGGCTCCCAGGCGGACCTCGCGCACGTCTACCCGAGGACCGCCGTGCCCCTGCCCTACCGGTTCGCGCTCGTCGCCGTCCCCCTGCCGGGCCGCAGGGGTCCGAAGGGAGCCTTGTTGCTGCTGTGGCCCGCCAGCCATCCTGCCGACGCCACCCGCCGCGAACTGGAGCACATCACCGCCGAAGCCCGCCGCCTCGCACGCACGTGGGACGAGGCCGGAGCCGACGCGGTGTCCGCCGCCCCGGCACGGCCCCGCGTCGTCCCGCCCGCACGGCCGCACCCGTACGGCGGCCACGGTCCCCAGCCCGCCGCGGACTGGGCCGAGCGGCTGCCCGAGGGCGCCCTGGCGCTGGACCTCGAGGGGCGGATCGTCTTCGTCGACGGCACCGCCGCCGAGCTGCTCGGCCGCAGCGCCGCCCAGCTCGTCGGCACACGGCCCTGGCAGTCCCTGCCCTGGCTCGACGTCCCGCTGGTCGAGGACCGCTACCGGACGGCCGTGATCAGCCGGGACCCGGTCGAGTTCACCGCCCGCAAACCCCCCGACGGCCGACTGCGCTTCGAGCTGTACCCGGACGCCAGCGGCATCAGCATCCGCATCACCGACCCCGGCGGCGCCACGACCCCGGCGGCGAGGGCGGTGACGGCAGGGACGGTGGAGACGACGAGGACGGCAGAGACGGCAGGGACAGTGGCAGGGACGGCAGGGACGGAGCAGCCCCTCCCGGCCCCCGGCCCGCCCCGGCAAGCACCCGCCGGGCCGGGCGGCGCCGACGCGGGACGCGTCTACCAGCTCCTGCACCTGTCGGCCGCCCTCACCGAGACCGTCGCCGTCCGTGACGTCGTCGAACTCGTCGCCCACCAGATCCTCCCCGCCTTCGGAGCAGACGCCCTCGTACTCTCCGCGGCCGACTCCGGCCGGCTGAAGATCACCGGCCATCACGGATACGACCGGGCCGTCATCGACCGCCTCGACGCCCTGCCCCTGGACACGGCACTTACCCCGGCGGGCCAGGTGCTCGCCACCGGCGCCCCGGCCTTCTTCGGCAGCCCGCAGGAGTTGGCCGACGCCTATCCCCGCGCCCCCTGGATCAGCGGCAAGCAGGCCTGGGCCTTCCTGCCGCTGATGATCTCCGCCCGGCCCGTCGGCTGCTGCATCCTCTCGTACGACCGGCCGCACGCCTTCACCGCCGACGAGCGCGCCGTCCTCACCTCGCTGGCCGGCCTGATCGCCCAGGCGCTGGACCGGGCCCGCCTCTACGACACCGCCCACGACCTCGCGCACGGCCTCCAGCAGGCACTCCTCCCGCACCGCCTGCCCACCGTGCCCGGACTCGAGATCGCCGGGCGCTACCTGCCGGCCGGACGCGGGATGGAGATCGGCGGCGACTTCTACGACGTCATCGTCCTGGACACCACCACCACCGTCGCCGCCGTCATCGGAGACGTGCAGGGCCACAATGTCGCCGCGGCGGCCCTCATGGGGCAGCTGCGCACCGCCGTCCGCGCCACCGCCGGCGCCCCGCCCGACGAGGTCCTCACCCGCACGGCCCGCCTCCTGGAGGGCCTGGACACCGACCTCCTCGCCTCCTGCCTGTACGCGCACATCGACCTCGCGGCCGGGCTGGCGACCCTGGGCAGCGCGGGACATCCGCCGCCGCTGGTGCACGTCCCGGGGGAGCCGCCACGCCGGGTGGAGCTCGATCCGGCCCCGCTGCTCGGAGTCGGGGCCGACGAGCCCTGCCCCGTCACCCGCCTGGAGCTGCCGCCGGGCACGCTCCTCGCGTTCTACACGGACGGCCTGGTCGAGAAGCCCACCGCCGCCGGTGTCGACGCGGACCGGGGCACGGACCTGCTCGCCTCGGTCCTCGCGGAGCACACCGGGTGCGGCCTCGACGACCTGGTCGAGGCCGTCCTGGGTGCCTCCGGCCCCGCCGCCCGCAACACCGACGACATCGCGCTCCTCCTCCTGCGCACCCGAGCGGCGGCGGGCGGCACGGCCGGGGCCGCGAGTGCAGCGGGGTTGAGCGGGGGGATCGCGGGCAGGCGCCGTGAGCCGTCCGACCGGCCTGGGTGGAGGTGAGCCGTGGAGACCTCGGTGGACCGGATCGCGGACCCGTGGGGAGCCCGCACTCCGTACGCTCCCGGCACGGACGGGCCGCAGCGGACGGACACGTACCGGGAACCGGGACCCCGCCCTGCGTCAGCGGCCTCCGACAGTGCGGCCCAGTGCCGACTGCTGCTGGTGCGGCACGCCGAGGCCGTGCCGAAGGACCGGCCGATCGACGACTTCGACCGGCCTCTGAGCGAGCGCGGACGGGCCGACGCTCCCCGGACGGGCCGCTGGCTCGCGGACTCCGGATTCCCGCTCGGCCTGGTGCTGTGCTCCCCGGCCCGCAGGACGCGGCAGACCTGGCAGCTCGCGGTCCCGGCCCTGAGGGACCCGCCGCCCGCCGTGTACGACGATCGGCTCTACAACGCAGCCCCGAGCATGCTGGTATCCGTACTGGCGGAGCGCGGGCGGGGCCTCGGCTCCCTGGTTCTGGTCGGCCACAACGCGGGCATCCACGAGCTGGCCGTCGGCCTGTGCGGGAGCGGCCCTGCGGACCTGCTGGAGCGGATGAGGGCGGGATTCCCGACCTCGGGGGTCGTGGTGGTGGACGTGCCGGGCGGCTGGGAGCTGCTGCCGGGGAGCGGGACCCTGGCGGCCCTCTGGTCACCGGCCGGCTGACCTCGCCGGCCGGTCCGTCCGCAAGCCTTCAGAGGGGATCCGCCACCGCGGGGCCGAGAGGGAACAGGTCGGCCGATCCGGTGAGCTCGAGCAGTCTGATCATCTGGTGGCTGGGTGCCGCAAGCCGGATACGGTGCCCCGCGACCTGGGCCTGCAGCCTGGCCGCGAGCAATGCATTGAGCCCGGCGGAGTCGCAGAACGACGAGTGCCGCAGGTCGACGACGATGTCCGAGCCTTCCGGGGCCTCGGAGAGAGCGGTCATGAGCGAGCTCCGGAGCTCTTCCGCGTGATCGAGGTCCATGTCACCGCTCACGCGGAGCACGTACCGGTCCTGCTCCTGGGGCGTGGTCCGCTGATCGGTATGACCCTTGCCGCTAACCATGGTGTGCCTCCTGATACGCCAGGCTCCTGCCCTTCGCGAGGCGCCACATGCATATGCCGCGCCCGAAGCGCAGCGAGAGCCGCCCCGGCCCCGGGACGGAGTGGTTCAGCCGGCCAGGGCGACCAGCCTGCGATGGGCGAGGTGTTCCGAGGAGCGGGCCGTGAGGTGTACGCGTACCTCGGGAAGGAGGTCTTTGAGGGTCGAGTACGCGGCGGTGTAGACGTCCTCCTGGGCACTGGTGCCCGGGGGTGCCCAGAAGATGAGCAGCTGCTCGTGCCTGCGGGCGCCGTCGGGCGCGGCGAAGGACAGCTCGTGGAGGAGCAGCCGCGGCTCGGTCCTGGGCAGGTGCTGGATCACTTCTTCGTGGGTCCAGTTGGCTTCGGCCTCCGGTACCAGGACGCCGGCCGTGAGACGGAAGACCGCGGTGTTGATCTCCCGCTTCTCCTTCATGTGGTGGGCTGCCTCCAGGCAGCCCTCCGATACGCGGTCGGGGCTGTTCACCGGGTTTCCCTTCTCGGGTGCTGGCGGCTCGCTCGACTGCCGGCCCTGGTCACCACGACCTCCTCTCCCGTCGGGCCTGCGACGGCCACGGTACGGCCTGCCGGGGGCGGCCGAGCGGCACACCACGGGGGTGGCGGGAGTCCGGCGGCCGGGCGGGTGACTGCCGCCCCGCGGACGGCGGACGGGACCACCGGAGCGGTCCGTGCCGTCCGCACCGGCTCCATCCGGCCCCTTTCCGCAGGACAGGGGCCAAAACCAGGAGGGCCCGCCCAGGACGGCCGGGCCGCCACGCGCCACCCCTCACGCCACCGGAGGCCCACCTCCTGCAAGGTCTGGCTGACACGGCCGCCACCGCGTTCGGCCCCGGAGGTCCCAGCGGCCCGAGCGGCAGCGGTCGGCACCACGGGTGGTGCTCCTCTCGTGCTCCGGGGCCGGCATCGCAGCAGGCACCCGGCTCCGTGCCGGGGCGGCGCTGGGTGCCGGTGACCGGTGTCGCACCACGGCGGGGTACGCGTGCGGCGGCAGGTGCACAGGGCGACGACGAACCGGTCGGACACGACGGTGGTGCCGTCGTCGAGGACCACCTCCACCGGGCCTTCCAGCAGCACGGGGCCCGCCGGATCGACGCGGCCGCGGTGGGGCGGCCGCGCCAGGTGGGGCGGCGGGCCCGGACGGTTTTCGGCCGTCGCGCGGGGAAGTTCGGGATCAGATGTCCTCCTGGGGGCGGTAGTCCCCGGGCAGGCGCACCAACCGCTCCTGCACCTCCGGCAGGCGGCGTGCCGTGCCGAGCAGGTCCATGCCCACCTCCGCGATCTCCGGGGGCCACGCCCCATGCCTGAGCTGCGGCTACCCAGGCCCGGTCGTTCCATCCCCGCTGGTGTCGGCGCCGGTGGTGCTGACGGATCTGCAGGAGCGCTCGTACTCGATCTGGACGAGCGGGTTGCCGTCGCCGAAGTCGAAGGTGCGCTCCCCGCCCGACTCGGAGAAGCCGGCCTTGGTGTAGAAGCGGCGGGACCGAGGGGTGTCGCGCAGCGTCCAGAGGTGGACCCGGGTGAAGCCGGCCGCGCGCAGGTGGCGAAGGGTCTCGGTCATCAGGACGGCGGCGGCGCCGCTGCCCCAGCCGTCGGGGTGGCTGTAACAGCTGTAGACCTCCGCCAGGCCCGGCCGGCTCTCCGACGGACCGCAGAAGGACAGGGCGAGGGGGCGCCCGTCGCGGACGGCGAGGAGAACCGTTTCCCGGCCGTGCTCACCGGTGATGCGCGCGTGCCATCGTCCCCGCCTGTCCCGCACGGCTTGCGCGGCGAACCCCGGTGCGAAGAAGGGGGCGTACGCAGCCTCCCAGGCCGCGGCGTGGATCTCGCCGAGCACGTCCCCGTCGCCGGGCACCGCGGGACGAACGTCGATCATCAGGTCACTCCTCGCCACTGGTCCGCTCGGGTCGCCGCAACTCTACGTACCGGCCCGCATGCGCGGCGTCCGAATTTTTCAGGGTCGGGAGACAGTGTCGATCGGGACCAAAGTCCATGGCCGGGTGTCTCCGCAAGGGCACTGAGCCGCGGCCGGCTGATCGGCATCGTGCGCGGCCGTGATCCCGAGGCGGCGCTCACGCTCGTCGAGCACGGACTCGGTGGGCGGGCCGTCGTACCTGAGGTCCCTGCGCTCGGAGTCCCCCCCGGCTCTGCCTGGTGCCGGTGGGCCCGGCGACGGCGGCGGGAAGCGGCCGCGTTCCTGGCGGCCGGAGCCTGCGCGGTCGGCGCCGGCCATGTCCTGGCCGGGGACGCCGCCGACGGGGGCGACCTGCATGCGCTGCCCACACAGGTCGCGCGGTTCCGGGCGCAGTGCGCACCGTGAGCGGGTTCCGGTTCCGACCTGCCGGGCCCCAGGGCGCATGCCCCCGCCCTCCGCGGAAGAACCCGGGGGCGCGGTGAGTGCCGTGGACCAGGGCGGGTAGTCGCGGCACAGGACCGGACGCGGTGGAAAGCCGTGCAGCCGGGCCGCCGGAGCCGTGGCCCGGGTAGCGCGCCGCCGACTTCCCGGCCGTCCCCACCCGAAGGAGGCCGTCCGTGAACCGCGCCGCGCTGTTCGACGTCGACGGAACCCTCGCCGACACCAATCACCTGCACGTCACGTCCTGGTGGGAGGCCCTGCGGCAAGCCGGGCACGACGTGTCGATGCACGCCATCCACCGCGCGATCGGGCTGCCGGGCGAGGACCTCCTCGCCCACCTGCTCGGCGACGGGCGTGACAGGAGCGAGGACGCGGACCTCACCACCGCGCACGACACCCTGTACGGCACCTTCTTCGACCGGCTGCCCCGGATCGACTCGGCGGACGAACTGCTGCGCGCGCTCGACCGGCGCGGCTGGCGCGTCGTCCTGGTCACCTCGGCGGCGAGCACGGAGCTCGGCGCGCTGAGGCGGGCCATCGGAGCCGATGACGCCATCACCGCCACCGCGAGCGCCGACGACGTGGACGAGGGAAAGCCGGCGCCGGACCCCGTGCACCACGCCCTCGAACTCGCCGACGCGCCCGCCCGCGGAGCCGTCTTCGTCGGCGACACCGTGTGGGACATGAAGGCCGCCGCCCGGGCCGGTGTCACCGGCGTGGGCCTGCTCTGCGGCGGGATACCCCGTCACGACCTTGAAGAAGCCGGGGCCCGTGCCGTGTACGACGGGCCGGCCGACCTGCTCGGCCGACTGGACCGCAGTCCCTTCGCCGACGACGCGCCGCAGGGCGCCGGTCGGTGACCCCCTTCCTGGAAGGCGATGTCCGATGATGCACCTCCCCCTTTCCGGGCTCGGCTCGGACGGCCCGGGTCCCCGTGCAGGCAGCCGCATCGTGGTCGTGGGCGCCACGGGCAACGTGGGCACCAGCGTGGTCCGGGCACTGGCCGCCGACCCCTCCGTCGGCTCCGTCCTGGGCCTGGCCCGCAGGCTCCCGGCCTGGCGGCCGGCCAAGACCGGCTGGCACGCCGTGGACATCGAGCCCGGCGGAGGCGATCTCGCGGAGCAATTCGCCGGGGCCGACGCCGTGATCCACCTCGCCTGGAAGTTCCAGCCGACGCACGATCCCGCCGAGACCTGGCGGACCAACGTCCTCGGGAGCATCCGCGTCTTCGACGCCGTCGCCGCCGCAGGCGTGCCCGCCCTCGTCCAGGCCTCCTCGGTCGGCGCGTACTCGCCCGGCCCCAAGGACCGTACGGTCGACGAGTCCTGGCCCACCCACGGGTGGCCGCAGGCCGCGTACTGCCGGGAGAAGGCGTACGTCGAACGGCTCCTCGACGGCTTCGAGACGGCCCACCCCGGCATCCGGGTGGTGCGGATGCGCCCCGGATTCCTGTTCAAGCGGGAGGCCGCCTCCGAGCAGCGCCGCATCTTCGCCGGCTCGCTGCTCCCGGGCCGACTCGTCCGGCCCGGCCTGATCCCCGCCGTGCCCGACCTGCCGGGACTGCGCTTCCAGGCCCTCCACACCGACGATGCCGCAGCCGCCTACGTGGCGGCGGCCGCCCGCCCCGTCCACGGCGCCTTCAACCTCGCCGCGGATCCGCCGCTGGACGCACGGGTCCTTGCGGGCATCCTCGCGTCGCGGCCCGTGCGCATGCCCGAGGCGGCGGTACGGGCGGCGCTCGCGGCGGCCTGGCGCCTGCACTTCGTACCGGCGTCCCCGGACCTCTTCGACGCCGTGCTGAGGCTGCCGCTGATGGACTCCTCCCGGGCCCGGGAGGTGCTCGGCTGGCAGCCCCGGTACACCGCCGTGGAAGCGGTCGAGGAGTTCCTCACCGGCCTGCGCGAGAAGGCCGGAATGGCCACGGCCCCCTTGGCTGCGTGAACCCGCCGCCTCGTGCGTGGGGTGGCGGGGCGGGGGTAGGCGCAGTGGGTCCCCTTCCCGGCGACCGAAGGAGGAGAGCGGCCATGCGCACGTCCTCGGAACACGACGCCCAGCACCTGCTCGGTCTCTACCTCAACGACCACCTGGCGGGATCCAGCGCCGGGGTCGACCTTCTGAAACGGGCGGCGAAGAGCCACAGCGGCAGGCCGTTCGGTCCTCAGCTCGCGCACCTGGCACAGGAGGTCGCAGAGGACCGCGAATCCCTGAAGGAGATCATGCGGAGCCTGGACGTGCCCGAACGCCGCTCCCGGGCGGCTCTGGGGTGGCTGGGGGAGAAGGCGGGCCGCCTCAAGCTCAACGGACGCCTCTTCTCCCGGTCCCCGCTCAGCGACGTCATCGAGCTCGAGGCCATGCGGCTGGGCGTCCAGGGCAAGCGTTCCTGCTGGCTGACCCTGCGGTCGCTGGCGAAGAGCGACGGCCGCATCGACGCGGCGCGGCTCGCCCGGCTCCTGGAACGGGCAGAAGAACAGGCCGAGGTGCTCGAGGACCTGCGCACGCGGTGTGCCGTACGGGCCTTCGTCCCGGGCCGCGTCGGCTCCGCGCGGGCCCGGCCCGCCAAGCCGCATTCCCTGCCCCGAGGCGCCTTCTGACCCCCGTTCAGCCGTTGCCCTGGTCGGTGTGGTTCGGTTCGGCGAGGAGTGCGAGGAGGCCGGCGATCTCGTGCCCGGCTTCTGCGGGGTGGCGGAAGGGCGCGCCGGGCACGATCGCGTAGTGGTTGCGGCGGCCGTCCTCGGCCCGGCGCCGGGTGAGGTACCCGGCCTGTTCGAGGTCGGCGACGACTGCCTGTGCGGTCCGTTCGGTCACGCCGCAGATCAGAGCGACATCGCGGAGGCGTACGCCGGGATCCCGGGAGATCGCGAGCAGGACGCGAGCATGGGTGGTCAGGAACGTCCACTCCGAGCGGTGATCACGCAGCTCTGGCATGGATTCCATTTTGCCCCTACTCGCCCACGCATGCGATTACATGTGATGATTTTCGTGTAATCGTTGATGTATGAGCAGGCGCGGTCGACAATGTGTTCCAACCACCCGATCAGGTCGTGGAGGGCTCATGAACCCCATCCCCCGATCCCCCCGGCCGACGGCTCCGCCGCACGCGGGCGGTGAAATCGATCTGCACAGCGCCGCGCGCCCTTTCGGGGGTGTTCCGTGATCGCCGCCGCCGTCCCCCGGCCCGAACCCGAAGAATGCGGCCTGTGCAGGACGTCTTTCACCCCGGGATCGGGGCAGTACGCACGCGTCCCCGACTCCTCCTACATCGACCCGGCGGACCCCGCCCACGACGGCAACCGGCCCGTCACCGCCTGCGGGCCCGACCACCTGAGCCAGCTCACCGCCATCCTGCGCGGGAGGCCCTTCACGTACGCGGAACTGTGGGCCGGACGCCTCGCCCAGGTTCACGCCGCGCACCCCGGAGGCATCGGGCTGAAGGAGCTCGCCCGCCGGTCCGGGCTCACGGAGGCCCAGCTGGAAGAAGCGGCCCTGTGGGCGGGCCGGGGCTCGATGCCCCGGCCCTGACGTCCCATGGCAGGCGACCGTCGGCGCGGACCAGCGGGCGGAGAACGCGAACGAGGCGGTCAGCGGTCCTGGGAGAGCTCCAGGAGCTCCGCGAAGGTCCCGCCGGCGTGGACGAGGTCCTCGTACCGGCCCTGCTCCGTGATCCGCCCGTGCTCCATCACCACGATGTGGTCGGCGATCTTCGTGTTCTCCAGGCGGTGCGTGACCACGATGGTGATGCGGTCGGCGGCGATGGCCTTGATCTGCTCGAACATCAGATGCTCGCCGCGCGGGTCCATCTGGGAGGTGGGCTCGTCCAGGATCAGCAGCGCCGGGCGGCGGTACAGCGCGCGGGAACACGCCACCCGCTGCCACTGCCCGCCGGAGATCTCCGAACCGCCGAAGACGTCCCGGGCGAGGAGCGTGTCCAGGCCCGCGGGAAGGTCCTCGACGGCCTCACGCAGGCCGACCGCGTCGATGGCCTCCCACACCGGGGCGTCGTCGTGGGTGCGGGGCTGGCCGAGGGTGATGTTCTCGCGGACCCGCAGGGGCCACTGCGCGAAGATCTGCGGCACCAGCCCCGTGTTCGCCCACACCGTGCCGGGATCCACCTCGGCGAGGTCGGTGCCGTTCCACGTGGCCTTGCCCTTGTCGGGCAGGTAGATCCCGGTCAGCAGCCGGGTCAGCGTGGACTTCCCCGAGCCGTTCGCCCCGACGATCGCGAGGATCTGTCCGCGTTCCAGGGCGAGGGACACACCGTCGATGGCGGGCTTGTCCTTGCCCGGGTACTGGTAGACGACCTCCTCGAGCCGGATCTCCGCGACCGGCGCGGTGAGCCGGCGCAGGCCGCGCTTCGGCGCGCGGCCGGCGGCCTCGTCGAGGAAGGCCTGCATGTCGCCCAGGTAGAGGCTGGTGTGGAAGACCGCGGCGCCGTTGACGACGACCTGGGACAGCGCGGCGAGCGTGGTCTGGACGGCGATCACGGCCGTCGCGGCGACCGCGAGGTCGACCCGGCCGGACACCGCCAGCCACGCGAGGGCGCCCCAGGTGGCGACGAGGAACACCCCGCCCGCCAGCGCGGACAGCAGGGCGATCCGCAGGGTCCGCGGCGCGGCGGCCAGGGTGCGCCGGTCGCAGCGGTCCGACAGGGCCCGCTGCCAGTAGACGAGGTAGTCGGTCATCGAGTTGGCGCGGACCTCGTCGCCGTACTTCGACTCGGTCGCCCACCAGCGCATCATCCCGCGCACGTTGCGGTCGGCGACGTTCGCGTAGTGGATCTCGTAGTCGACCCGGGCGGTCAGGACGGCTCCGACGCCGGCCGGCAGCACGGCGAGCAGGAGCAGCGGAAGCATCAGCGGATTCAGCACCGACAGCACACCGCCGGCGGTGACCATGCGGATCAGCGCGGCCACGAAGCGCTGGGCATCGGTGACCATCACATGGCTGCGGATCACGCCCATCTCCGCGGCTTCACGCCGGTCGGAGAAGCCGCTCTCCGCGTACGCCGCGGCCTCCACCCGGCACACCGCCTCCACGAGCGCGGCGTCCACCTCCGTCGTCAGCCGCGGAGTGATCCGCCGCTCGGCGTACGAGGCCACCGCACCCGCCGCACGGCCGAGCGCGGCGGCGAGCGCCACCACGAGCAGCGCCGGCAGCGCGTCGCGCAGCCGGTCACCGGCGGACCCGTCCCCGAGCACGGGGCGCATGGCCCGGGCGGTGGCGGCCAGCAGCACGGCGGCCGAAACGCCCGTGACGGCCTGGCAGCCGACCAGGAGCCGTACGGCCCGCCGGTCGGTCCGCCAGGACAGCAGGGCGATCCGGCCAAGGACGGCCGGGAGCTGCGCGCACATCTGCCGGAAGGAGACTTCGGCGAGCGGATTGACGGAGTACTGCCCGCTGTAGGTGATCTCTGCGGGCGGAGGTGGGGGCGGTGGGGCCGGGATCTGCGGGCTGCGGGTGTCGGCTGAGGTCAACTGGTCCTCCTGGCCGGTCAATTGGGTGGCGTTGTCGAGGTAAACGACGGCTGCCGGGTGTCGAACACACGTATTTCAGTCGGGATGGAATCCGTGCGGCAGCAGGCGACGCGGAGCGTGCCCGGTGCACCGACCCGTGGCGCGCTGGGCTTCCGTCCGCGGGCCGCTTGGCCGAATCGCCGAGCCCCCGGATCCGCGGGTCGGACCGGGGACGCTCCCGTGTCCGTCCGGGGATCGGCCGGCTACCGTCGGTGAGATTCGGGGGCCCTGCCGGTGAGGCGCCCCACAGGACCCAGGTCACATACGAGCCGGGCTAGTAGTCCCTGAGCGTGCCGCACGGCCTTCCCCTCACCGGCCCGCTGCGGGGTCGTCGGGCCCGTCCTGCGAGGGCGGCTAGTAATCGGGGTCGTTGCCAGGCGCTGGGGGCGTCGGTAGAACTGGATGAGTCGCCGGGCGGCACGGGGTTGTTTCACCCGCCGCCCACGAACCCCTCTCCTCCGCGTGAGTGGCTCACGCATGTCTCCGGCATGCCGCGACCGTCCTTGTTCCCGTCGGAAGGTTCGTCCGTGTCCAACGCCGTCATCCGCCGCATC